>NZ_LZXY01000003.1:0-427563 GCF_001756615.1 Glaciecola punicea
TAACGTACGTTAGCTTTTTTTCTATGTATTACTGAACATCTTAACAATCATAAAAGAGAATTACTTAAATAACTGACTAATTCACAAATTATGACTTTGGTAACAATACGGTATCAATTACGTGGATTACGCCGTTGCTTGCAGCAATGTCTGTCGCCACTACGTTCGCGTTATTTACCATTACTTTATCACCGTCAACAGTCACATCAATTGTCTGACCCTGAAGGCTGGTCGCAGAATCTACAGTAACCACGTCAGCTGCCATTACTTTTCCAGCCACCACATGATAGGTAAGGATTGACACAAGTTTGTCTTTATTTTCTGGCTTTAGAAGATCTTCTACTGTTCCTGCAGGTAATTTGGCAAATGCAGCGTTTGTAGGTGCAAATACCGTCAATGGGCCATCACCTTTCAAAGCATCAACTAAGTCAGCTGCTTTTACAGCGGCTACCAGTGTGGAAAAATCTGGGTTACTCGCAGCAACGTCTACGATATCCTGTTTGGTCCCGTGGTGGTTTGCCTGTGCAGCTGCTACGATAGCGAATGTGGCAACAACTGCGACAAACAAAGATTTAATATTTAATAATTTCATGTGTATTCCTTAACTGGTTAATTTTTTTGTTGGTAATTCATGTGAATCACTCCTTACTTATACTCTCAAATCTTAAATTTCGGATGTATTGTTACAATTTTTTAATTTTCAGAGGAAAAATAGAGGATGAAACATGTGTAAATGGCTTTGCCAACCGAGCTTTTACACTTAGTTCTGATATTGCTTTAGCACTTCGTTATGTAATAACGCCAGGAGGTCAATTTTTAATGAGTGTTAGTAAAACTAGCGCAGATTGAATTGTGGTACTGGCCGAGCACTTGCTCTATGTGATTTTGGAACTAGTGTAAATTAATCAGCAAATAAAAGTCACGGGTGATATAAGTATAGGCATTCTTACTGTTCATAAGAATCATAACACTACGTTTATGCTAGAAACGCTGATTTTGAAACGCAAATAAGATAGGCCGAAGTCCTACGATAAAACAGCAATCAATCCCACAAAAAAGAGATTAATGTACTAGACTTACTAAAATCAAAAGACTGTGAATAAGCCTTTATTTTAATCAATTTCCACTATAGACTAGCTCCGCATCTGTTTGTATGCATGTTTTTCAGTTGAAAAGCAAATCAGCTGAAAAACAAAGCGCAACTAGAAACATATAAATCATGGTTGCATTTATGTTGTTAAAAGCATATCATTCGCGCCCAATTTACATACGGGAAGCCGTTACAGAAGATATTCTCTTGTATCTTTTAGGCGCTATACCCACAAAATAGAGAAATAAATCAATGGCGAAGAAAGTCTCAGGCTTAATTAAGCTTCAGGTTGCTGCAGGTAAAGCAAACCCGAGTCCCCCAGTTGGTCCAGCACTTGGTCAACACGGCGTAAATATTATGGAATTCTGTAAAGCATTCAATGCTAAGACAGACGCACTTGAAAAAGGCGCTCCGGTTCCAGTCGTTATTACCGTATATGAAGATCGTTCATTTACCTTTGAAACTAAGACCCCGCCTGCCGCGTATTTGCTGCTCAAAGCAGCTGGCGTGAAAAGTGGGTCAGGTCGTCCTAATACCGAGAAGGTGGGTACGGTAACACGTGCGCAGTTAGAAGAAATTGCGACACTTAAAGAACCTGATTTAACTGCTTCCGATATGGATGCAGCCTGTAAAACGATTGCTGGCTCTGCCCGTAGTATGGGCTTAAAGGTAGAAGGATAAGACGATGGCTAAATTATCAAAACGCGCTCGTGCCATTGCTGAAAAAGTAAGTAGCACTAAAGAATATGAATTTGATGAAGCAATTGCTTTATTAAAAGAGCTTTCAACCGTTAAATTTGCGGAAAGTATTGACGTTGCCGTAAACCTTGGCATTGATGCACGTAAATCTGATCAAAACGTTCGTGGCGCAACTGTGTTACCTAACGGCACTGGTAAAGATGTACGTGTCGCTGTGTTTACTCAAGGCGCTAACGTTGAAGCCGCTAAAGCCGCCGGTGCTGACATTGTTGGTATGGAAGACTTAGCTGAGTTGGTTAAAAAAGGCGAAATGAATTTTGATGTAGTAGTGGCTAGTCCAGACGCAATGCGTGTGGTTGGTCAATTAGGCCAAATTTTAGGTCCTCGTGGTTTAATGCCTAACCCTAAAACCGGCACTGTTACCCCTGATGTGGCCACCGCTGTAAAAAATGCAAAAGCTGGCCAAGTTAGATATCGCAATGATAAAAATGGCATAATTCACGCCAGTATTGGTAAAATAGCATTTGAGCCAAATGCTATTAAAGAAAACCTTGAAGCATTGATGAGCGCTTTGCGTAAAGCTAAGCCAAGTTCTGCCAAAGGCATATTTATTGGAAAGGTAAGTTTAAGCACAACGATGGGTGCAGGTTTAACTGTTGACCAAAGTTCGCTAACGCAGGTTTAAGCTACTTTTTACAAAAGGTTGTGGGTTGGAGCTAATTTACATATATGAGCTTATTCGTAACGTTCATGTAGTAAATACAAGCTCCCGTCCAAGACCGCAGGCGAACTGCAGTAAAAGACGTAAGAGATCTTTTACATTCTTTTTATAAAGGTAAATGTGGTTCTTAATTAGTTCCTGCGCAGATGGTGAATTCAACCCAGACTCTCTGGGAAATGAACACCGTAGAGCGGTACATGAGTAGTTTTATAGTATACGAATGTATCAATCTGTAATCCTGTTATTCGATGCATGTGAATGCAAAATATAGCAGAAATTAAATGAGGTGAACTCAGTGGCACTAGGCTTAGCAGCAAAAAAAGAAATCGTCGCGGAAATTTCCGATGTCGCTTCTCGTGCTTTATCTGTTGCCGTCGCTGAATACCGTGGTATGGAAGTTGGAGAGTTAACTACTCTTCGCATTCTGGCTCGTGAACAAGGTGTATATCTAAAAGTTATTAGAAACACCCTTGCTAAACGTGGCTTGTTTGACAGTAAGTTTGCAGATATTGATTCTGCGTTAACCGGTCAATTAATTTATGGTTTTTCTCTTGATGCACCTGGTGCAGCAGCACGTCTTTTTAGAGACTTCTCGAAGAAAAATCCAAAGTTAAAAGTAACGGCATTAACGTTAGGCAATGGTTTATTGGGTCCAGAGAAATTAGACGCAGTGGCATCGTTACCTACCAGAGATGAAGCATTGGCACAGTTACTTGCTACCTTCAAGGCACCTGTTGGGAAATTTGTTCAAACACTTAACGAAATACCAACTAAGTTTGCACGCGTATTGGCGGCGATCAAAGACACTAAATAATTAGTGTTTTTGGCAATTTGAATTTTTAACATTATACCCAGGAGTTTAGAGAAATGGCTCTAACAAAAGAAGATATATTAAACGCAATCGCTGAAATGCCAGTAATGGACTTAGTTGAATTGATTGAAGCAGCTGAAGAAAAATTCGGTGTGTCTGCGCAAGCAGCCGTAGCCGTAGCAGCTGGCCCAGCAGCAGCAGCAGAAGCAGAGGAAGAGCAAACAGAATTTGACGTAATTCTTACTTCCTTTGGTGCCGCTAAAGTTGGTGTTATCAAAGCTGTACGTAGCGCTACAGGTCTTGGCTTAAAAGAAGCTAAAGATGTTGTAGAATCAGCTCCTAAGGCGATTAAAGAAGGCGTTTCTAAAGCAGACGCTGAAGCACTGAAGGCGACGCTTGAAGAAGCAGGCGCAACAGTTGAAATTAAGTAATTAGTTTTTTGCTAACTACTGACCCGTTAAAACGGTCAAGGCTGATGATTTCTAATCATCAGCCTTTTTGCGCTATGTGTAAATAAAAATAAGCGCAGGTAAATTACAAAGTTTACTCCCTTTATTTGTGATTTATGGTTTGCGTGGTATCGTTACAATGCTTGGATTTTATGAACTTATATTTTGTGTGTGGTGCATATCAATACTGTTCGTATGAGTCTTAGCTTTAGTTACCACCCAAGCAGTTAAAGGGTATTGGAAGTTTGTTGCACATTTAAAGCTGTCCACCAGACAGCCGTGTAACAGGTTGGGTCTTAAATCAGACGACTGAGGAACCCATGGTTTACTCTTATAGTGAAAAAAAACGTATCCGTAAGGATTTTGGCAAGCGCCCGCAGGTATTGGAAATTCCATACCTTCTCTCAATACAACTGGACTCATTTAAGAAATTTATTGAACAAGATCTTGACGGCCAATATGGTTTAGAGTCTGCATTTCGATCAGTTTTTCCAATAAAAAGTTATTCAGGTAATTCTGAATTACAGTATGTAGCTTATCGTCTAGGCGAGCCTGTTTTTGACGTTAAAGAATGTCAAATTCGTGGTGTCACTTATTCGGCGCCACTGCGCGTCAAATTAAGACTAGTTTTGTTTGATAAAGAAGCAGCAGCAGGCACTGTAAAAGATATAAAAGAACAAGAAGTCTATATGGGCGAGATCCCATTAATGACCAATAACGGTACATTCGTTATTAACGGTACTGAGCGTGTTATTGTTTCACAATTGCATCGTTCGCCGGGTGTGTTCTTTGATCACGATAAGGGCAAAACTCACTCGTCAGGCAAAGTACTCTATAACGCGCGTGTCATTCCATACCGTGGTTCTTGGTTAGATTTTGAATTTGACCCCAAAGATAATTTGTTTGTACGTATAGATCGTCGTCGCAAACTGCCGGCAACTATCATATTACGTGCTTTAGACATGGGCACAGAAGAAATCCTCGATCGCTTCTTTGATAAAGTGTCGGTGCGTATAGACGGCGACAACTACATGATGGATGTGGTGCCAGAACGCTTACGCGGCGAAACAGCCCAATTCGATATACTTGGCAAAAAAGGCGAAGTCATAGTAGAGGCTGGCCGTCGAATTTCGGCACGTCATACTCGCGCGCTCGAAAAAGCTAAAATAAAAGAATTAGTCGTTCCAGCAGAATACTTAGTCGGCAAAGTACTAGATAAAAGCTATGTAGATGAAAGTACAGGTGAAGTGGTTGCAGAAGCAAACCAAGAACTAACGCTTGAATTGTTGCTTGCACTTAAAGCCGCTGATATAAAAGTATTCAACACGCTTTACATTAATGAACTTGATCATGGCTCTTATATTTCAAGTACAGTAAATGTCGACCCCTCTAACAATCGTTTAGAAGCATTGGTTGAAATTTATCGCATGATGCGTCCTGGCGAACCACCTACCAAAGACGCCGCTGAAAACTTATTTGACAACTTGTTCTTCTCTGAAGACCGCTACGATTTATCTGCTGTTGGACGCATGAAGTTTAACCGTCGCTTAGGTCGTGATGTGCCAACTGGCCCGGGTATTTTAGGCAAAGAAGACATTATTGCTGTTATGCAGCAGCTAATCACAATACGTGATGGCAAAGATGAAGTTGATGATATAGATCATTTAGGTAACCGCAGAATTCGTTCTGTTGGCGAAATGGCAGAAAACCAATTCCGTGTTGGCTTAGTGCGCGTCGAACGTGCTGTAAAAGAGCGTTTAAGTTTAGGTGACCTTGATGCGATTATGCCGCAAGATCTTATTAACGCTAAGCCTATCTCAGCTGCAGTTAAAGAGTTCTTTGGTTCGAGCCAACTGTCGCAGTTTATGGATCAAAACAACCCGCTTTCAGAAGTGACACACAAACGTCGTATTTCTGCCTTAGGCCCAGGTGGTTTAACTCGTGAACGTGCTGGATTTGAAGTACGTGACGTACATCCAACCCACTACGGTCGTGTATGTCCAATCGAAACGCCGGAAGGTCCAAATATTGGTTTGATCAACTCACTTGCAAGCTTTGCCCGAACAAACGATTTTGGTTTCTTAGAGACCCCTTATCGTAAAGTCATTAAAGGTGCGGTCACCGACGATATTGAATATCTATCGGCAATTGAAGAAGGTCAGTACGCGATTGCACAGGCAAACGTTACACTTGATGACAATAATAATCTTGTTGACTTGCTTATCGCTTGTCGTCAACGTGGTGAAAACATCCTTGTGCAAAAAGAAGATATTTCTTACATGGACGTTTCTCCACAGCAAATAGTATCCATTGCCGCCAGTATTATTCCGTTCCTAGAACACGATGACGCTAACCGTGCACTTATGGGTTCAAACATGCAGCGTCAAGCCGTACCTACACTAAAAGCTGATAAGCCATTAGTAGGCACTGGCATGGAGAAAACCGTTGCGGTTGACTCCGGGGTTACGGTTGTGGCGAAGCGCGGTGGATCGGTAAGCTATGTTGATGCTTCTCGTATTGTAGTGAAAGTTAGTGAAGATGAAACGTTGCCTGGCGAAGCCGGTATCGACATTTATAACCTAACTAAATACACCCGCTCAAACCAAAACACATGCATCAACCAGCGTCCAACGTGTAATGTTGGCGAGCCGGTTGTACGCGGTGACGTATTAGCCGATGGTCCTTCTACTGATTTAGGTGAGTTGGCGCTTGGTCAGAACATGCGTATCGCATTTATGCCTTGGAACGGTTATAACTTTGAAGATTCAATCCTCATTTCTGAACGCGTCGCAGAAGAAGATAGATTTACCACTATTCACATTCAAGAACTAAGCTGTATTGCTCGCGATACCAAGCTTGGTCCTGAAGAAATAAGCGGTGATATTCCTAACGTTGGCGAGTCTGCCTTAGGAAAACTAGATGAATCGGGTGTTGTCTATATTGGCGCTGAAGTTAAAGGCGGCGACATACTAGTAGGTAAAGTAACGCCAAAAGGCGAAACACAGCTTACCCCAGAAGAGAAGTTACTAAGAGCCATATTTGGTGAAAAGGCGTCAGACGTTAAAGATACTTCTTTACGAGTGCCTAATTCAGTAACTGGCACCGTAATTGACGTGCAAGTATTTACTCGCGATGGCGTTGAAAAAGACAAGCGTGCGCTTGAAATTGAAGACATGCAGCTTCGAGAAGTCAAAAAAGATTTGGGTGATGAGTTTGGTATTCTTGCAGACGGCATATTCGCTCGTGCACATGCTTTACTGCTTAAGTTTGATATTGATCCTGCAAGACTTGATGGTTTGCCGCGCGAGAAATGGTTCGATATTGCCCTTAAAGACGAAGATGCACAAAACGAACTTGATCAAAATGCTGAGCAGTATTCAGAAATTAAAAATGACTTCGATAAGAAGTTTGAGACTAAGCGTCGCAAAATCACCCAAGGTGATGATTTAGCACCAGGCGTTCTGAAAATTGTGAAAGTGTATTTGGCGGTCAAACGTAGCATTCAGCCGGGTGATAAAATGGCTGGTCGTCACGGTAATAAAGGTGTCATTTCAGCGATTCAACCTGTGGAAGATATGCCTTACGATGCCGACGGTACGCCGGTAGACATCGTACTGAACCCGCTGGGTGTTCCATCACGAATGAACATTGGGCAAATCCTTGAAACTCATTTGGGTATGGCTGCACATGGTTTAGGCGTGAAGATTGATCGCATGATTAAAGAGCAGCAGGAAGTGGCGAAGTTACGTGTATTCTTACAGGAAATTTATAGCCTGGGTAAGTCGCATCAAGCTGTGAACATTGACGATTTTGACGACGAAGCTGTAAAACGCTTAGCGCAAAACTTGCGTAAAGGTGTACCAGTAGCAACACCCGTCTTTGATGGCGCCAATGAAGGCGAAATTAAAGAAATGTTGAAGCTAGCTGATATTCCAGAGTCGGGTCAGATTACATTGTTTGATGGTCGTACGGGTCGTGCTTTTGAACGCCCAGTGACGGTTGGTTACATGTATATGTTGAAACTGAACCACTTAGTAGACGATAAAATGCATGCTCGTTCTACCGGTTCTTACAGCCTTGTTACACAGCAGCCTCTTGGTGGTAAAGCACAGTTTGGTGGTCAGCGCTTCGGTGAGATGGAAGTATGGGCTCTTGAAGCTTACGGTGCTGCTTATACCTTGCAGGAAATGCTTACTGTTAAGTCTGATGATGTCAACGGTCGTACCAAAATGTATAAAAATATTGTTGACGGTGACCATAGAATGGAGCCTGGCATGCCAGAGTCGTTCAACGTATTGTTGAAAGAAATCCGTTCATTGGGTATTAACATAGAACTTGAAGAACAGTAGGCCGCGCTACCAAGTGCTTGAAAAAGCCTAGCAAATCTACAGGTTGGCCCGAGTTAGTGAGTTATTAAGGTTAATAAGTCACTAGCAAGGGCTGATAATACAAACTCCGTTGGGAGAGAAATGTGAAAGACTTATTAAAGTTTATTAAGCAGCAAAACAAGACCGAAGAATTTGATAATATCAAAATTGGCCTTGCTTCACCTGAGCAAATCCGTTCATGGTCGTTTGGTGAGGTTAAAAAACCTGAAACAATTAACTACCGTACTTTCAAACCTGAACGAGACGGTTTATTCTGTGCACGCATTTTTGGTCCCGTAAAAGACTATGAATGCCTGTGTGGAAAGTATAAACGTCTAAAACACCGCGGTGTTATTTGTGAAAAATGTGGCGTTGAAGTTACGTTAACCAAAGTACGCAGAGAGCGCATGGGTCACATTGATCTTGCAAGCCCAGTGGCACATATTTGGTTCTTAAAATCACTACCTTCAAGAATTGGCTTAATGCTTGATATGACTTTGCGTGATATTGAACGCGTGTTGTATTTTGAATCGTACGTAGTAACTGAGCCGGGCATGACCGAGCTTGTTCAAGGAAGCTTGCTAAATGAAGAAGAGTATCTTGATTCATTAGAAGAGCATGGAGACGAGTTTGAGGCTAAAATGGGCGCTGAAGCAGTATTTGAACTGCTAAAAGCCCTAAACGTAGATTCTGATGTGGCAGCTATGCGCGAAGAATTACCAAGCGTAACGTCTGAAACGAAACGTAAAAAAATCACCAAGCGTTTAAAGCTGCTAGAATCATTCCAACAGTCGGGCAACAAACCTGAGTGGATGATTCTAACAATTTTGCCAGTGTTACCACCAGAATTACGCCCATTAGTTCCGCTAGACGGTGGACGTTTTGCAACGTCTGACTTGAACGATTTATATCGCCGTGTCATTAACCGTAACAATCGCTTAAAGCGCTTGTTAGACTTAGCTGCGCCCGACATTATTGTGCGCAACGAAAAACGTATGCTCCAAGAAGCGGTTGACGCCTTGCTCGACAACGGCCGTCGCGGCAGAGCTATAACAGGCTCTAACAAACGCCCACTTAAGTCACTTGCTGACATGATAAAAGGTAAGCAGGGTCGGTTCCGTCAAAACTTACTAGGCAAGCGTGTCGATTACTCTGGCCGTTCAGTTATTACCGTTGGTCCTACACTGCGTTTACATCAGTGTGGTCTACCTAAGAAAATGGCACTTGAGTTATTCAAGCCATTTATTTACGGCAAATTAGAAGGCCGTGGTTTAGCCACTACTATCAAAGCAGCGAAGAAGTTAGTAGAACGTGAAGCCCCAGAAGTATGGGATGTTTTAGACGAAGTTATTCGTGAACACCCAGTGCTACTTAACCGCGCACCCACGCTTCACAGACTTGGTATTCAAGCTTTCGAGCCCATCTTAATTGAAGGTAAAGCGATTCAATTGCACCCATTAGTATGTGCAGCTTACAACGCCGACTTCGATGGCGACCAAATGGCGGTTCACGTACCGTTAACCATTGAAGCGCAGCTTGAATCACGTGCCCTTATGATGTCTACTAACAACATATTGTCACCGGCTAATGGTGAGCCAATTATCGTCCCCTCACAAGATGTTGTATTAGGGTTGTATTACCTAACGCGCGACCGTGTCAACGGTAAAGGTGAAGGCATGGTATTTACCAGTCCCAACGAAGCTGAAAAAGCGTACCGTACCGAGCATGCTGAACTGCATGCTCGCGTAAAAGTCCGTATTACTGAATATGATGTTGCTGAAGACGGCACCAAAGTAGAGAAAATAACGCTAACTGATACTACCGTTGGACGCGCTATATTCTCGTTGATTTTACCAAAAGGCTTACCTTTTGAAATTATTAACACTGCGATGGGCAAGAAGCAAATTTCTAAGTTGTTAAATGCTTGCTATCGTACGCTTGGTTTGAAAGACACCGTTATTGCGGCTGACCAAATAATGTATACCGGCTTTCATTACGCGATGATTGCGGGTGCGTCTGTTGGTATAGATGACATGGTTATTCCAGCGGCGAAGAAAGAACTTGTTGCCGCTGCTGAAGCTGAAGTAATTGAGATTCAAGAACAGTTCAATTCTGGTTTAGTGACTGCAGGTGAACGCTACAACAAAGTTATCGATATCTGGTCACGTGCCAATGACGAAGTTGCAAAAGCGATGATGGATAACTTGAAAGTAGAAACTGTTATTAACCGTGATGGCGTTGAAGAGCAGCAGCAGTCGTTTAACTCGGTTTACATGATGGCTGATTCAGGCGCTCGTGGTAGCCCTGCACAAATACGTCAGCTAGCAGGTATGCGGGGACTAATGGCTAAACCAGATGGCTCAATCATTGAGACACCCATCATCGCTAACTTCCGCGAAGGTTTAAACGTACAGCAGTACTTTATATCGACTCACGGAGCGCGTAAAGGTTTAGCCGACACCGCGCTTAAAACAGCGAACTCAGGTTACTTAACGCGCCGTTTAGTTGATGTTGCACAAGATTTGGTTATTACCAATGACGACTGTGGCACCTATGAAGGTGTCATTATGAAGCCGCTTATCGAAGGTGGTGATGTTGTTGAGCCATTGCGTGAGCGTGTACTTGGTCGAGTAGTTGCTGTAGACGTAATTAAGCCAGGTACTAAAACGGTTGTCTTAGTAGAGCGTAACGTTTTACTAGACGAGCACTTGGTCGACATGCTTGAAACGAATTCGGTTGATGAAATTATTGTACGCTCGGTCATTACCTGTGATAACGACCACGGTGTATGCGCCAACTGCTACGGTCGTGACCTAGCGCGCGGACACATGGTAGGCTCAGGTGAATCTGTTGGTGTAATAGCAGCTCAGTCAATTGGTGAACCAGGCACACAGCTTACTATGCGTACTTTCCACATTGGTGGGGCGGCATCGCGTGCGTCGGCAGAAAACAACGTACAGGTCAAAACAACCGGTACCTTGAAACTGCATAACGCCAAAACTGTACGTAATACTGACGGCAAGATCGTAATAGTCTCGCGTTCAAGTGAGTTAACGGTTATTGATGACCAAGGTCGTGAGAAAGAACGTTACAAATTGCCATATGGTTCTATATTGTCGGTAGACGACAGTGCAGGCATTGCCTCAGGCGACATCGTAGCAGCATGGGAACCACATAGTCACCCGATTGTTACAGAGCGCGTTTCTAAGATCACATTTGCAGATATTGATGACACCAACACCGAAACACAGCAAGATGAGCTAACGGGTATAGCTCGTGTTGTAGTGAAAGATTTGTCTAAAGCGAATGCGAAAGAACCTAAGCTTATACTCGAAAGTGAAGGTGGCGCTTTGCAGGAAATTCGTCTTCCAAGCTTTACGACTATAGAAGCAATTGATGGTAAAACAGCGCAAGAAGGTGATGTATTAGCGCGTATTCCTCAAGAGAGTTCGAAAACCCGTGACATTACGGGTGGTCTACCGCGTGTTGCTGATTTATTCGAAGCGCGCAAGCCTAAAGAACCTGCAATTTTGGCAGAGATTTCGGGTGTTATTGGTTTTGGTAACGAAACTAAGAGCAAGAAGCGTTTAACCATTACACCTAAGCCCGATAGTAAGCAGAAGCTTACGGTCAGCCTAAACGCAAATGGTGCTTACGAAGAGATGATCCAGAAATGGCGACACCTTAACGTCTTTGAAGGTGAGTCGGTTGAGAAAGGCGAAGTTGTTTCTGACGGACCTGAATCACCACATGATATTTTACGTTTACGTGGCGTAAGTGCAGTAGCAAACTACATCGTTAACGAAGTACAAGAAGTCTACCGTTTGCAGGGTGTGAAAATTAACGATAAGCACATTGAAGTCGTTATTAGGCAAATGCTACGTAAGTGTATGATTACCTACGCCGGTGACAGCAATTTGCTTGAAGGTGAGCAGGTTGAAGTGGCACAAGTCAAGATTGCTAACCGCGAACTTGAAAAGCAAGGTAAAATTCCTGCGACTTACGAAATACAGCTTTTGGGTATTACCAAGGCGTCGCTGTCGACAGAATCGTTTATTTCTGCGGCATCTTTCCAAGAAACGACTCGTGTGCTTACCGAAGCCGCAGTACAAGGAAAAGAAGATGAATTGCGTGGCCTTAAAGAAAACGTAATTGTAGGTAGACTAATACCCGCGGGTACTGGTTTTGCTTATCACCAAAAGCGTTCTGCACGCAAAGCAGCATTAAGAGCAGAAGCTTCTATATCAGTATCTGCTGATGAAGCTCAAGCTCAGCTTGCTGAAGCCTTAAATGCAGGTAATGACGACGCATAGAAATATGATTCTTTGATGCCTCATTTATAGTAAGGCTTGTACTTACTGGAATAATTACAGCAACATTAAAAGCAAGGTCTGATTCTAGTCCTTGCTTTTTTATTGGCTACGGAGCTTTCAATTAAAGTGAGATTCACCCTGTTTCTCCAACAGTAGTAATGAAAAGCTTACAAATGGAATGTGAAAAAGATAATCGGCTGTTTTATACTAGATTTTTTATTTTACAATATTGCCTAAGTTAAGGACCCCATGTCAGCTCAATTTACTTGACATCTAGGCGTTTGATCTATAATATTCCGCGACCCAAATTTTATGCCTCTACCGCTTACAGTACCTTATATGAGGTGCAAAAAGCGAGGCTAAATAATTTTAAGAGGGTAACCGAGCAGTAAATTTATAAAGTAAATCAATGTTTTATATTTTTGCAAATAGCATCCGTCATATGGTTAATAACCAGCGGAAATTTTAGTCATAATCAGGAGCTAGTTAATGGCAACAGTTAACCAGTTAGTGCGTAAACCCCGTAAAAAGCCGGTAGAAAAATCTAACGTAGCTGCTTTACAAGCTTGCCCACAACGCCGTGGCGTATGTACTCGCGTATATACTACCACACCAAAGAAGCCAAACTCGGCCATGCGTAAAGTATGTCGTGTTCGCTTAACAAACGGTTTTGAAGTGTCTTCATACATTGGTGGTGAAGGTCACAACTTACAAGAGCACAGTGTGGTACTTATCCGCGGTGGCCGCGTAAAAGATTTACCAGGTGTTCGTTATCACACTGTTCGCGGTACGCTGGATTGTTCAGGTGTTACTGCTCGCAGACAGGCCCGTTCTAAGTACGGCGCAAAAAGGCCGAAGTCTTAACGGTTCTCCGTTAGTAAGGCCAAACTATTAAATTAGAGTTTTGGGAAACCCCTGAATTCCACGGAGAATTAAGATGCCAAGAAGACGAGTCGTAGGTCAAAGAAAAATCCTACCAGATCCAAAGTTTAAATCAGAGTTGCTTGCAAAGTTTATGAATGTCGTAATGCTCGACGGCAAGAAATCGACCGCTGAAAAAATCGTATACGGTGCCCTTGAAATTGTTGCTGAAAAAACCGGCAAACCACATTTAGACGTGTTTGAAGACGCGCTAGACAACATCCGCCCCACAGTAGAGGTTAAATCTCGTCGTGTTGGTGGTTCTACGTACCAAGTACCCGTAGAAGTTCGTCCAGTACGTCGTAACGCGCTAGGTATGCGTTGGATGGTTGAAGCGGCACGTAAACGTGGCGAAAAATCCATGGCTCAGCGTTTAGCTGCAGAAATGATTGATGCGCAAGACAGCAAAGGTAGTGCGGTTAAGAAACGTGAAGACGTTCACCGCATGGCAGAAGCTAACAAAGCATTTGCTCACTACCGCTGGTAGTAAAGAAGTCAATAGAGAAACTGTAACAGTCTGCCTGAATAGGGCAGACTGTTTTGCAATTTTAAAGAGAGAAAAAAAGAAGTGGAAAACGAACAGCCCACAGATGTTTCACCCCTTTTATTCTTTTACAATAGTTAATAGAGAATCCAAACCAAAATGGCGCGACAAACACCCATTCATCACTATCGAAATATAGGCATAGTTGCTCACGTAGATGCTGGTAAAACTACCACCACTGAACGTGTGCTTTTCTATACTGGTATTTCACATAAGTTAGGTGAAGTGCACGACGGTGCGGCCACAATGGATTGGATGGAGCAAGAACAAGAACGCGGTATTACTATTACCTCTGCTGCAACTACTTGCTTTTGGTCAGGTATGCAGCAGCAATTTGAGCAGCATCGCATAAATATTATAGACACCCCTGGACACGTTGACTTCACTATTGAGGTCGAGCGTTCACTCAGAGTATTAGACGGTGCAGTCGTCGTTTTTTGTGCCTCTTCAGGGGTTGAACCACAGTCTGAAACGGTTTGGCGTCAAGCCGACAAATACGAAGTTCCGCGTATCGTGTTTGTGAATAAAATGGATAGAGCGGGGGCTGATTTTGAACGCGTAGTGAAACAAATTCGCAAACGCTTAGGCGCTAATTGCGTGCCAATCCAAATAAGTATTGGCGCTGAAGAAGCGTTCAGGGGTGTAATTGATCTGATTAAAATGAAGGCAATTAACTGGAGCGAAGAAGATAAAGGTTTAAGTTTTACATACGAAGATATCCCTGCTGATCATCTTGAAAGAGCTAAACAGTTTCGCTTAGAAATGGTAGAGGCCGCCGCTGAAGCTAATGATGAGTTAATGGATAAGTACATAAACGGTGAAGAGCTAAGCGAAGTAGAAATAAAGCAAGGCTTGCGCGCACGCACTCTTAATAACGAAATTGTACTTGCCACCTGCGGTTCCGCATTCAAAAATAAAGGTGTTCAAGCGGTACTAGATGCAGTTGTTGATTTTTTACCTTCTCCAACAGAAGTAAAAGCTATCACTGGTATACTCGATGACGGTAAAGAAACAGAAGCCGAACGTCATTCTGACGACAATGAACCCTTTGCTGCCCTAGCGTTCAAAATAGCGAGTGATCCATTTGTAGGAACTTTAACTTTTTTCAGAGTTTACTCTGGCGTAATGAAAACTGGCGATTCTGTTTATAATCCTATTAAAGGTAAAAAAGAACGCATAGGTCGCATGGTACAAATGCACGCAAATGATCGAGCTGAACTTAAAGAAGTGTATGCCGGTGATATTGCAGCGGCCATAGGATTAAAGGACGTCACAACAGGTGAAACGTTATGTTCACCGCAGCATATTATTACCTTAGAAAAAATGGATTTTCCTGACCCAGTAATTTCTATTGCAGTAGAACCAAAATCATTAGTTGATCAAGAAAAAATGGGTGTTGCTTTAGGTAAATTAGCGGCAGAGGATCCTTCTTTCAAAGTACGCACAGACGACGAATCAGGGCAAACAATTATCTCTGGTATGGGCGAGTTACACCTAGACATTATTGTAGAGCGCATGAAACGGGAGTTTAATGTTATGTGCAACGTGGGTAAGCCGCAGGTGGCTTATCGTGAAACTATTCGCAACAGTGTTGAGTCTGAAGGAAAGTTTGTTCGTCAGTCGGGTGGCCGCGGCCAGTTTGGTCATGTATGGCTGCGCATAGAACCATTAGAAGAGGGTGCAGGATTTGAGTTTGTAAATGATATCGTAGGCGCCACTATACCAAATGAGTTTATCCCCGCAATTAAAAAAGGCTGTGAAGAACAGCTTCAAAATGGCGTGCTAGCAGGGTATCCTATGCTGGATATTAAAGTCACATTGTATGACGGTTCATATCATGATGTTGATTCCTCTGAGATGGCGTTTAAGATTGCAGCGTCTATGGGGTTTAAGGAAGGCGCGGCAAAAGCTAAACCAGTTTTGTTAGAGCCTATGATGAAAGTTGAAGTAACTACTCCTGAAGATTGGATGGGCGATGTTGTTGGTGACATTAACCGCCGCAGAGGAATGGTAGATGGTATGGAAGATGGCCTTGCAGGCATAAAAATTGTGCGTGCTAAAGTGCCCCTTTCTGAAATGTTTGGCTATGCGACTTCTTTGCGTTCACAAACGCAGGGCAGGGCGTCATATTCAATGGAATTTCACAATTATGCAGAAGTCGCCAGTAATGTAGCGAAAGCCATTATTGATGTTCGCATGTAAAGATGAATTTGGTCCGGTCTAATGTTGGAACGGGCGTTAAACTTAGGAAATAAAAGCAATGGCAAAAGCAAAGTTTGAACGTACGAAACCGCACGTCAACGTTGGCACAATTGGCCACGTTGATCATGGTAAAACAACGCTAACTGCAGCTATCAGTTCAGTTCTAGCAAAAACATACGGAGGCTCTGCCTCAGCGTTTGACCAAATCGATAACGCACCAGAAGAGCGCGAGCGCGGTATCACTATTAATACCTCACACGTCGAATATGATACACCTAAGCGCCACTACGCACACGTTGATTGTCCTGGACACGCCGATTATGTGAAAAACATGATCACCGGTGCCGCGCAAATGGACGGCGGCATATTAGTAGTGGCTGCTACCGACGGTCCTATGCCACAAACACGTGAGCATATTTTACTAGGTCGTCAAGTTGGTATTCCATACATGATCGTTTTCATGAACAAATGTGACATGGTAGACGACGAAGAATTACTAGAGCTAGTAGAAATGGAAGTGCGTGAGCTTCTTAGTGAATATGATTTTCCAGGTGATGATTTACCGGTAATTCAAGGCTCAGCACTCAAAGCCCTTGAAGGCGATGAAAAGTGGGAAGCTAAAATTCTTGAACTAGCAGATGCGCTAGACAACTACATTCCAGAGCCAAAGCGTGACGTAGACAAGCCATTTATTCTACCAATAGAAGATGTGTTCTCAATTTCAGGCCGTGGTACGGTTGTAACAGGTCGTATTGAACAAGGTATTGTTAAAGTAGGCGAAGAAGTTGAAATAATCGGTATAAAAGATACGGTTAAAACAACGTGTACAGGCGTTGAGATGTTCCGTAAATTGCTTGACGAAGGTCGTGCCGGCGAGAACGTAGGTATATTATTACGTGGTACTAAGCGTGAAGACGTTGAACGTGGTCAAGTACTTGCGAAGCCTGGTTCAATTAAGCCACACACCAAGTTTGAAGCTGAAGTGTATATCTTAAGCAAAGACGAAGGTGGCCGTCATACGCCATTCTTTAAAGGTTACCGCCCACAGTTTTATTTCCGTACGACTGACGTAACAGGTGCTGTAGAGCTTCCTGAAGGCGTAGAAATGGTAATGCCTGGTGATAACCTTAAATTCGTAGTAGAGCTAATTGCTCCAATCGCGATGGATGAAGGCTTACGCTTTGCAATCCGTGAAGGTGGCCGTACTGTAGGCGCCGGTGTTGTTGCTAAAATACTGTAGTAACTACTCTGAAATAAAAAAGCCGCTATATTAGCGGCTTTTTTGTGTCAAGTATTTATCACAGGAATTAGCTAAGACGACAACAAGTATGACAGCGGGGGAATTCGGTTCAAACACTTTATTTTCTGTTTGGTCATTTCTAAACACTCAGTCTATAATAAGGGATTATTATACAATTTGGGTCCCTAATATGACTGACAACACGGCACCACCAGCGTTACCAGATCGCCTTTCAAGTAATTCTCGCAGTCCATTTTACATTGCAGAAATTTTCGAACATAACATTGGTATTCGCTTAAACAGCAAAGAACTTACCAACGTTGAAGAATATTGTATAAGCCAAGGTTGGGTGAAAATACCGTCTCCCAAATCCTTAGATCGCCGAGGTCAACCGCTGCTAATGTCGCGAAAAGGAAGCGTTGAAGCCTTTTATAAGTGATTATATTCACTCGTCCTCAATCAAAGATTCCGACACTCTCAATGAGCTTGTAGCTATGCTCACTTCTATAAAAAAACATATTAGCCCTAGCGCGAGAAGCGCTAGGGTTGCAATAAAACTGCCGACAATCCAGCCTGTAATGACGGTGGCAAAGTAGCCCTGAATTACCAGCAAAAATATGTTAATACACACCAGTACCGCCGCGCCACATAGCAAGTTTATCGACCAATTAGCCCATTTCATTCTGCGTGAAAGTGCTTTTAATTCTTTTACGCGCTTGTGCTGGTAGTTCGCGGCCTCGGGCAAATCAAACCACCTTACCCTATCTACTATTCTTGCTAAACGACTCGTTAACGAGTTTAATAATGTACCTATGCCTACAATTAAAAAAACAGGTGTAAGTGCTTGCTGTATTAGTAATATAGCGCTCACTGGTTCTTGCAAAATGCAATGCTCCTAATATTGAATGTTGAGGAATTAACAGGGCATCAGTTCGATACTGAGTATAAATGCCATTGCTATGTTTACAAAGCATACAAGCTTAGTGCGTATTTGGTCAACTTAAGCATTTTTATTAATAGAACCAATATTTTTAAACAGAAAATAATTGATAAAGATAGTTAGGTCTTGCTAATCTAAAATATTCTGTATATTTTGAAACTTCGCTATACTCATATTTCTAATATGTGTAAAAGCAATAACAATAACAGCAGTATAAAGGAAACAAAAACAAGAGATTGCTATTGTATTCTTGGAACATTGACGTGAACTTATTTCAAGTTTTTTTTCGTACTTTAGTAATGATTTTAATAGCTATTTACCTATTAGTGTTGGCTTATTTTTTTTTAGCCTGCAAACGTTTGGTGTAAATCTTAAGCTTAGGTATGATGTGATTACCTTGAGCGTTAGTCATAGCTTATATTTTTATTTTCATGTGTAGGTCGCAATAATAAGCCGCCCATGGTTTGAAAAAGTGGTAAGCTAGTAGCTACTACCGTTAGAGAATTTGTTTTTTATATTATGCTAGTATTAGCCATCTATGTACTAATCGCCTTATTTTTTTCTTTTATATGCTCTGTTGCAGAAGCCGTTATTCTCAGCGTATCTCAAGCTTATATTTCGTTGTTGGAAAAAGACGACAAACCATCGGGCAAGTTGTTAAACAAATTAACAACTAATATCAATAAGCCGCTTTCTGCAATTCTTACCTTAAACACGGTCGCTCATACCATGGGCGCTGCTGGCGCTGGCGCTCAAGCTGCAAAAGTATTTGGCGACGCTTATATTGGTGTTATCTCGGCGGTCCTCACACTGCTAATTCTTGTGTTTTCTGAAATCATTCCCAAAACATTAGGCGCGGTATATTGGAGGAAACTTGCACCCGGAACGGCTTTTTTCCTTAAATATCTCATTATAGCGCTTTATCCATTTGTGTTGATGTCTCAAAAATTGACCAGTGGATTTACAGAAGAAAGCCCCTTAAAAGGCTTGAGTAGAAGTGAACTACTGGCAATGGCTGAATTATCTGAAAAAGAAGGCCAATTGGCGGAACAAGAAGCGCTATTTTTACAAAATTTGTTGCTGCTTCATGAACGCAAAGTAAAAGATGCAATGACCCACCGAACCGTGGTTTTTTCGCTGCCTGAGAAGATGCTCGTGAACGAGTTCGTTGAAAAACATTCGAACATTGCGTTTTCACGGGTGCCTGTTTACGAGAATAATGAAAGTGAGAGTATTACCGGATATATAATGCGTACCGATATATTGCTGGCAATGGCGGCCGGTGATAAGGAAAAGCCTTTATTTGATTATGCGAAGCCTTTGGTAACTTTGCTTGGTGATATGCCGCTTTCAACCACCTTTGATCATTTCTTGAATTCGCGTGTGCACATGCTGTTAGTGGTAGACGAATACGGAGGTTTGGAAGGTATTTTAACCCTTGAGGACTTATTGGAAAGCCTGCTGGGCATTGAAATAGTCGATGAGCGAGACACTACGGTGAGCATGAAAAAGTTAGCTAAAATAATGTGGAAACGACGCGAGAAAAAGATGGTGGCGCAATTTAATACCCACAGTAAAGCAAAAAAGTAAAGTATGAGCGTTGAGCGTACTACATAGGTTTAATTAGTGTTTCTGGGATAGAGTTTTACACCGCTCAAGTCGTCAACTATACATTCCCATGTATACATGGTTTGTTGAAGTTTAATTTTTAATGTTTTTGTGACGGTATCAGTGTCTCGTAAATCGTCGGGTACTTCATAAAGAATGCGCCAGTGATTTAAGGCGCTAGTGGCGGCGGCACAGAGCTGCGCGCGGTTTGCTAATGCGCTGCTGTTGCTCCTAAGAATGCCGTCGGTCTTTTCAAAAAGTTGCTTGAGGTCGGATTGTTCAATATTTGACAGATTTTTAGTAACCTCATAATCCCGGAGAAGTTGAACGAACTCAGGGTTACTTGCGTCAATATCATGTCCTGTCTTTTCAACACAAGCTTGAATAGCACTGACATATCCCATAGTTTCAAAAATGCTAACATGCAAATTTTGAAATAAAGCCTCTCGAGCCACGAGTCTGGGGTCAACAAATTTTGAATCATCCATTTATTATCTCCGTAGTTATTTAAAGTAGTATAGACGACAATTTATGCAGAGCTACTTATCATGATAGTAAGTATATCGTAATCTTGTTTTGAGTTGCATAGTTTATGTCTTCCACTTTGACTTAAGTGCCTTATCAATAGGCAACAAGCGTTTAACGTGGTGCGCACCACTGAGATGGATGATGCTGTTTGCCACTAGATTTCTAATTAATAACTCTTTGAGTCATTTAAGCCACATTTCACTTACTTACATCCGCTCAACAAAATGTTAATATGCATCAGGGCGACTAAGTCACATAATACGTCCGATTGTAAATATTCTTCATTATCGTCAAATAAAGGTACACATGTCTACGACTGAAAAAGCGCTTGATATTCAAGGCTTGGAAAAAACATATGCAGGAGGCGTTAAGGCGCTTAAAGGAATCAACCTTCAAGTTGAGCAGGGCGATTTCTTCGCTTTATTAGGCCCAAATGGCGCAGGTAAATCTACCACCATCGGTATTATTTGCTCACTAGTAAACAAATCATCAGGCACTATAAGTGTGTTTGGGAACGACTCGGTTACTCAAGAAGTTGCTGCTAAGAGCTGCATTGGACTGGTGCCACAGGAATTTAACTTCAATCAGTTTGAAACGCTTTTACAAATTGTAGTCAATCAAGCAGGGTACTACGGCGTTCCCAGAAAAATAGCCAAAATACGCGCAGAAAAATACTTAAAGCAGTTGGAACTTTGGGACAAACGAAATGCTAACGCGCGCGAATTATCGGGCGGGATGAAGCGCAGACTAATGATAGCAAGAGCGCTGATGCATGAACCTAAAATGCTCATTTTAGATGAACCTACCGCAGGCGTTGATATTGAAGTGCGCCGCTCAATGTGGGCATTTTTAAAAGATATAAACCAGCAGGGTGTCACCATTATTTTGACCACCCATTATTTGGAAGAAGCTGAGATGCTGTGTAGAAATATCGCTATTATCGACAATGGTGTGATTGTTGAAAATACCAGTATGAAAACCTTGCTGTCAACCTTAAACCTCGAAACTTTCGTGTTTGATTTAGCCTCTGGCGCAAAGAATATCAACATTCCAGAATTTGAACACAGGGCTATAGACGATCAGACGCTTGAAGTGGATGTTCCTAAAGACAGTGGACTAAACGTCGTCTTTGAAGAGTTTTCGGCGCGAAAAATAAAAGTTATGAGTATGCGCAATAAGGCCAACCGTCTTGAAGAATTATTTGTGAAACTTGTTAAGGCCAACAATACACCAAGCACAGAGCCGATAGCAAAAGGAGAACCGACGTAATGAACATAGCAGCTAATCGTAATTTTGTAGCGCTTAAAACCATTTGGGTTAAAGAATGCACGCGTTTTTTGCGCATTTGGATACAAACTTTGGTACCACCAGCTATAACAATGTCTTTGTATTTTGTCATATTTGGTAATTTGATTGGTAAACGAATTGGTGAAATGGGCGGGTTTAGCTACATGGAATTTATTGTGCCCGGCCTAATTATGATGTCTGTTATTACCAGTTCATATTCGAACGTGTCGTCCTCATTTTTCAGTGCTAAGTTTCAGCGTAACGTTGAAGAGCTTCTTGTGGCACCCGTGCCTACGTGGGTGGTTATTATGGGCTTTGTAGGGGGAGGTGTTGCTAGAGCACTTATAATAGGAGTGCTTGTGACCTGTGTGTCGATGTTTTTTGTGGATGTAAAAATTCATAGCTTCTTTGTGATAGTGGTTACTTTAGTACTTACCTCGATACTATTCGCCACCGCGGGGCTGATTAACGGTATTTATGCGAAAAATTTTGATGATATTAGTGTAATTCCCACCTTTGTATTAACACCGCTTACGTATTTGGGCGGTGTGTTTTATTCTCTGACTTTACTGCCTGATTTTTGGCAAGTGGTTAGTCAAGCTAATCCCATTGTGTATATGGTAAATGGCTTTCGGTATGGATTTTTAGGGGTATCTGATGTGAATCATTGGACCGCTATTGGCTTGCTAATTGTGTTTAATATTGCGCTGCTGAGTGTGGTTTATCAATTACTCAAAAAAGGCGTGGGAATACGCTCATAATAATCACTCGGAAGCTATCAATATGAAGGCCTCACAGGCTCGTAGTATAAGCACTAACCAAACACAGGTGCATGAAGAGTTACACAAAATACTTGCGAGGCACAAATTAAACGATTTTCAGCGGCCAATTGCCCATCACACCGCCGTGGCGTTTAACGATATGCTGGCTTGGTTGGGCGCGTTTAGCGGCGATCTTATATTAGACGCAGGCTGTGGGGTTGGTGAGAGCACGATTAATATCGCGGCGCAGTATCCAAATACTAAAGTTATTGGGGTCGACAAATCTATAGTACGACTCGACAAGCACAAAAGCTATGCGTTGCAACTAAGTGCTAAAAAAAATAAAACGAGTAGTGAATCTACCCACAGTGTTGGCCCTAACTATCTGCTGCTGCAGGCAGATTTAAACGACTTTTGGCGTTTGCTAGCCACATACATACAAGAAAATAAGCCAATATGGCAAGTGTCAAAGCAGTTTATTTTGTATCCGAATCCATATCCAAAGAAATCTCAAATTGGAAAGCGCTGGCATGGCTCAGCTTTATTTCCTGTTATTGTCAACGTGTCTGCTAACATTGAGCTGCGCTCGAACTGGCGATTGTATTTGGAGGAATGTTTGCTGGGGGCTAAGTATTATGGGCTAGGCGGCAATATAAGTGAGATTAGCATTGACGGCAGTACGCTAGCATATACGCCGTTTGAGCGTAAATACATGGAGTCGAATCAAGCTTGTTTTAAATTAGTCATACGTTCCTCAGGGCGAGATAAAAAGTAACCCTGTCTAAACTTTATACCGCTTGTTATGTGTTGCCATCTTTAATATGTTCAGCAATTAAATAACATCCGCTTTTGTGGCAGAGTGTCAGCGTGCTTTTAATCGCCGCTTATTTTCCCATTGTTTGCTCAAAGCACGTAATTAATGTACCTTTAATTTTAACAGCATGAACACCTTTAGCTATGACGTTTTCCAAGAGCAATAGGCCTCGCTCATCTGAATCATAAGCTGCGTTAACTGGGTATTATTTGCCCAATAGAGAACGCATCTGTCACGGTTTTTGTTTGCATGTTTAATCCTAATTTATTGCTGCTTATATTAGATATCCGTAAAATCTCTTATAACTTTAGTTGTTTACGCGCTAAATGCGATGTTTTATACTACACCAAAATTCACTTCGTGAATTTATCTACCACTTAAGCATTACACAAATTGTCAATGCATTGCTAATGGGGTAATATTTCGCCCTATTTGCATAAACCTTAGAGGTTTTGGATTTGTCAAAAGCAGACGTTAGCTTAGAGCATTTGTTCAAAGTGTTTACTAAGCCAGAAAATGACGATTCTACGTTGGCTAAAATTGAGCGTCATTTGTCAGACAATGTTTCAGATTTTTTGTCTCGCCATGTGGTGGCTAAAAAAACCTCCTTAGAAGAAATTGAACAAGATTTTATGTCACACCTAGTGCCAGATCAGCCTGAGTTTGTTTCGACTCACGCAGAGCTGCTGTTAGAAAAACTAGTCAGTCACTCGGTAAACACGTATTCACCTACGTTTATTGGCCATATGACCTCGGCGCTACCTTATTTTCAATTATCTTTGGCTAAGCTCTTAGTGGGTCTTAACCAAAACTTGGTAAAAATTGAAACATCTAAAGCGTTTACTCCGCTAGAAAGACAAACGCTGGGAATGATGCACAACTTGGTGTACAACTGCGATGAAGCCTTCTATGGCGAATATTTGCACAGTGCGAAGCATTCATTAGGCGCGTTCTGCTCAGGCGGCACTATTGCTAACATTACTGCGCTTTGGGTTGCGCGAAATAAGCTGTTGGGCCCAAGCAGAGACTTTGCTGGGGTGGCTAAAGTGGGTCTGATGGCCGCTTATAAGCACCATAGTATTAATAATCTGGGCCTTATATGTTCCAAGCGTGGGCATTATTCGTTGGGTAAAGCGGTTGACGTATTAGGTATTGGTCGTAACAACATGCTAAAGGTCGATAACAGCGATTTACGTTTATCGCCAGAAAGTGTGCTCAAGTTAGGTACCCAATATCAAGCACAAGGTAACAAGCTGTTAGCAATTGTGGGTATTGCGGGTACCACCGAAACGGGCCATGTAGATCCACTCGATGAACTAGCCGATGTGGCTAAAGAACTGGGTACGTGGTTTCATGTAGATGCAGCTTGGGGCGGTGCAACGCTATTTTCAAATACGCACAAGCATATCTTAAAAGGTATTGAGCGCTCTGACTCTGTTACTATAGACGCGCATAAACAGATGTACGTGCCTGTGGGCGCCGGCATGGCTTTATTCAAAAATCCGCACGACGCGAACGCGGTGCGCCATCATGCCCAATACATACTGCGCGAAGGCTCAAAAGATTTAGGCGCAACGACCCTTGAGGGGTCTAGAAATGGAATGGCCTTAACGGTTTATTCCTCATTGCATATTTTGGGCCGAAATGGTTACCAACTGCTTATTGATAAAGCAATTAGTTTGGCACAAACTTTTGCTAGATTGATTAATCAGCATAAACACTTTGAGCTTGTTACTGAACCTGTTTTGTCTTTGCTTACATATAGGCTGCGTCCGGCTCATTTGTCTGCTATGGGCGAGGCATCGGCAAGTCAAGTAAAAGATATTAACAGTGAATTAGACAAGCTCACTGTTTCTATACAAAAACAGCAGCGCGAAGCGGGTAAATCGTTTGTATCGCGTACCCGTATTGAAGCACCGCAGTACCAAGGTGCAGCAATAACTGTGTTTAGAGTAGTGTTGGCAAACCCACTAACTACAGAACAGGACCTCGTTAATATTTTGAACGAACAGGTCGCGTTAGCAGAGGCTCATGAGATTTGGCAGCAGTTGAGTCAGCAGGTATTATCGCGCATTGCCTGAGTCTAATCTTTGATGCTTAGCATGCGCCTACGACTTGCTAAAAACGCGAGTCCCAAAATACTCAACATCCCTAAGCTTCCGCCGCCTGAGCTACTATTGTCTGGCTGTTGTAAAGATGGGCTAAGCAAAGTGTTACGAGCAGGGTTTAAGCCCGGTTTGCTTAGTACAGTGCCATCTTTTATTACAATATCCTCAATGATCACTAGGTTATCTTCGTCTGGCAAAATACTATTTGAAACGTCGGTGCTGCTGTAGCCGCTAAGTGGTAGTTCGCTAAAAGGGCCTCCAAAATTGAACGTTTGCAAGCTGGCTATTTGGTCTACGACCTGCATGCCGTTGTCAAGTACTTGCCCAAAAACCGTAAATCCACCGTTTTGTGTGTCAAGATTAGAAGGGCGTCCTGAATTATTAGATAGATTCACAAAAAATTGTGACGTTGCGCTGTTTGCGTTGCCACCTAGTTTCGCCATAGAAAGCGTGCCGCGGACATTGGATAACACCGGCTCGTTTATAACTGGTAGACCTACTGCAATTGGCGCAGGGGGGAAGCTGCTGGCATATTGAAACCCGCCCATTTGAACAATAAAGTCATCGACACTTCTGTGAACGGTGTTGTTAGCATAAGCGCCTGCTCTTACGTAAGACAAAAAGTTTGCAACTGTCTCAGGTGCCTCATTGTCATATAAGTTAACTTCAAAATTACCTAGGTTAGTTCTTATCTCTACAACCGTTGCGTTGGCATAAGAGGACGTGAGTAAGCAAGCCAGCGAAAAGAAAATGCTGCTAAAAAGGGATGAATTTTTCAATATGGGTTCCATTTAAGATATTGTTGAATGTTAGGTTGGAGATCATATAGCACTCATTTATCGAATACTAGCGATTATCTGCATGATTATCTGCGCGATTTATCTCAGCTAATATTGAATTCTTTCAACTTACGGCTCAAGGTGTTGCGACCCCAACCAAGGCGTTTAGCAGCTTCTTGCTTATGTCCTTGAGTGTGATGCAAAGCACGCGTTAGCAGCACTTGCTCAAAATGTAAAAGGGCGCTGTCGAGGATATCGTTTTTGCCCTGTAGCAGCTGCTCGTCGGCCCAATTGGCCAGTAAAATCCTCCAGTCATTTTCACTTTTCTCATTCTGCCCAAGCGCTTTAACTACCGACAGTTCTGGTGGAAAGTCGCTGGGCTTTATTTCTTGACCGCTGGCCATCACCGTTAGCCAGCGGCAGGTATTTTCTAGTTGACGAACGTTGCCCGGCCATTCAGTCGCGGTAAGTTTATACGCGGCTTGTTCACTTAGATTTTTCATTTCAACGCCGAGCTCTTTAGCCGCTTTGGCCAAAAAATGTTTGGCAAGCAAAGGAATATCTTCTCTACGTTGATTTAGTGCTGGAATATGAATCTTAATGACGTTTAAACGGTGGTATAAATCTTCGCGGAAACTACCGTTGGCTACGTTTTCTTCTAAATTTTGGTGAGTAGCGGCAATAATTCTCACATCTACTATCACTGGATTATGCCCTCCCACACGATAAAATTGACCGTCAGCTAACACTCTTAACAATCGTGTTTGAACCGCTATGGGCATGTCACCAATTTCATCTAAGAATAAGGTGCCGCCATTAGCCTGTTCAAAACGGCCTGTTCGCATGTTTTGCGCTCCCGTAAATGCGCCTTTTTCGTGGCCAAATAGCTCTGACTCAACTAATTCTGTGGGGATCGCGGCCATGTTCAAGGCTACAAAAGCTTGTTTTGCTCTTGGGCTATGTTTGTGCAAGGCTTGCGCGACGAGTTCTTTACCAGTGCCTGATTGCCCATTAATTAATACGCTAATAGAGGAGCGTGATAGTCGGCCAATGGCTCTGAATACTTCCTGCATAGCAGGTGCGCCGCCAATAATGTCCTTAGCTGGGCCTTGTGGTTCAAAGTTGGTGTCACTGGTATGATCGTTTGCATTGTCTAATGCTCTTTGCGTAAGCGCGACAGCTTCATCTACATCAAAAGGTTTAGGTAAGTATTCAAATGCGCCGCCGCGATATGCATTTACAGCGCTGTCTAAATCAGAATGTGCGGTCATAATAATAAAGGGAAGATCAGGAAAGTGTTTATGCACTTCTTCTAATAATTGCATGCCGTCCATTTGCGGCATGCGCACGTCTGACACAATTACCATAGGGGCTTGACCTGATTGAATTTGTAGCAGTAAATCTTCAGGGTTGTCAAACGACAGGCAGTTTATATTCGCGGCAGTAAAGGCCTTTTCTAAGACCCAGCGAATGGAACTATCGTCATCGACTATCCATACCGAGCGACTCATATACGTTTATCCTTTTGTTGATTTAACGATGTTTTTTTATCTATTATAGGGATATATAAATTAAATTCTGTAAAGCCCTGAAAACTTTGCACATCAATTTTACCGTTATGATGGTCAATAAGTGTTTGAGCGATAGACAAGCCAAGGCCGCTACCGTGAAGTTTACTGCTTACCATGGGATAAAAAAGGGTGTCTTTTAAATTCTTTGGTATACCGGGGCCATTATCAATAACGCTGATTTTTGCGCTCAATTGGTGCCTTACCCCTTTTATGACGCACTGACGTTCTATTCTTGTTCTAAAGGTAATTCTAGGCCGATAGTCTTTGGTTTTATCTTGAGCCTGCAGAGCTTGAGAAGCGTTACGAGTAATATTCAATATGGCTTGCTGCAGCATATCAGGATCTGCAAACAATTCAGGAATGGATGGATCATAATCTCGGTGAAGCTCTATCGAAAACGCTAGATCGTTTATAATTACCGACTGTACTTTATCAAGCACTTGATGCAAATTAAATTTGCGCTTGTGTGGCAAACTATTGGGGCCTAGAAGCCTGTCGACTAAGTTACTCAACCTATCTGCTTGGTCAATGATCATTTGCGTAAACTCTCTGTCATCAGCACCAGATAGCTTTTTCTCCAATAATTGGGCTGCACCTCGAATACCCCCTAGGGGATTTTTAACTTCGTGAGCAAGCCCGCGTACAAGTTCTCGAGCGGCCACTTGCTGTGCATATTGCTGAGATTCTTGACTAATTTTTCGCTGTTTGTCAATAGGGTTTATTTCTAACAAGGCCATAATGTGGCCGTTTACCGTGATTATATTGGCATTGATATCAACCGTTGTGCAGCGCCCATCTCTAAAGCACATAACAACATCCGTTTCACGATAGTCATCTTGGTTTTCTAATGCTTTTATTATTTGCTGCTGATTGACACTGTCGTCCACCAAAAAGTCGCTTAGCGGACGTTCACTTATTTGATTAAGACCAGTTTCAAGTAAGTTGAGTGCAGCTTCATTAGCGAAACTAACTTCAAATTCATCATTGACTAAAATGAGGGCTGTTTTAAGTGAATTTAATAACAATTCGTAGTGATAACGATCGTCAATCAAGGGTGGCTCCGTGGGCAATTAATTAGTCATTGCACCGTAATGGCGCATTCAAACATCAAACTGTATTTAAACAGCAAGACCAGCGACGCTTTGTTGTCTAAAAAGGGTACTAAAGCTCTTAATTAAATAAAATGTACAAAAACTAGTTAATTAACGCTGACGCTTGATGTAAATATACTCTCCTGGCTTCACTTGATGCAATAAGCTTGCCTGAGTTGTTAATAAATTTTACTGAATATTCATATGCGCCCCGTTCCATATCGCGAAGCGCGAACATGCCCGCAGCAGACTCGTGTACTTTACCGTTTATATGCAGTCGATAAAAACCGCCTATACGTGGATCAATAGAAGCGCCTATAGACAATTCACCTATGTTGCTGCGAATAGTCGCATCATTTTGGGGGCTTAATATGCTGAGCTTATAATTTACACTCAGTTTTTGTGTAGTTTGCAGTAGCGGTTTGAGCGCAGGGACGTTGGACTCAAATGTGCTCGTTGGAGCACTAAGCACGATCGCTTCAGCATCGCTAGAGGCTTTATCAGAAATGGTAACCGTACCGTCACTATGAATGGTTTTGTAAACTTGTTGATTCATGTTATTCGCTGACTGTGACACGCTTGTGACGAACAGTGACGCAGCGAAAATTGCAGTAGAAAATATACTAAACCTTAATTTATTCACAGGTAGTTTCTAATTTAATTGCTTTACTGCCTTATATTACGTGATATCGTTTAAAAAAAAAGCCTGCAGTTGCAGGCTTCGTATATCAACGAATAAATGCTTAGTTCATAAACACTTTTACCGATGATTTTTTATACGCTGTAGTACATATCAAACTCGAGTGGGTGTACAGCCTGTTTAATCGCTAGTACGTCCTCAGATTTGAGTGCGATGTAAGCGTCTATCATTTCGTCAGACATTACACCGCCTTCGGTTAAGAAAGCTCTGTCTTCATTTAAAGCGGCAAGTGCAATTTCTAATGAACCTGCTACTTTCGGAATGTTAGCCGCTTCTTCAGGTGGTAAATCGTATAAATCTTTGTCTGCTGCATCGCCTGGGTGTAATTTATTCTTAATACCATCGAGACCCGCCATTAGTAGGGCTGTGAAAGCCAAATAAGGGTTAGCTGTAGGGTCAGGAAAGCGCACTTCGATACGACGTGCTCTTTCACTGTTTACATACGGTATGCGAATAGATGCACTGCGGTTTCTGGCTGAATAGGCCAACATAACCGGGGCTTCGAATCCAGGTACTAAGCGCTTGTAAGAGTTAGTTGATGCATTTGTGAATGCATTAATGGCGTGAGCATGCTTAATAATGCCACCGATGAAGAAAAGTGAATCTTCAGACAAGCCGGCGTAGGTGTCACCCGCAAACACATTTTTGCCATCTTTACTAATTGACATGTGAACATGCATGCCAGAGCCATTATCGCCCACAATTGGTTTCGGCATAAAAGTAGCCGTTTTGTCATAGGCGTGCGCAACATTATGAACAACGTACTTATATATTTGAATTTCGTCGGCTTTTTTTACTAGTGTGTTAAACAAACAGGCTATTTCGTTTTGTCCAGCAGTGGCGACTTCATGGTGATGCGCTTCAACAGTTAAGCCCATTTCTTCCATAACCATACACATAGCAGCGCGAATATCATGGCCTGAGTCAACTGGAGGTACCGGGAAGTAGCCGCCCTTTACGCCAGGGCGATGTCCTAAGTTGCCTCCTTCATATTCGGCGCCCGAGTTCCACTTTGCTTCTTCAGAGTCTATTTTGAAGAACGAACCAGACATATCAGTATGAAAGCGTATATCGTCAAACATAAAAAATTCGGGCTCAGGTCCCACTAAAACTTTGTCACCAATACCCGTAGAGATTAAATATTCTTCGGCACGACGCGCTATAGAACGTGGATCGCGTGAATAACCCTGCATGGTAGTAGGCTCTAATATATCGCAGCGAATATTAATTTGAGTTTCTTCAGCAAATGGGTCCAAAACCGCGGTTGACGGGTCAGGCATAAGGACCATGTCAGATTCATTAATGCCTTTCCAACCTGCAATAGATGAACCGTCGAACATCTTGCCTTCCTCAAAGAAGTCTTCGTTAACTTGATGCGAAGGAATCGAAACATGCTGCTCTTTGCCTTTGGTATCGGTGAAGCGTAAATCAATAAATTTTGCTTCGGTTTCTTTGATCAGTTCCATTACTGACTCATATGACATAAAGGTACTCCCGTTTCGTGACTATTGTGAGTTTGCAGACCAGGCACACTTTTATTGCCAGTACTGCAATGCTGAGTAAAACATCTATTTATTATTACAGTCTTTGAGACTAATTGCACAATTTAACTGGTGGCGCACAAATCACAAGTTAAGCGATAAACGTGCCATTTTTACAACTATCTACAGACCAGTGAAAACAGCGTCGTAGCGAGCCGCGTCTAGCCTTACAGCGCATAAAATGCACCACTGTAGTGCTTGTGATGCGTCCAGTGCACAATTAAGGTGCACTAGACCTTGAACGATTCACAATACCGTGGCTTATAGTATGCCTCAAAGGTGGGGCGTAAACCTTATAAATGATTATTTAATGATAAAACCGCAAAGTTTGTCGCTTATTTCCCAATAAATCTGTACAATCCGCGCCCATCTTAACTATCACAATGAGCTGAATACGCACAAAATTGCGTCTGCGGCCCCTAATGAGAATCTGTAATGTCAGTAATAAATATTCGCAATATCGCGATCATAGCGCACGTCGACCATGGTAAAACTACACTGGTAGACAAGCTTCTGCAACAATCAGGCACTTTAGAAAGTCGTGGCATAGCTGAAGAGCGCGTGATGGACTCGAACGATATTGAAAAAGAACGCGGCATTACAATACTTGCTAAGAATACCGCTCTAAACTGGAATGGCTATCGCATTAATATAATCGATACCCCAGGGCACGCTGATTTTGGCGGTGAAGTAGAGCGCGTCATGTCGATGGCCGATTCCGTTCTATTGCTAGTAGATGCGCAAGAAGGTCCTATGCCGCAAACTCGCTTCGTCACCCAAAAAGCATTTGCTCAAGGCTTAAAGCCAATTGTTGTGCTCAACAAAATAGACAAACCGGGCGCTCGTCCTAATTGGGTTTTAGATCAAGTTTTTGATTTGTTCGATAATTTAGGTGCCACTGACGAGCAGCTCGATTTCGATGTTGTTTACGCATCAGCTCTTAATGGCTGGGCATCAAACGAAGCTGACGTTAAACACGACGATATGACACCTTTGTTTGAAACCATTGTTGCAAAGGTAGCACCGCCAGTGGCTGACCCGGAAGGGCCCCTGCAGATGCAAATTTCTCAGCTAGACTACAACTCTTATGTAGGTGTAATTGGCATAGGTCGTATTACTCGTGGTGTTGTTAAAGTTAACCAGCAAGTCACCGTAGTTAACGCAAAAGGCCAAAAACGTAACGCTAAAGTGAGCAAAGTATTAGGCTACTTAGGTCTTGATCGTTATGATGTAGAGTCAGGCGAGGCGGGTGATATTGTTGCTATTACCGGCTTAGGCGAACTTAAAATATCTGACACAGTGTGCGATATAAGCAAAGTAGAAGCGTTAAAACCATTATCGGTAGATGAACCAACCGTTACGATGACCTTCCAAGTAAACACTTCGCCGTTTGCAGGTAAAGAAGGTAAGTACGTTACCTCAAGAAACATTTTAGAGCGTTTACAAACCGAACTTATTCACAACGTTGCTTTGCGTGTTGAAGAAACCGCTGACCCTGATAAATTTAGAGTGTCAGGACGTGGTGAATTACATTTAGGCATATTAATTGAAAATATGCGTCGCGAAGGATTTGAGTTAGCCGTTTCTCGCCCTGAGGTCATTCTTAAGGAAGAAAACGGGAAACTGCTTGAACCATTCGAAACTCTGACGGTTGACGTTGAAGAAAAACATCAGGGAACTATGATGGAACAGCTTGGCCTACGTAAAGCGGAAATGGCGAACATGTCTATGGACGGAAAAGGCCGCGTACGCCTAGACTTTATTATTCCAAGCCGTGGCTTAATTGGTTTTCAAACCGACTTTATGACAATGACGTCTGGCTCCGGTTTGTTGTATCACACCTTTGATCATTACGGCCCGCACAAAGGCGGAAACATTGGTTCGCGTAAAAACGGTGTATTGATCGCCAACGCGACCGGCAAAGCGCTTACTAACGCTATCTTCAACCTACAAGAGCGTGGTCGCATGTTTATTGGTCACGGTGTTGAAGTGTATGAAGGTATGGTAATTGGTATCCATTCTCGCGAAAATGATTTAACGGTAAACGCCCTTAAAGGTAAGCAGTTAACTAACGTACGTGCATCAGGTACCGACGAAGCGCAAACATTAGTGCCGCCAATTGTGTACACATTGGAACAGGCTTTAGAGTTTATTGATGACGATGAGTTAGTTGAGGTAACACCCGTAAGCACTCGTATTCGTAAAAAACTTTTAACCGAAAACGAACGCAAGCGTTTCTCACGCCCCGCTAAAAAATAGGATATTAATAAGCACAATTCACGCGCAAGCACTCACTTGCGCGTGAATCTTTTGCAGTAACAAACATTATTATTTCTCACTCCCAATGCATCGCTTTCTTGTAAAATACCACTGCCGTATAAAACAATGCTGCATTGATACACCACCCGTAAGGTAATCTTTTTTTAATCAAAAGCTGTTTTTTATTGTTTGCGCTTATCATCTAGGTCTATTTAGCGTAACCTTAAATTTTGATTAAATTTTTTACAGTGGCTGCTAGCCTACTTTATATTCTACTGAGACCAAATTATGAATTTTGACAATACGCCTTCTCGAGAGGGCTCCTATGCGTATAAGTGGGAAAAGTACAAAGGGCGCGACATACTCCCGGCTTGGATTGCTGACACCGAATACCCTTGTGCACCTCCAATAGCAGAGGCTTTAACGAAACGTATTGCCGGCTCAGCGCTTGGTTATACCTTACCTAAGCACTATACACCTGCAAGTGAAGCCATTGCTAATTGGTGCGCTGCGCAATATGGTTGGCAAATAGAAACAAGTTGGATTGTGTGGACGCCAGGCGTAGTGCCTGCATTTAATATGGCGTGTAAAGCTTACTGCCAGCCAGGCGACTCGGTTATGGTGCAAACTCCTAATTATCCGCCTCTTTTAGCAGCACCTGCTTTAAATGGACTAAAGCAAGTGTGTATAGGCACTATATTAGACAATAACCGTTATACGCTCGATCTTGATGAATTAGCCAAACAGGCTGCAAAACCTGAGTGCAAATTGTTTTTACTGTGTAATCCTATGAATCCTGTCGGCTCAGTTTTACAAAAACAAGAGTTAGACAAAATCGCGGCAATTTGCAATGAGCACTCGGTTGTATTGTGCAGCGATGAAATCCACTGCGATTTAATTTTAGATGATGTTGCACATATTCCGGCAGGCGCAGTAGACGCCATTAGTGAGCGCTCAATTACGCTGATGGCCGCTAGCAAAACTTTTAATGTAGCCGGCTTGGGTACCTCGTTCGCCATTATTCCTAATGCAAAGGTAAGAGCCCGTTTCGTTAACGCTATGGGCGGGATTGTGCCGTGGCCAAATGTGCTGGGTTTAGTTGCGGTTGAAGCCGCATTCAATGAATGCGATGACTGGCGTAAGCAACAGTTGGCATACCTGCGCAGTAATCGAGATTATTTGGTAAAGGCCGTAAATGAAATTTCTGGTTTAAGTGCGGTGTCACCTCAAGCTACATTTTTGCTATGGATTAACGCTGGCGACTTAGGTGTAGATAACACACAAACGTGGATAGAAGATAAGGGTGTAGGGCCATCGCCCGGCAAAGACTTCGGTGACAGCAGTTGTTTCCGCTTAAATTTTGGTTGTTCTCATGATTATCTACAGCAGATAATAAAGCGTATGCAAGCATAATACAGTAGCCGTTTTTGATAAAAAATTATCATGCGCTTCATTTATCAAGTAGAGGCAATAAACATGGCAAGCAGTGCTTAAATTCTATCACTGATTTGCGTCAAAAAAGCGTGGATAGACCGATATGCATTTAAATTAAACCCACGTTAACCAGTTAATGGCAGCACCTCCTTTTTATTTTATTAAAGATGAAGACCTAGACTGGAAGAAACAGCGCTAGCTTTTTCAGCGCTGATATTGACTGTGCCTGAAAGCCATATTAGTGAAAAGATTTTAATGCGCGCTGCTCCCATTGCCCCAGTGCAGCAAAAAAAATGCAGCTTGCCATTATAATAGATGACACAGGCGCATAGGCTGCTGATGCGCTTTCGCTACCCAAAAATATTACATTTTCGATATTGCCGCACACTCACTACTCTACTAATTGCTCATCCTTATCCAGTAACGCTTACCTTCTTACAGCAGGCATTGTCTAACCTACCTAGTGATATAGGACTCGTTGCGGTAAGTGAATATTTGCAAGAGACTAATAAGAAGCAGCAACGATGCTTAAGTCTTGCTAAGGTAAACCAACTTTTGGCAAATATGTGGAGGTCAGTACTTAAAAATTAATGCAATACTATTTCATTTCTGCCTTAAATGTTATACTATAACATCATAAGAGCGGCTGAATAGCTTAAGTTCACTTTTTATTGTTTATCTTCTTTTAGACTTATCAACAGGCTTATTCGATTGAAAATAGTAGACATAAAATCACAGGATATGACTAACAGCCTTGCGGGCACCCGCATGTCGAGTGATATCCCCACTATTATTGTGAAAAACAACGGCAAACTAGACCGGCTTGGCGTGTGGCTCGCGAGTCTTTGTGCACTGCATTGTTTGTTATTGCCAATCCTTATTCCCTTAGCACCACTAATTGCCAGTTCTTTTGTAGCCGACGCTTGGTTTGAACGTGTTATTTTAAGCGGCTCTATTCTGGTTGGCTTTGCGGCATTATTTATTGGTTTTTATCAATATCACCGTCAGTTATATCCCATTTATTCGCTTGTTTTAGGGGCACTTATTTATTGGAATAAACATATGTTCGGCGAGGCATATGAGCCTGTCACAATAGCGGTAGGTGCATTACTAATTATCATTGCTCACGTTACCAACTTACGTTTATGCAAAAAATGTAAAACGTGTGAAACCTGTTAAAGAGACTTGCTAATATAACTAACTATTAGGCGTCTGTTCCTTCAAGGTTTTTTGTTCTTTATGAGCGTTCACTGTCTCGTATACTGCAGCTGAAATTACTAACAAGCCCCCTACAAGCGTTTGCCAAGTGGGCGATTCATTCAATAATACTATTGCAAATACAACACCATAAAAGGGCTGCATGCAGGCCACTAGCGAAAACGTTTTGGCGCGCAAATGCTTTAAGGCATTGGCAACCATAGTGTGGGGAAGTGCGGTAAAGACAGTGCCTAGCAATATTAGCATTAGCGCTGTTTTGGTATTCATCGAGGTAAATTCATCTGACACGAAAAACAGTAAGCATGGGCAAATCACCATCATTTGATAGGCCATGGCCTTATAGCCAGAATAATGAGAGAAGTATTTACGGTGGCTTAAGTTTCGAACAGCGTACAAAAACGCCGAAAACACGCCAATAATCACGCCTAAGGTCACATCGTTAGTTAGCGATGCGCTTGGTACAATAAAACCAATGCCCACTAATACCACTAGTGCACTAACGATATCTTGCCAAGATATTCTTATTTTTTCAAATACAGGTCCAATTAAAACGGTAATAACGGGGAAGGTAAACAGTGCGATTATACCGACAGAGACCGAGGCGTATTGCATGGCAGCGAAATAAGTAACCCAATGCGCAGCCATTATTATGCCTAAACCAATGCCAACAAAATAATCTTTCTTATTATTTAATTTCAGCGACTCTCCGCTAAGTTTCACCACAATAAATAGCGCAATAAATCCAAACAAGGATCGTCCAAACGTAATATCAGTGGCTGAAAGAGGAATGAGCTTTGAGAATAATGCGGTGCCTCCTAGTAGCATCACGGTAAAGTGCAAACTAATAAGGCTTCGCTTAACAGGATTCAAGAATGTTTCCTATTTCTTTTGCTTATATTTTACTGCGAGCGCTTCACCTAAACGCGTTACATCACCTGTTGACAAATCTTTAAATGAAATCTTGTCAGACTCAAAGCATAGTACAACAGTGGAGCCCAATTTGAAGCGCCCCATTTCTTGGCCTTTTTCTAAGGTGATATTGTCTTGACTATGCTGCCAATGTTGCACATATTTGCTCGCCGGTGGGGTAATATTGCCGGCCCAAGCAGTTTCAATACTGGCCACTACCGTTGCACCAACTAATACTACCGCAACTTTACCCACGGATGTGTCGAAAATGGTAACAACTCGTTCATTTCTGGCGAACAAGCCCGGCACGTTCCGAGCGGTTAAGGGATTAACTGAAAACAATTCTCCTGGCACATGCAGGGTATCGGTAAGTTTACCTGCAATAGGCATATGAATTCTGTGGTAGTCCTTTGGTGCAAGGTAAATAGTGACAAACTTGCCGCCTTTAAAGCACTCAGCTATTTCTGGCTTGCCCCCTAGCAGCGTGGTTACGCTATAGTAATGGCTTTTTGCTTGAAATACTTTATCACCAATTATATCGCCATACTGACTCACGTTACCGTCTACCGGTTGGCATAGAATATCGTCGCCTTCAATTATTGGGCGAACATCGCGTTTGAGAGCGCGGGTAAAAAAATCATTGAAACTTTTATAAGCACTAGGGTCTTCATGCAGCGCTTCTTTCATATTGATATTATACACTTTAATAAACCGCTTTATACAAAATTGCGTTACTGCGCCTGCCTCAGCAGCGGCCAGTTGGCCGATTAGACGCGACAGAAAATGCTTTGGCAAAATATATTGTATGCGTACTTTAATCCAGTCTATCACTCATTTATCTCCGATTTTCAAGCTGTTCATTGTATAACATGGTGTAAATTAAGGCAGTGTTTACAAGCTCTTAAACACTCATTCTTTAATATATGTTGGACGGTTCTGCTCTAAGGAATCAACAATTTTTAGATAACTTTGATAGCGTTCGTTATTAATTTTATTGAGCTCTACCGCTTCGCGAATTAAACAACCAGGGTCATTCCTATGCGTGCAGTCGCTAAACTTACAGCCCCCCAAGTACTCTCTAAGCTCTACAAACCCTTGGGTTATGTCCTGCACAGGTAAATGCCATAGGCCAAATTCGCGCACACCGGGTGAATCAATAAGTTCGCCGCCTAAGCTGAATGGGATAAGTTTTGCTGCGGTAGTGGTGTGCTGCCCTAAGCCAGAATTTCCCGACACCTCACCCACTGTTTCTTGCGAGTCGGGAAGTAATTGGTTAATTAGGCTTGATTTGCCCACGCCACTTTGGCCTACCAACACGTTTACTTTATCTTTAAGCACGCTGCTTAGCGCGTCTAGCCCTGCTTGACTAACACAGCTAGCCATAATAACGCGGTAGCCAATTTGAGTATACACCTCAAGGTCTTTTTCAACTTGCACTAGGGCTTCGTTTGTGAGTAATTCTACTTTGTTAATGACAATGATAGGGGAGATACGTGCATGCTCACAGGCCACTAAATATCGGTCTATAATATGCGTTGATAAAGCCGGTACAATGGAACCAACTACTATGATTTGGTCAATGTTTGCGGCAATTGGTTTTAAGCCGTCGTAGTAATCTGGGCGCGAAAGCTCGCTTTTACGGTCAATAACCACTTCAATAATACCGCGGTCGCGTTCCTCAAGCGTTGTGCTTGGCCTAAATACGACCTGATCGCCACACACCACAGATTTGATAGTACGTCGAATATAACACTTATGCTGGTCTCTATCGGCACTTGTTGTTTCTACAATGGCTTGTTTACCAAAACGACTTATGACGCGGCCATCAATTAATTCGCCTAACGAGCTGGTATCTTCAGGTTTGCCTGAAGCATGAGTTATATTAGTGTTAAGACGTTTACTTCGATTTTTAGCAATTTGCCGCTGTTGGTTTTTAGATAACTTTGTTTTTTTGGACACGTAAATAAAGGCGCATATTGGCGAATGTTGTCCAACATGATACCTTGTTGTGTAGATTTAACCTAGTGCACTGACTTGATCAGTATAAATAAGTAGGAAGCTAAATGTCGGTAAACGAACAAAATCTTGTCTGGATAGACATGGAAATGACAGGGCTTAACCCTGACACCTGCGTGGTGCTTGAAATTGCCACAATAGTCACCGACGCACAGTTAAGCGTGATAGCCACGGGACCGGTGATAGCGATACATCAAAGTGCTGATGTTCTTGATAACATGGATCCCTGGTGCGTGAATATTCATGGTGGTACAGGCTTAACTCAGCGTTGTAAAGAAAGTGAAGTTGACGTCACTCAAGCATCTCAGCTTACGATAGACTTCTTGAAAAACTATGTGCCAGCAGGGAAATCCCCACTGTGTGGAAATACGATTGGTCAAGATCGTCGCTTTTTAGTGAAATATATGCCAACGCTTGAAGCCTATTTTCATTATCGTAATATCGATGTTAGCACCGTTAAAGAGCTAACGGCAAGGTGGCAGCCTGAAATTTTGAAAGGATTCAAAAAGAAAGGGGTGCATTTGGCCTTAGATGACATAATAGAATCGATAGAAGAAATGAAATACTATCGTGAGACAGTGTTTAAGATTTAGACACTTATGCTGGAGGTATTAGTACTAATGACTAATATTTCCTCATTTTATGATTATTTCAAAAAAAATTAAAATAATCCTTGCACCCCTCGCAAAATTTTCTATAATGCGCCTCCAAATTGCGGGAATAGCTCAGTTGGTAGAGCGCGACCTTGCCAAGGTCGAGGTCGCGAGTTCGAATCTCGTTTCCCGCTCCAATTTCTTTCTTCCACGAAAGACGTTAGCATAGTAATCATCATTCACCTCCTTTATCTGTTTGCACCCTATGAATTACCTAGCGCATATCCATTTAGCTCACGTTACCCAAACAAGTCTTTTAGGCAATTTTCTAGGTGACTTTGTAAAAGGAAGTGATTTACAACATCTGCCGCTTAAACTTCAACATGGTGTGCGCTTGCATCGCGCGATTGACACCTTCACTGACCAACACACGCTTGTTAAATACTTAAAACGACAGTTCCCCATCAGTATTCGGAGAATGTCGGGCATCACTATTGATATTTACTTTGATCATCTATTAAGTCTTCGGTGGCAACAGTATAGTAAACATTGTGTTCACAGCGTACTAAAGCAATTTTACCGTGAGCTTGCGAATAGTAAAGTGCGTATTGATGGCAGATTTAACGATGTGAAAGATGGTTTGTTGAGCCATCAATGGTTGCATGAGTATGCACATAAAGAGGCCGTAAACCGTGCTTTTTTTCAAATAGAAAGACGCCTTAAGCACCGCGTAGAGTTTGCGCAAGAGTCGATTGAATTTATTAGCAGTGCTCAAGAAGAATTTGACCAAGCCTTTACCCAGTTTTACCCAGCTTTAGTTGATTATTGCCACGATAAGAGTGGCTAATATTGTTGTGCTTACCTGTGCTTTGAGACTGTCCGTTGGTTTAGTTTATTCAATAAGAGCTTGTGCTATCATAGCCCAATTAGTGTTTTTGACACCGTCGTTACTACGTCATCACACCGTCATCACCCATAGTAGCAGGTAACCTTGTATATTAGGTTTACGATCTGCAGATACATTTCGCTAGCCATTTACGAAGCTGAGCGTACTGACAAACTTCGATAGGAAACGTGTAACCGCTCTATGTCCAACACTAAAATGTCTCAGGTAGCATCCGCTAAAAAAGCGCTTAAAGAAGTATTCGGCTTTGATCAATTCAGAGCGTCCCAGCAGCCTATTATAGAAAATGTGCTTGATGGCATAAATACGCTCGCTATTATGCCTACCGGTGGGGGCAAGTCTTTATGTTACCAACTTCCTGGTATTGTATTTGATGGGCTCACCTTGGTTATATCTCCGCTTATATCACTCATGCAAGATCAAGTAAGGCAGCTTAAGGAGCTCAATGTCAGTGCCTGTGTGCTTAATAGCGCTCTTAGCTCACAAGAATATCAACACAACCTAGACAGTATTGTAAGTGGCCACACAAAGCTGTTATTTTTGGCCCCCGAAACAGTGCTGCAGTCTAGTATCATTTCGGTGTTGAAAAATGTAGATGTTGCCTGTATTGCTATAGATGAGGCGCATTGTATTTCTGAATGGGGGCACGAGTTTAGGCCAGAATACAGGCAACTGCACCAGCTTGTTGAGCACTTTGCTAAAGCGGTCGTAATAGCGCTTACCGCAACTGCAACGCCAAGAGTGCGCGAAGACATAAAGCGCCAGCTATTAATTAGTGAAGACGCTGAGTTTATGGCCAGTTTCGATCGTCCTAACTTGTACATAGAGGTCGCTCATAAGGAAAAACCATACCAACAAGCTAAAGCATTTATAAACAAGCATCCTAAGCAGTCTGGTATTATCTACTGCCAATCACGCTCTGGGGTTGACGAATTAGCCACCAAATTACAAAACGATGGTTACAAAGCGTTGCCTTATCATGCGGGTTTAAACAGTCAAAAGCGCAGCGACTATCAACATAAATTTGTGTATGACGATGTCGATATTATTGTAGCTACCATTGCATTTGGCATGGGTATAAACAAGCCTGATGTTCGCTATGTGCTTCACTACGATTTACCCAAAAATATTGAAGGTTACTATCAACAAATTGGCAGGGCAGGGCGCGATGGACTAAACGCAGATTGTCTGCTCTTGTTCGGCTACGGAGATACGGGCAAAATCCGTTATTTTATTGACCAAATGCGAGACGCGCAGCAAAAGCGCTTAGCTACAATGCATTTAGGACACATGTTAGCCCTGGCTGAAAGCCAAGAATGCAGGCGTATAGTACTGTTGCAATATTTTGGCGAGACAAATATTTCACAAGACTGTCAGCACTGTGATAACTGCTTAAATGAAGGCAAGGAAGCATCAGATTTAACCGTGCACGCGCAAAAGTTTTTATCGTGTATACATCGCACAGGGCAGCGTTTTGGCGCCTCTTATATTGCCGATGTCCTTAGAGGCTCAAACGCTGAAAAAATACTGCAAAATCAGCACAACTTACTATCGACATACAATATAGGGCGCGAACTCACTAAAAAGCAGTGGATGACACTGTCTAGGCAGCTTATTGCTAAAGGCTTAATAGAGCAGGAAGAAATTTACGGAGGTTTGCGTCTTACCCAACTTGCCGGCGACGTATTGAAAGGTAAGGCCCCGTTTTTAGCACTGTTGCAGCAAGCTAGCGCAGTTGGTTCTGCTAAGACTAAAGCCACGAATCTAGACGCTTTACAATTAGAGCCTGAGCAAGCATTAGTTGATGCGCTAAAAAGAAAACGTAAACAACTTGCAGATGAGGGGGTTGTTCCTCCTTATGCTATTTTTGCAGACCGATCGCTTAATGAGATGGCTCATTTTTTTCCGCAATCTCACGACAGCTTGTTAAAGATCCACGGCGTTGGTCAAGCTAAACTAGATAAGTACGGTGCTATTTTCTTAACTATTATTGTGGAATACTGCCGCGAGCATGGCAAAACCGAGGTGAGCAATGATGCCAAAGCAACCAGTACAACGAGTCCGAAAAAAGACGGTAACGTCCTAGCGTCTAAAACCATAGAAATAGTAGAGCAATTTATGGCGGGAACCTCAGTGTTAGATCTCTCACAGCAGCATAAAGTAAAAACAAACACGATTTATACGCACTTGTATAAATATGCACAGGCAGGTAAAAAGTTTATGGGTGATGAAGCACTGCTGGCCGAATTATCTATTTCTAAAGACAGTTTAATCGCCGGCATAGCGGCGTTTGAAAAGTGCGGGTATGAGCGGCTAAAGCCAGTATATGATGAATTGGCCGCAGTGCTTTCCTACGACCAACTGCATATGTTGCGGGTGCTGTTTGTAGCGCAAAAATCAAACAGCAAATAAAGCGATTGCAATGTCAAATAGGCTTATAAAAATAGTTATAAGTCTCATGCTATACTCCAAGCTCTTTCCCTGCCAATACTTACACTAGTGTTTCGATACAAAGGTAAACTAGAGGGCACGACTAAAATTCAAATTATTGACACTGACTTACAAACGGTAACCTTCTTCGTAAAGAACCGCAGTAGGGTGCGCAATCATATTGGTCAGGTGCATGCTGCCACCATGGCATTGCTTGCAGAGTCAGCTACCGGTTTTGTGGTAGGACTTAACCTACCGAGTAATAAACTGCCCTTAATTAAATCGATGAACCTAAAGTATGTGCGCCGCTCAGTTGGTTCAATGAAAGCGCTTGCATGGGTAAGCGATGAACAAATAGAGCAAATGCAGACACTCGAAAGAGGCGATATTATGGTGCCTGTGACCGTAACTGACCAGAGCAATGAAGAACCGATAGTGTGTGAAATGAATTGGGCATGGATTGAAAAACAAAAAAGCTAGCGCAAGCCAACGCGTTTTTATGCCTAAATTTGAAGCTTTTACACGCTTTTAGATTATTGGACTGTAAAGTTAATGATTTAGTTGACATCACCGATATTCAAGCGTAAATGTGCAGACGAAAACGCGGCATCAAATTCGCCGCTTAAATCGTTACGAAACTGGCTTAACATTTGCTTATCGGAGTATTACAAGGTGACAACTATACCTAATTTACCATTATCAAAAGAAGAGTTGCTGAAAAGTGTGTTCAACGACCCTAAAAACTATCCCTATGGGTTCTCCCGCTCAGGTGATTTTTCAATTGCAGAGAGTAAGGCTTTAGTCGCATATGGTTGTTATTTTAGCGCCTTAGTTAGTGGTCAAATTAAACCGCAAAGCAGTGATGACGATACATTACTGCTGGCACTGCTTGGTGATATAGAACCTAAGGACACCGCGCAGCGTGCATGGGTAAAGTATCAAAAGCGTATTAACCGACCAAAAACTGATAGTATATACGGGTCGAAAAAAACAGTACTGCAAGAACAAAATGAACTGGTAAATCACACCGATGACGATGAGGATGTGGATTTCGACGATTAATAGGATAGAGTACTAGTTAATCTGTAAATTCCCCCTTTAAACGTTACGTTCATCCTAAAAAAAAGCTATATTGGGATAAATATCTCGCTTTGTTGTTATATATCCCTTTTTAAGGTTTTTTCTTTACCTAGGCTGAGGTATATTCACTGCGAACTTATTTATTGATAAATTAAGGAGTCATACTGGTGAGGATGATGTCAGGCGCTGCTATGGTAGTAGAAGCCTTAAAAGAAGTTGGTGTTTCGCATGTTTTCGGTTATCCCGGCGGAGCGGTCTTAGATATATACGATGCTTTGTTTGCACAAGATGACGTAAAACACATATTAGTACGTCATGAACAAGGTGCAGCACACATGGCCGACGGTTATGCTCGTGCAACGGGCAGGACCGGCACTGTCTTAGTAACCTCAGGCCCAGGCGCTACAAATACGCTCACCGGCATTGCAACTGCTTATATGGACTCTGTCCCTATGGTGGTGTTGTCGGGCCAAGTGCCGTCAATGCACATTGGTGAAGATGCATTCCAAGAAACGGATATGGTAGGTTGTTCAAGACCCATCGTAAAACATAGCTTTTTAGTCAAGAAAACCACCGATATTCCCATGGCGATTGCAAAAGCTTATTACATTGCGAACACCGGACGTCCGGGCCCTGTGGTAGTTGATTTACCGAAAGATTTGGTAAACGTGCAAGACAAACACCCTTATGTTTTTCCTGACGATGTGACTATGCGTTCTTACAATCCTACGGTTAAGGGGCATAGCAAGCAAATAACCAAAGCGGTTGCGTGCATGCTTAGCGCAAAACGTCCGGTGATCTATGTTGGTGGCGGCGCTATTATAGCTGAAGCTGACGGTTTAGTGACACAGCTAGCAGAAAAGTTAAATGCGCCGGTTACCTGTACACTTATGGGGCTTGGGGCATTCTCAGGTGTACATGAGCAGTTTGTTGGAATGTTGGGTATGCACGGTCTGCTTGAAGCCAATAAAAGCATGCACAACGCTGACTGTATTGTCGCATTAGGCGCTCGCTTCGATGACCGAGTGACCAATAACGTAGATAAATTTTGTCCGCATGCTGATATCATTCACGTTGATATTGACCCTGCATCAATTTCTAAAATCCTGAAGGCGCATATTCCGGTGGTTGGTTCGGTAGATGTCGTTTGTAAACAATTCTTAGACCGAATGGAAGATGTAGATACTGAGGCCCAAAAAGAGAAGCTTAAAGACTGGTGGGCGCAAATTAACGAATGGCGTGCTCGCAAGTGTTTAGACTACAAACAGGGCGCTGAGGTGATAAAACCACAAAGAGTGATTGAAGCGGTTTATAAGCATACTAAAGGTGACGCTTATATAAGCTCAGACGTGGGTCAGCACCAAATGTTTGCGGCGCTTTATTATCCCTTTGCTAAACCACGGCGATGGATTAATTCAGGTGGTTTAGGCACTATGGGTTTTGGCCTGCCGGCCGCCATGGGCGTTCAATTCGCCTTCCCAGACGCATGTTCGGTGGTCATAACGGGCGACGGTAGTATTCAAATGAATATTCAAGAGCTGTCAACGTGCCTGCAGTATAACTTGCCGATTAAGGTTATTTCACTTAATAACCGTGCCTTGGGCATGGTAAGACAATGGCAAGACATGAACTACAAAGGTCGTCATTCATGTTCATACATGGACTCAATGCCCGACTTCGTGAAACTCGCGGAAGCTTATGGGCATATTGGCATTCAGGTAGATAAACTTGACCAATTAGACGAGGCCATGGAGCGTTGCTTTGCCGAGAAAAACAGACTGGTATTCATGGATATTTTGGTTGATCAAAACGAGCACGTATACCCTATGCAAATAAAGTATGGCGCTATGGATGATATACGTCTAAGTAAAACGGAGCGCACCTAATGAGGCGTATTATTTCTGTATTAATGGAAAATGCTCCAGGCTCGCTTTCTCGAATTGCCGGCGTCTTTTCGCAGCGTGGTTATAATGTAGACTCACTATGCGTCGCTCCTACGAGCGACGATAGCTTGTCGCGCTTAACCATTATTACTCAAGCTGACGACAAGGTAACCGAGCAAATCACTAAGCAGGTGAACAAACTGATCGACGTACTGCGCGTTGCCGAGCTGTCAGAAGCACCGCACGTTGAACGCGAGCTCATGCTCATAAAAGTGGCAACGCGAACCGAAATTGCACGCGCTGAAGTGAATCGCAACGTAGATATCTTTAGAGCACGTATTCTTGACGTGACTGCCCAGCACTACACCATTGAAATAACGGGTACTAGCGATAAGCTCAGCGCGTTTGCTCACGTAATGGGTCATTGCGCTGATATTACAGAGTCGGCAAGAACCGGTGTATGTAGTTTGTCCAGAGGCGATCGCGCGCTGCGACCTTAATAGCATTCTTTTGCGCAGAGCAAGGTATAAGAAGGCACTTAAATGTGCCTTTTTTGATAATTAACTGACATAGATCACTAAGTGCACGAAAATAGCTAATTTAACATGCTTGTTGAGAAATACGTGCTATACTCAAAATGTTTTTAGTAAGTCAATGTTTTGAAAGTTCGTTCGTAGCTACATATAACCACATGCTCCAACCGCAGTTCCAGTGTTTGACGTTGTTTATTCCTAAGTTATTAATTCTTGAAAGACTCTTGCAAAAAATTCAATTGCGTAAATTTTTACGCGTTTTATTTATTTTTATTAGAGGTTTACATGTCTAAAGTCACAGGCACAGTTAAGTGGTTCAATCCTGAAAAAGGTTTTGGTTTTTTAACACAAGATAATGGCGGCAAGGATGTATTCGTTCATTTTCGTGCAATCGTTGCAGAAGGTTACAAGACGCTTCCAGAAGGTCAAAAAGTATCTTTTGAAGTAGAAGAAGGCCAAAAAGGCTTGCAAGCTGCAAACGTCGAAACTATCTAGTTTTTATGAAAATCAGAAACTATCCAAGTTTCTAAATGAAATGGCACGCATTGCGTGCCATTTTTACATCTACGTTTTATACTCTTTCGAATATGGTCGCAATACCTTGCCCTAAGCCAATGCACATGGTAGCTAAACCAACCGACTTATTATTGTCTTCAAGTACGTTTATTAAGGTGGTTGAAATACGCGACCCCGAGCAACCTAAAGGGTGACCTAATGCAATCGCGCCGCCTTTTAAGTTTACTTTCTCATTGTATACATCTAACCAACCAAGCTGCTTAATACAGGAAAGTGCCTGCGCGGCAAAAGCTTCGTTAAATTCAGCCAGTTCTATGTCATCCATCGTCATGCCGGCGCGCTTAAGCGCTTTTTGAGTGGCAGGTACTGGACCAAAACCCATAATCGCAGGGTCACAGCCAGCCACCGCCATGGCTCTAATTTTAGCGCGAGGCCTTAGGCCTAATGCTTTTGCGCGCTCGCCCGACATTATCAACATAGCTGACGCACCGTCAGAAATAGCCGAGGATGTGCCGGCCGTTACTGTGCCGTTAACTGGGTCAAACGCCGGGCGTAAACCGGCAAGCGTTTGCGTGGTGGTGTCAGGGCGGATCACTTCATCACTTTCAACTAGCGTGAGTAGGCCGTTAGCGTCATGTCCTTCAATAGGTACTATCTCGTTATCCCAGCCGCCATTCAAATGCGCTTTATGCGCATTTTGGTGAGATCGTGCGCCAAATTCGTCCTGCATTTCACGGCTAATACCATTTTGACGGCCTAACAATTCGGCGGTCATGCCCATGCTGCCAGAAGCTTTAGCTGTCTTGATTGACAAACCAGGGTGAAAGTCAATGTTGTAATCCATGGGAATGTGCCCCATGTGCTCCACACCGCCAATCATATATACGTCGCCGCGTCCGCTCATAATACCAGAAACAGCATCGTGCAGGGCCTGCATTGAAGAGCCACACAGACGGTTTACCGTTACCGCACCAGTACTTCTAGGAATATCAGTTAATAACTGCGCATTACGCGCAACGTTAAAACCTTGCTCTTTAGTTTGCTGTACACAGCCCCAAATAATATCTTCTATTTCACTAGGATCGACATTGGGGTTACGCGCTAATAGCTTACTCATAAGATGGGCCGATAAAGTCTCGGCGCGCACATTTCTGAAAACACCGCCTTTAGAGCGCCCCATTGGCGTACGAATACAATCAATTACCACTACATCTTTCATTTTATTCTCCTTATTGCCTAAACAAAGACGCTTGTCTATGCAAAATATGACTTGTTTGATGCGGCCATTTCCCGCACACCGTCGCTAATTTGGTAAATCGGGCCTAAGCTTGCGTATTTATCGGCAAGTGCCACAAAGTTCGCTAAGCCCATGGTCTCAATATAGCGAAATATTCCGCCTCTAAAGGGAGGAAAGCCTAAGCCGTATAGCAAGGCCATATCAGCTTCTGCTGCACTGCCTACGATGCCTTCTTCCAAACATCGAATGGCTTCATTAGCCATGGGGATCATCACGCGAGCAATAATCTCTTGTGTGTCAAACTCACGCTTAGCCCCTCCATGCGAAGCAAACAAGGCATAAGCTTCATCGGCGGGAACTTTACTTGGACGCCCACGTTTGTCGATACCATAGTTATAAAAGCCTTTGGCGTTTTTTTGGCCCAATCGGGAGCTGCTATATAGCAATGTCACAGGGTCATTATCAATTTTTTGCATACGCTGTGGTATACCGTTAGACATTACGCCAGCAGCGTGCTCGGCGGTGTCCATGCCAACCACATCTAATAAGTATGCGGGGCCCATGGGCCATCCGAATACTTTTTCCATTACCTTGTCAATTGCGGTAAAGTCGGCGCCGTCAATAACTAGTTTGCTGAAACCGGCAAAGTAGGGAAACAATACACGGTTAACTAAAAAGCCGGGGCAGTCGTTAACCACAATAGGCGTCTTACCCATTTTTAAGGTCGCCGACACAACCGCAGCGATGGTTGCATCGCTAGTGGCCTTGCCGCGAATAACTTCAACTAATGGCATTTTATGCACGGGGTTAAAAAAGTGCATGCCGCAGAAGCGTTCAGGCTTGCGTAAAGACTCAGCCAGTAAATCGATAGAAATTGTGGATGTGTTCGAGCAAATAATGGCATCTTCGCTGACCGTGTCTTCTGCTTCTTTAAGCACCGCCGCTTTTACCTTTGGATTTTCAACCACCGCTTCAATAACAAGGTCGGCATTAGCAATGGCCTTTAAATCTAGGGTAGGAGTAATGTTGTTGAGGGTAGTGGCCATTTTCTTAGCGTCTACTTTACCGCGCTCCATCCCTTTTACTAATATTTTTGAAGCCTCGTTTAAGCCTAAATCTAGCGCTGGTTGCGCAATGTCGCGCATAACGGTGGGTACACCGTTTATGGCACCTTGATATGCGATACCACCGCCCATTATTCCTGCGCCTAAAACAGCGTGCTGCCTTATGACTCTAGCGGCGCTTTTAGCCAGCTTTTTACCTTTGCCTTTAACAGCTTGATCAGCTAAAAAGATACCTACCTGCGCTTTACATGCGTCGGTTCTGGATAATGCCACAAAACCTTCGTTTTCAAGTTTTAAAGCCTCGTTGCGGCCACTTCGTGCTGCTTTTTGAACGGTTTCAACCACCTTATGAGGGGCTGGGTAATGTCTGCCAGCCTGGGCAGCAACCATAGCAGCCGCCGTTGAGAAACTCATAGTTGCTTCATTCTTATTCAGTTTAAGCGGCGCTTTTTTCTGTTCACGACGCCCCTGCCAATCTAGTTTGCCGTTGATAGCGCTAAGCAGCATGGTGCGGGCACCTTCATGTAACTGCTGCGCTGCAACTACGCCCTGAATAGCGCCTTCTGCTAACGCTTGCTGGCCCTTTCTAGGCTTGCCTGTTGTCATCCACTGCAGTGCATTGTCAGCGCCTATGACTCTAGGTAAGCGTACAGTACCGCCAAAGCCTGGCATTAAGCCTAAACTCACTTCCGGAAAGCCCACTTGCGCTGTTTCATCCGCTAAACGCAGGTCGCAGGCCAAGCTCATTTCAAAGCCACCGCCCAGTGCAAACCCATTAATTGCGCATATAGTAGGCACGGGTAAATCTTCAAAGTGGTCAAATACCTGCGATGTTTTAGCCACCCAAGCCAGAACTTCAGGCTCAGGCAGACTGAATAAATCAGTAAATTCGGTAATATCTGCGCCTACGATGAAACTTGATTTTGCCGAGCGAACTAAGACACCCTTAATACTGCTATTGTCTTTAATGGCGGCGTTTGCTTGGTCAAGCTCAGATATTGTTTGTTGGTCAAATTTATTAACCGAGCCTGGGGCATCGAAAACTAACTCGGCAATACCGCCATCAGTCATTGTTACGCTAAGACTTTTGCCTTCGTAAACCATGGTTATCTCCTTTAAGTGAATGTATAGATTGTTACAAAATAAAACCACTAATGATCAGCAATAGCTTACAGCATAAAGTCCTTATGACTATCATTTAGCGTGATACCGTAGATCCATATTCGTTAACGCTAAATAGGTTCCAAAAATGAAAAGAATGGATGTTTGGCATGTTCAATGCTGTTGCTTACAGACTTTTTCTTTCGCTGCACAGAACTATTGCGATTACTTATTGTATAAATAATACGGCAGCAGATAATACACAATTAACCTTTGATAGGTCTTACTTTTCTTTCACATTGCCATTCTTACTAGCGCATATATTGTTTCTAAAATATTTTGTTCAGTGGTGACGAGGGTAACCATAACAACATTTGTAAAAACATTCAGGAGAACATCCATCAATCTTTTCGCTAGGGCAAAATTTGTCCTCAATATCGCATATAATTCGTGTGGGTCGTCTTTGCTGGTTGAAAAAGGGCAGCCGACTTTTATGATAAACAGGTCCATATTGATGTTGAGCTCATTTTTTATTTTGTGTGTTTTTAGTGCTGTTGGCTTTGCTCAGACAAGCGCTGCTGATGATTTGTTCGCCATGCCTGATAGAGAGGCACAGCGCGCGGCATTTGTGCGCGCTGAAAAGAGAGTTTGGCAAATGGACAATTTTGCGTTAATGGAAACGGTGCAATCTCTGAGCGACTACCCACTTATTCCTTATTTAATTGAACGTAAACTAAGCGATCGCCTGCAGTTGTCTGATGAAGAACAGGTGCGTGCTTTTTTAGTGCAATATGAGGGCACACCCTTGGCACGAAAACTAAGACGCAATTGGTTACAATATTTAGAACAAAGACAGCGTGCAGCACTTTTCGTGGAATTTTACACAGCGACAAGTGACGCAGCGCTTGCCTGCGCTTATCTTGATTTTACAGTAGCGCTGGGAACCGATATTACCAGGCTTTACTCACAAATTGCTGAGCTATGGACCGTTGCCGAATCGCAGCCTAAGCAATGCGACGGCATTTTTAAAAAGTGGATTGCGGCAAATCAGTTAAGTGAAGACCTCGTGCTGCTGCGCATTCAAAAAGCGGCCGACGGCGGACAACACACTCTCATTCCTTACCTGCGCACTTTGCTGCCCAAAGAAAAGCAGTACTTAGCCGATCTATGGCAAAATACTCGGCGAAATCCTGCTTATGTCAAAAATAGTAAAGCGTTTATAGGCCAGTATCCGCTAATTGAAGCTGACATTATGAGCTATGGCTTGACTCGTCTGGTATGGCGCGACCGTAACTTAGCTGTGCAGATTATGCAAAAAGCTGAGACAAGCATGGTTTTTACACAAGCACAGCGGGCCCATATATACTCTCGTTTTGGTATAAAGCTAGCGATTGACGACCATGAGGCATCCGAAGAGTATTTGTTAAAAGCCGCAGCTGGAGCAGATGATCCAGAAGTAATGCGGTGGCATCTTGCGTATCTATTACGTCAGCAAGACTGGGCGCGGGTTGTACTCTTGATTGAAAACGCTGCCCCACAAAAAGTAGCCGCAAAAAAATACAGCTACTGGCTTGCGCGGGCGTACGAGCAGCTTGGCAGGCAAGATGAAGCCAATATACTGTATAAACAGGTAGCCACTCATCGGCATTACTATGGCTTTCTAGCCAGTGCACGAGTAGGCCTGCCTTACCAGCTTGAGAATTTGCCTGTGGTGGTACCCGATGAACTTGTCTTCAAAGTAAAGTCGTTGGCGTCAAGTCAGCGAGCATATGAGTTACGTAAGTTAGGTCGCCAGCACGAAGCTCGTTTAGAGTGGCGTCATACCCAAGGCCAATTGGATGAAGATGAGAAGCTGGCAACAGCTGTAATATCAAGCGCTTGGGATTGGCCCGACCAAGCCATTTTTACATTTTCACGGCACGGTTATTTGAACGATGTGACTCGGCGTTTCCCCATCGCATTTGCCGATATTATGGTGCGCGAAGCGAACAAAAAGGACATAGATCCTGAATGGGCATTCGCCATTGCTCGCCGAGAAAGCTCCTTTATGCCCGATGCTGTGTCGCCTGCCAATGCCAGAGGGTTGATGCAGTTATTGCCCAGTACCGCCAAATATTTAGAGAAAAGGTATATCAGTTCAAAAAGATTGCTAGACGCAGAAACAAACGTTAGGCTTGGCAATAAGTATTTACGTTATCTCATGGACAAGTTAGATAACAATCAAATTTTGGTGTCTGCTTCCTACAATGCAGGGTGGCGAAACGTGCAAAAATGGCTGCCACAAGTCGAGGCACTTGCCTCCGATATTTGGGTAGAACTGATCCCTTTTCGTGAAACGCGCAATTACGTGAAAGCCGTAACCGCCTACAAACAAATTTATTATGCACAGTTGCATAATGAAGTGGTGTTGCCTGGTGAAATGGCGCTGGCAAAGGCCTCTGTTTTTGAAAGATTTATTGCTACGCCAATCCCTGTCTCGCTTTAGTTGTCGATACAAACTTACATGGCTTAGCGCTTTATCATTTCGCACGCATGCTTGCGTTGTGACAGCATGAAACGATAACAGAAGCGATAGTAGAAGGTATAAATAAAGTATGTCAAACGACGCAATGGCGACGATGTACGCCCAACATATCGACACATTACAAACACGCACACAAGAAGCGCTAGCGCGCGAAAGCATTGACGGATTGGTGATTCATTCTGGTCAAGGCAAAAAGCACTTTTTAGACGATACCATTTATCCATTTAGGGTAAACCCCCAATTTAAAGCTTGGTTGCCAATAATCGACAACCCAAACTGTTGGTTAATTGTTAATGGCGTAGACAAACCCAAGCTGGTGTTTTACCAGCCAGTAGATTTTTGGCATAAAGTCCCGCAAACGCCCACTGACTTCTGGGTCGAATACTTTGACATTGTTTACTTAAAGCAGGCCAATACCGTCGAAAAACATCTGCCCTACGACAAGTCTCGTTATGCCTACATTGGCGAGTATATTGAAGTGGCAAAAGCCTTGGGCTTTGACGTAGTCAATCCCGATAGAGTAATGCACTACTTGCACTACCATAGAGCCTATAAAACTGATTATGAGCTTACGTGTATGCGCCAAGCAAACCGTATCGCAGTAGGTGCTCATAAATCGGCAGCTAAAGCATTTATGGAGCACAGTAGTGAATTTGAAATTAACCAAGCTTACTTGCTGGCCGCTAAACAGGGTGACAATGAAGTGCCTTACGGCAATATTGTGGCGCTAAACGAGCATAGTTCAATACTGCATTACACCGCACTTGAAAATAGTAAGCCGGCACAAAATTTATCTTTTTTAATTGACGCAGGCGCCAGCTTTCAAGGTTATGCCGCAGACATTACTCGTACCTACACCACAAAGGCTGGGCATGAATTTGCTGACTTAATAAAAGCGGTGAGTGCACTTAATCTATCCTTGGTTGATAAAATGAAACCAGGCGTCGGCTATGTCGATATTCATAAGGCCGCATATTTAGGCGTGGCACACATTCTGACTAACTTTGGGGTGCTTAATATGCCACCCCAAGATGCTGTAGATTTAGGTATTGTGAGCACGTTTTTCCCGCATGGCGTGGGGCACCATTTAGGCTTGCAGGTACACGATGTTTTAGGGCATGCAAGCGATGATAGAGCTACGCAAAACCCACCACCACAGCAGCACCCATTTTTGAGATGCACTCGCATAATAGAAGCCAGACATGTCTTCACTATCGAGCCAGGCGTATATTTCATTGAGTCATTATTAGCTAATTTAAAAGGCAGCGAACATTCAAAATATGTTAATTGGAATGTGATTGACCACATGCGACCTTTTGGTGGTGTGAGAATTGAGGATAACGTTATTGTGCACCAACTGCGCAACGAGAACATGACGCGAGAGGCTGGCTTAGGCTAAGTCATGCGGTAAATGCGTAAATATATAAGGTTTTAGCTGATTCTATTTACGGAAAGGTCGGCTAGCCCGAGTAAAGCACTTTTGTATTGCGACTCAGGTATAACCGACAAGGCCTCTTTTGCTTTGCTTGCTTCTTCTAGCGCTAAATCTTGGGTGTATTTAATTGAACCAGACTGGTGCATAAGCCCCAAAATAATATCAAAATTATCCATACCGTCAGCATTTTCAATTGCACTTCGAATAAGTACAGCGTCGCTAGGAGATGCGTTCCACATCGCATGAAGTAGCGGCAACGTAGGTTTACCTTCCGCTAGGTCATCTCCCGCTTTTTTACCCATGTCTTGCTCATTAGCGACGTAGTCAAGTACGTCGTCTACCAGTTGAAACGCGGTGCCTAAATGTTTGCCATAGTCTTGCATTGCTTTTTCTATTATTTCAGGTTGGTCTGTTAGCACTGCCGCTAACTGAGTCGCCGCTTCAAATAAGCGCGCAGTTTTACTATAAATCACGTCTAAATAGCTTTTTTCGGTGGTATTGGGATCATTGCAGTTCATTAACTGCATGACTTCACCTTGGGCTATTCGGTTGGTAGCGTCTGACAGTATTTCCATTACGGGCATTCGCTTTAAGGCGACCATCATTTGAAACGCGCGTGAATATAAAAAATCACCTACTAAGACCGAGGCTTGATTACCAAACACAGCATTTGCTGTTTCGCGTCCTCGACGCATGGTAGATTCGTCCACCACGTCGTCGTGCAGTAGGGTCGCGGTGTGAATGAATTCAATAATAGCCGCTAAAGTATGATGATTGTTGTTGTTTATACCAAGTGCGCGCGCGGCAAGTATCGTGATGAGCGGACGAATGCGTTTACCGCCACTGTTGACGATATAAAACCCAAGCTGATTAATCAATACGACATCTGAAGCCACTTGCTGCTGTATGAGTTTATTAACCGCGTTCATGTCAGATTCGCTCAAGGTTTTTATGCTGGTAAGATCCATGCCACTCTTTATATTATTTATTGGATTACCGCTATTTTACATTAAACGCCATGTATCTCTAGTTATGTCGATGTTTTAGATGAAAAATAAGCCTTGCTTGAGTGTAAATTGATAACAAGACCGATATTGTGTGAATTAAGTGCAATTTCTGCTTGTAACGAAACGAAACTTTACCTATAATTCGCGCCCTGTTTTTTGAATTAAGCGCATGAATGCGCAGTGCGGAGAAATATATGTACGCGGTTTTCCAAAGTGGTGGTAAACAACACCGTGTGGCCGAAGGTCAAACCGTTCGTCTAGAAAAAATCGAAGTTGCTCCGGGTGAAACCGTAGAGTTTGATGAAGTCTTGATGGTCAGTAACGGTGACGATATTAAAATTGGCACACCTAAAGTAGTCGGCGGTAAAGTCACCGCTGAAGTCGTTACCCATGGTCGTGGCGACAAGATTAAAATTGTTAAGTTTCGTCGTAGAAAGAATTCTAGGACTCAAACAGGACATCGCCAGTGGTTCACGGAAGTGAAAATTACAGCGATAAGCGCGTAACTATTTTATAGAATTATTAACGGTAGCATTGTAGTATGACTATCGTTAATCGCTCATTAGCAAGTATTAGGAGACGAACTCATGGCACATAAAAAAGCCGGTGGTAGTACCAAAAACGGTCGCGACTCAATCAGTAAGCGCTTAGGTGTTAAGCGCTTTGGTGGTCAAGACGTGTTAGCTGGTAACATAATTATGCGTCAGCGTGGGACTAAGTTCCACCCTGGGGAAAACATGGGTATTGGTCGTGACCACACCCTCTTCGCTCTTACTGACGGTAAAGTTCTGTTTGAAGTGAAAGGCCCTAAAAACCGGAAATTTATAAGCATAGTTGCTGCATAATACGGTTGGTAATTAATACAAAAACCTCGCAGCTGCGGGGTTTTTTTTGCTTTAATGGTTTGGTTTTCACCACACTCATAGTAGTTAACGCAACTTACGTTTTTCACCTCGTAATATGAAGTTGAAGCGCCTAGTTATCGAACATTAATAAAGCTGATATACTCTCCACACAAGGTCAGTGATTTATACACAGTCATACAGGATTAAGCCAAGTAAATGAAATTTGTAGATGAAGCAGAAATACGCGTAGAAGCTGGAGACGGCGGTAACGGCGTAGTTGGATTTAGACGCGAAAAATACATACCCAATGGCGGTCCTGACGGCGGCGATGGTGGTGACGGCGGCTGTGTTTATCTTGAAGCCGATGAGAACTTAAATACGCTCATCGATTTCCAATTTGAACGTTTCCACCGCGCTGAGCGCGGTAAAAACGGTCAAGGCAGCGACTGCACAGGGCGTAAAGGCGAAGACCTCTATTTAAAAGTACCGGTAGGCTCGCGCGCAACCGACAAAGAAACGGGTGAAGTGCTAGGCGACTTAACCGTGCACGGGCAAACGATGAAAGTAGCCCAAGGAGGCTTTCATGGTTTAGGCAATGCACGTTTTAAAAGTAGCACTAACCGAGCGCCTCGTCAAAAGTCAGACGGTACTAAGGGTGAAATTCGCCATTTAACCCTAGAGTTGTTGTTGCTAGCTGACGTAGGCCTATTAGGTTTGCCAAATGCTGGTAAATCTACTTTTATACGCTCTGTATCAGCGGCTAAGCCAAAAGTTGCTGATTACCCTTTTACCACTCTTGTGCCTAATCTGGGCGTCGTCAGGCTCGACTCGCAGGCAAGTTTTGTTATTGCCGATATCCCTGGTTTGATTGAAGGTGCCTCTGAAGGGGCTGGCTTAGGTATTCAATTTTTAAAGCATCTTGAACGCTGTCGCGTACTGCTTCACTTGGTTGATATTATGCCCAGTGACGGCAGTGACCCAGTCGAAAATGCACTGACCATTATCAACGAGCTTGAAACTTATAATCCAAAGCTAGCCGCTAAGCCGCGCTGGTTGGTCTTTAACAAAGTAGACCTAATGCTTGAGCAAGAAGCTGATGCCCTTTGTGAGCAAATAGCGGATCAAATGGGTTGGGAAGACGACTATTATCAAATGTCAGCAATTAACAAGTATGGTTCAATGGAGCTGTGTCAAGATATCATGCAGTTTATGCTTACCCTGCCGCCGCAAGAAGAAAATGAGCAAGATAATGAACCAATGAGCTTTACATGGGACAGTGCACTAGTGGCTAGCAAGGCGCAAGAAAGCATTGATAACGACGATTTTGACGACGAAGACGATGACGATGATGAAGATGACGACCATCCTAACGTTGTATATGTGAACGAATAGAATTAGTAATTTGGCTGTACAGCAGTTTTTATAATTATGCCAAACGGCATCAATAAAGCATTGAATTATGATAAAAATTAGTATGATTGCCGCAATGGCAAAAAACAGAGTAATCGGTAAAGATAATCAAATGCCTTGGCACTTACCTGCTGATTTAAAGCACTTTAAATCAGTAACCCTAGGGAAGCCTGTGGTTATGGGACGTAAAACGTATGAATCCATTGGCAAAGCCCTGCCTGGTCGCAAAAACATTGTGGTTACGCGCAACCAAGCTTATACTTTAAGCGATGCTATTGTCGTGCATGACTGTGATTCTGCGCTAAGGATTGCTTCAATAGAAGCGGACGAGGTAATGATCATTGGCGGTGGCGCGATATATGAAGCTTTTTTGCAAAAAGCCCAACAGCTATTCTTAACCTTCATTAATATAGACATTGAAGGAGATACTCAATTTCCTGATTACGAAAAAATGGCTTCATGGAAAGTGCTCGAGCGTGAAACTCATCAGCCTGATGAAAAGAATGCGCATGAGTATGAGTTTATTACCCTTTTACGCTCAAAATAAAGCACATCTAGCAATAATAAAGCAATGCTATTGCCCGGGCAGATAGCGAAAAGGGTCAACTGACTTTCCTTTTTTCCTAATTTCAAAGTGCAGCATTGTCTCACTTGCACCTGAACTGCCCATAGTGGCGATTTTCTGTCCTTGCTTAACAAATGTTTGCTCGCTCACCAAGATGGTGTTGTTATGTGCATATGCACTCAAATAATCGTTGTTATGCTTTATGATAATTAAATTTCCGTAGCCCTTTAAAGCATTGCCAGCATAAACAACTTTTCCATCAGCCGCAGCTAGTACCTGTGCGCCTAGCATACCTTTAATATCTAATCCACGATTACTGCCGTCGCTCCCAACCGTCGCGATAGTGCGATTTCCACTAGCAGGCCATGCCCAGGCCAATTGATTGTTAGTGGTATTTAAAGCTACATGATTGCTGACTTGATTTTCACTTGTCGGCGCCGGCTTTTTTGCAGTAGATTGCTGCTGTTTTGTTTGCTTAACTTTGTTCATGCTTACATTGTTTTCAGTGCTTCGCGCTTCACTGGTTTTCGCCGTAACTTGCTTAGTCTTTACAGGGTTTAAACGCAGCTTCTGGCCTAATTTAATTGTGTAAGGGGGCGATATGTTATTTAGCCTAGCTAGTTCTCGGTAGTCGTTTCCACTGTAAAAAGCGATAGCAAATAGGGTGTCTCCTGGCTCTACTATGTAGGTGTCACCAGTGATTTGGGTTACGTTTTCCACAGTGGCAGTTTTGGTCGACAAATGCACCACAGGCGCGGGTACAAAATTGTTGGAGCAGGCGCTCATGAATAATGCTAACGATAGTGGTAATGCCAACATTGTGGTGTGGCGGCGTGTTTTTCTTAACAGGCGAATTAGCGCAAGCTTATTAAATACGGTTATACTCATGTTAGTCAAATATCGTGTAAGCGGTTAACAATTTCATATTATATCCCCTGCAACGAGAGGCACAAAATTGACGACTTCAATGACGGTGTTGGACAAATTTCCGTTTTGCTTGTCAATACAAAGCAACTGCTGCTGCTTGCCGCCTACGGGGATAATTAAGCGACCGCCGTCGGCCAATTGATTTATAAGCTGCTCAGGTATATTGGCGGCTGCCGCGGTGACTATAATGCCATCAAAGGGAGATTTACTCGCCCAGCCTTGCCAACCATCACCGTGTTTCAATTTTACGTTATGTAAATCAAGCTGGTTTAAACGGCGCTTTGCTTGAAACTGTAGCGCTTTAATACGCTCGACACTGCATACTTGCGCAAATATTTTGGCTAAAATCGAGGTCTGATAGCCTGAACCTGTGCCCACTTCTAATACTTTTGCCGCAGGCCCAATACCGCTTAAGAGCAGCTCTGTCATTTTGGCGACAATATAAGGTTGGGAAATGGTTTGTCCTTGCCCTATCGGTAGGGCGATGTTTTCATACGCCTTGTGCGCCAGCGCTGCCGGTAAAAATATTTCTCTGGGAACGCTAGCGATAGTTGCCATCACCGCTTCATTGGTAATGCCCTCTTGCTTTAATACCCCGGCCAACTGTAAGCCTTTACGTGATGTCATACTGATGCTTCCAGCTATATTAAGATGTTATAACGTGCGCATGCGAACCTACTTTAACGTTCGCTATTTCTCGCAGTACCGAGGTGGCGAAACAACCCGACGGCAGGCTAAATGAAAGTACGGCTGAATTATCGCTTATTTGTACCGAAAAATCTTCAACAAAGAGCAATACCGGTCGTCTTTGTTGAGATAATTGCAAGCGCACCAAAGTATCACAAACCTGTGAATACTCATCTGCTGCTGATTGTTCAAAGGTTCTTGCTTGGCCTTGACTATCTAGTTCACCTTCTCCCCATAAAGGCGCGGTAACTAACACATCGCCTCGTTTAAGTCTGTCGGTCGTTGCCGCTAGGAGTGCTTCATCATTTTGCGCGTGAATAAAAAAACTATTGCTGCCGCTTAACGACAAGGCATCACCGTCAAGCAATGCCTGGTAGGCAAGTTGGCTGATGCGATTGCTGACAAAGTGATTAAAAAGCCAACTTCTAAGGGCTGAAATTGCCATTGATCGTTTATTACGGTTACGGATTTCTTCACCGTTTACTAGTTTTTCTGCCAGTTGTAAATTGCCGCCCAGTATCACGCTGCCATCGGATTTAATAAGCTCGCCGAAACGCTGGTTGCCATAGTAGTTTGGCACGCCGCGCACCTTTATGGCCTCTATTCGGCTCAACAGGGCAGCTTGGTCTAGCGTGTCAATATCGCGCATTACAATCTCAAATTTATTAGATTTTATTGCGCCGGTGCGCAGCTTTCGTTCATTTTGCACCGTCTCGATAATGCGAACGCCGGGCATTTCAAATGTTAACCAATCGGTTTTAGCTTTGCCGCCATGATAAATGCCAAACCACTGTGAGGTGATGGCGTATTTATCTTTGCGACCAGCGTAGCTAACATTACGTAAGGGTAATTTGCCAAATTTAGCCAGCGCTTCGGCCACAAACGCAGTATTTAAGCCGGTTTTTTCAATGTGAATAAGTGTATGCTCACCGCTGCTATTGGGCTCAAAGCTTAATGTTTCAAAGACTTTGAAGTCGCTTAGTTGCGTTTTTATAGTGGCGTTAAAAAGCGCACCACCGTGTAAGTGTGTCCAAGGGTCTACCTGTAAATTCAGCATGCGCAAACCAAGACCATTGCGTGTGCTTCAATACCTTCTTCACGCCCCACAAAACCAAGTTTTTCGGTGGTGGTTGCCTTTACACTTATGTTATCAACGCTTATCTTTAGCTGTTTGGCTATGTTGCTGCGCATATTAAGTATATAAGGGGCAAGTTTAGGCACCTGCGCGGCGATGGTAATATCTGCGTTTCCCAGCGTATAACCTTTGTCATTAATCAGGCCGTATACATGCGTCAGTAGGTGCATTGAGTCAGCATCTTTAAAGTCAGCGCTGGTGTCAGGAAAATGCTTACCTATGTCACCAAGGGCTAGAGCACCTAATAGTGCATCACACAAAGCATGTATTGCCACGTCACCGTCGGAGTGCGCAATAAGGCCGTGGGTATGGTCAATTTTTTCACCGCATAAAGTGATGGGGCCTTCACCGCCAAATTTATGTACATCGTAACCGTGTCCTACTCGTATCATTGTTGCTTGTCCTGTATGGCATAACCGTTGTTTTAACGTTCATATATAAAGCGCGTATTATTTATTGCTCTTGTTAATGGCGCTTAAGTAAAATGTAGCAAGTGCTATATCGCTGGGTTTCGTAATTTTTATATTGCTAGAAGGCCCCTCTACTAATAACACGCTTTTTCCACAATTTTCCATAGCAGAGGCTTCATCGCTTAGCTTTGTGCCCTTAGCTAAACCTGTTTCAATTGCGTGTATCAATTCATTCATGCGAAACATCTGCGGCGTTTGTGCATGCCACAGCAAAGAACGCTCTATCGTATTATCTATTATAGAAAAGTGTTGTGAATGTCCTGAAGATATTTTTGTAGAAGCGGCTTTTTTAATAGTATCGGTAACGGGACACGCCAGTATTGCGCCACAGACATTATCGCTTGGTGCAATAGCCGTGCACCTTTCAATAAGTCGTGTTATGTCTTGCGCGTTGACGCAAGGTCTTGCAGCGTCATGAACTAACACAAATTGTGTTGGGTCTTGGAAGTTAACAATACAGCGTAAGCCTTGTAGCACAGAGTCTACGCGCTCACAGCCACCAATAACCGCCATAACCTGTGGGTGATTAGCAATTGATAAAGTGGTGAAAGTGTAATCTTCAGGGTGCAACATTACAATAATTTTACCAATTTGATTATGTGATAAAAAGATCTGCACGGTGTGCTCTAATATTGTTTTTCCGCCAATGCTGACATATTGCTTTGCAGTAGCGGCAGCCACTCTGCTGCCAATTCCTGCCGCGGGGATAATCACAGGGAATATAGAGGTAGATGGCAAGGCAGTCACTCTTTGGGCAATATACGGTAGAAAGTTTCGCCTTCTTTAATCAGGCCTAATTCGTTACGCGCGCGCTCTTCCATGGATTCTAAGCCCAATTGTAAATCTTCTATGTCGGCTCTAAGGAGTTGATTACGCTGCCGTAAATTCGCATTTTGTTCGCTTATCGTGGTAATTTGGTCTTGCTTAAATTGAAAGTCATAGACACTGTTTTTGCCAAACCAGAGCCTGTATTGCAATGCGCTAAGCATGACAATTAACAACAGCGCAATCCATTTTTTTTTCATATATGCCTCTGCTTAAACCAAAGATAAGTGCCTGTGCCGTGTAAACAAAAAACACTTATTTTGACGCTTCTATACGCCATAATAATAGCATGCGATGTATACAGTTTCCGTAAGTTGACAGAGACTAGTTAGCTACTTGTAAAAAATATTCGACTTAGGTAGCTTATTACATTGATAACGATTATTGTACGGCGAAATTTAACACGTTCACATTGTTTTAAATACGACTTTTACCATTATTTAGAGGTGCTACATGCTCATAAACACAAGTCTTGCGACCCATTCGACTACTAGGCAAAAAATCCGAGACTTTTATCGGATTAATGAAGCTCAGGTTGTGGAGCATATTTTACCAGAAGCTGAGGTAAGTATGAGGGCAAGAAGTCGTGCATGGGAGCGTGCTCGTACCTTGGTATTGCGGATCCGTAAAGAACAAGAAGGTCACGGCGGGGTAGATGCGCTGCTTCAAGAGTATTCACTATCTTCAGAAGAAGGCGTCGTGCTAATGTGTTTGGCTGAAGCTTTGTTGCGCGTGCCAGACAAGCACACGCAAGACCAACTTATAAGAGACAAGTTAGCTAACGGTCAGTGGTCGAGTCACTTAGGCAACAGCGACTCGATGTTCGTCAATGCAGCTGCGTGGGGACTCATGTTTACCGGAAACATGGTGAACTATACCAACGTGCGTAAAAAAGCGCAGTTTGGCTTGTTAAAGAAAACGCTAGGCCGTATGGGCGAGCCTGTAATTCGCCGTGCTATGAACATTGCTATGAAAGTAATGGGCAAGCAGTTTGTGATGGGTGAAACCATAGAAGACGCTGTAAAGCGCGCACAAGACAAAGAAAAAGCGGGCTATGTATATTCTTACGACATGTTAGGCGAAGGCGCTCGGACTTTTGCCGACGCAGACCGCTATTTCAAGGCCTACAGTGATGCCATAGAAGTCATCGGAAAAGCAGGTGCAGGCAAAGGTCCTCGTCGTAGTCCTGGTATTTCGGTGAAACTTTCAGCCATTCATCCGCGCTACGATTATGTGAAGTACGAAAAGGTAGTGCCGGAAATTTGCGATCGCTTAAAGAAGCTGTGCCTACAGGCTAAAAAACATAACATCGGCTTAACGGTCGACGCGGAAGAGTCGGAGCGTTTGGAAATATCATTAGATATTATTGAAAAAGTGTTTAGTGATCCCGACCTTGACGACTGGCAGGGCTTTGGCTTGGCGGTTCAGTCATACCAAAAACGCGCTATTTTTGTGATTGAGTGGATACGTGAGATTACCACCCGAGTCAATAAAAAGATGATGGTGCGCCTAGTAAAAGGTGCTTATTGGGATACCGAAATTAAACACACCCAGCAAGGCGGATATGAAGATTTTCCAGTGTTTACCCGAAAAGCATCCACCGACGTGTCTTATCATGCATGTGCCAACCGCTTACTTGCTTACCGCGACTCTATTTATCCGCAGTTTGCAACACATAATGCCTATACCGCCTCGGTCATTATTGAACTTGCTGGAGACGACAAAGAAGGTTTTGAGTTTCAATGCTTGCACGGTATGGGCGACACATTATATGACCAAATCGTAAAGGAAGAAGGGATTCAATGCCGTGTTTATGCACCAGTGGGTCAGCACGAAGACTTACTCGCCTATTTGGTCAGAAGATTACTTGAAAACGGGGCGAACTCTTCGTTTGTTAATGCCATAGTGGACGAAAAGAAAGCAGTTGAAGAATTATTAAGTGACCCCGTAGAATTTACCCAAAGACTGGCTAAAAGAGTCAACACTCAAATAACAATGCCGATTAACCTGTATGGCGATAGCCGCTTAAACTCTAAAGGTTTCGATGTTTACGACATTAATAAGTTAACGGATATGTCAGCTAACATCGCTAAATGGTTTGATTTACATACCAGCAGTCTTCAAATAAGCGATAGCGCAGACTATATTGTGCGCAACCCCGCTAAGTTGTCTGAAATTGTGGGCCACCACCATTTTGATAGCCCTGAGCAAATGCTAGCCAAACTTGCTATTGCGCATGATGCTTTTGCCAGTTGGTCGAACACGCCAGTCACCCATCGCTGTGAGATACTCATGCGTGTGGCTGATATTTTAGAGCGCCACATGGACGAGCTGATTGGTTTATGCATAAAAGAAGCCGGTAAAATTACCGAAGACAGCGTGGATGAAGTACGCGAAGCGGTCGATTTTGCGCGCTACTATGCCGTTGAAGCACAAAAAATAGACCCTGATAATAGGCTCACACCACGCGGCGTTATTTTATGTATAAGCCCTTGGAACTTCCCCTTGGCAATCTTTTTAGGCCAGGTAGTGGCGGCGTTGGCAACTGGCAACACCGTCGTGGCTAAACCAGCAGAACAAACTAGCTTAATCGCTATGCGTGCGGCTGAGTTAATGTATGCCGTTGGCTTGCCAAAAGAGGCGCTGCAAATGGTCATTTCTACCGGTCCGCAGGTTGGCAACACCTTACTGCCTGACGAACGTATTGCAGGTGTAATATTCACAGGCTCCACCCAAACAGGCACGTTAATATCACGCACCTTGGCCCAACGTGCTTCTACGCAAGTGCCGCTTATTGCTGAAACTGGCGGGCAAAACTGCATGATAGTTGACTCTACAGCGCTGCCAGAGCAGGTGGTAGATGATGTGGTGACGTCGGGCTTTAGAAGCGCTGGCCAGCGCTGCTCGGCTCTGCGTGTTTTATTTTTACAGGACGTAGTTGCCGATGACATTATTGAAATGATTATTGGGGCGATGAAAGAGCTCAGTATAGGCGACCCACAGTGGTTGTCGACTGATCTTGGTCCTGTTATTGATGAAAAAGCTTTAAAAGCGCTTACCGAGCACGAAGTTTTTATGCAGCAAAAAGGCAAGCTTTTATATAAATGCGAATTAGACGCGAGTTTAGACGGTACTTTCTTTGCACCGCATTTATTTGAAATTAGTGATTTGAGCGTATTAACAAAAGAAGTATTTGGACCTTGCATACATATTGTGCGTTATAAAGGCGGTGACTTACTGAAAGTCATGGACCAAATAAATGCCACTGGCTATGGCTTAACAATGGGAATTCACACGCGCATTGAAGAGCGGGCCTACGAGTTAGCGCAACTGTCAGGTGCGGGTAATGTGTATATCAACCGCAACATGATTGGAGCAATAGTTGGCGTACAACCCTTTGGCGGACGCGGCCTGTCCGGCACCGGCCCTAAGGCAGGCGGACCGAACTACTTGCCGCGCTTAATGATGGAAAAAGTTACGCCTAATTTAGTCGGCGTTGGTGAAGAGTTTGCTGACGGCTTTACCCATGATCCGGCCTTAATGAGCGATGAAAAGTCGCATAGCGAAGTAGCTGACATGATGACGCGAGCTAATAAAGTAGTGCAAGAATGGCGATTAAGCACCTTAACGTCAAGATTGTCGGCGGTTCGCCAACTGTTGGCCAAAATTGCAACGGTCGACATTGTTGAGGAGCTTGCGGAAGATTTAAACTCTACCTTAGCAAGCGCCCGTTCCCAGCTACTGTCTGTTGAAAAGCGCTTGAAGAAGCCACAGGTGCTGCCTGGGCCAACGGGTGAAAGCAACACTCTACATTTAGAGCCAAGAGGTATTTTGGTCACCTTCGCCGACAAAGAAGTGGCCTTTGAGTATTGGACCCTGTCTATTGTAACCGCACTTGCTACCGGAAATGTGGTGGTTGCGGTAGTGTCTGACTTGTTTTATGAAGAAGCGCTTACGTATAAAGATAAATTTGAGAGCACGGGGGCGCCAAAAGGCGTATTCCAAGTGGCACGTTTGAAGCACCTTGAAGCCTTACTTGAACACAAAGATATTGCGGGCATGGTAGTAGATAGCAGTACGTCTAGAACCTCTCGTTTTGTGCAAAAGATGGCCTTAAGAGATGGTGCAATACTACCGGTTATTACTGCTGAGCATAACGACAATATGATTGGTCGCTTACTCACTGAAAAAACAGTTAGCGTAGACACTACTGCCTCAGGCGGTAATACGTCGCTAATGACCATGACGGAAGACGACGAGTAGCTTGAAACTTTGATGGTCAAATGAAGCTTTAAAATGCCTGTTTAATATTTTTTAAACGGGCATTTTTATTATATTAGTCGGCCGCTTGACTTACGCTTACGTCCAAATAAGCCAAGGATATAGCCAATAAGCAAGGCAACAACCCCGAGTATTGCACCGCGGGTGAACCACTCAATGCTGTTTGATCGCCCCCGTTTTTCTATGGTTTCGTTTAAACGCGCAATTTCTTCTAGCTGCCGTGTCACTTGTCTGTTGAACTTATTCTTTTGTGTATTAAGCGATTCAAGGTTAAGCGCATTAGCGCTTAACTCTGCCTGCAGGTTCGTCACTTTTGTGTTTTGTTGTGTTAACGAAGCTGCAACATCTTCAAGCTGCTCTTTGGCTGATTGACTAGGGCTGACAAACTTTAGCTCTATCCAGCCGGTACGCTGTCTATCATCAATAATTTCAGCAAAACCGTCTTCGCTGTTTGTCTGTAGTAGTTGCACTTTAGTACCAGCGGTAATTGAACCTAGTAAGCGGTAGTTGGTGCCTGGACCTGCGCGCAAATAGGTAAATAGCTTGTCAGAAACCCATCTAAAGTCGCCATTTTGGTCGCTGGGTTGGTTTCGCTTTTCGGCTTCATTGCTAACGGCGTCTGTTTGCGCTTGGCTTTCGCCACTTACGCTATATAGTAAAGTAAGACAAACTAAAATTGCAAGATAGGCAGGCTTTTGCATAGATGCGTATTTATTCCAATGGTGTAATATTTAAAAAGAGTAAGCTCAGGTAATGTTAATAACAAGCTAATGAATGTGCTATGATTTTATATACTGATTATAGTCGCTTATGCGCAAGCCTGTAGTATATTTTATGGAAATAGAACTTAAACTTATATCAAATCAAAACGCCCTATCGCTTTTTGAAGCTAAAGTGCTCCCCACCTTACGCAAACAAAATATTCAAATAGAACAAAGCCACGCGCATTTATACAATGAATACTATGATACCCCAGATGAGTTTTTTGGCAAAAGAAAAATGGGCTGCAGAGTGCGCTCGCGCAATCAACAGTATGAACAAACTATAAAAACGAAAGGTACGGCAGAAGGCGGTTTGCATCAGCGCCCAGAATATAACGTTGACTTAGACTCTGCGATCCCAGATCTGAGCAAGTTTGATCCCCAAATTTGGACCCAAGACATTGATATTAAAGCCGTGAACGACAAGCTTCAAGGGCTTTTTTCAACTCACTTTGAACGCACCACATTTGATATAAGTACGGATAAATACAGCCTTGAGCTAGTGTTTGACTTGGGCGAAGTGAAAAAAGGTAAAGACAGCTTGCCTATTTGTGAAATAGAACTTGAGTTGGTGAGAGGGGATCCTACGGCATTATTCGATATAGCCCAGCAGCTTATTAAGCATGTACCATGCAGGCTCAGCAACGTTACCAAAGCAGCTCGGGGCTATCAACTGCTGCATGGGCGCATTCCTGAAATTACATCCTTACCGTTGTTTTTACCATTGGATATGAATGACAGCTGCGAGCGGGCCTTTTGTAAAACAGTAGAACTTGCGCTGAATCACTGGCAGCATCATCAGCAGATATACTCACAAAGCCGCAACCGAAAAGCGCTGCGTGAAATTTATGAAAGCGTACAGTTGTTGCTGCAAGGGATCGCGCTATACTTGCCTATACTGCAGTGTAAAGAGTTACTTGATCTACATAAACAGCTGTTAACGCTTGCACAAGCTTGGGCTTGGCAGGAGCAACTAGAAAGTATTCACCAACTGCGGTCCAAAAAAGGGCCGTTTAGTCGCAAAATTCCGCGCAATCAAAATCTTATGAACTATTTAATGGGACGTCGAGAAGGTTTACTTAATGCCCACAAACCAAATGAATTAAATATGTCGGTGCTTAGCACCGGTGTCCAGCTCGCTGCTTCGCGTGTACTGCTCGACAAGCCATGGCGGGCGCAAAACTCAGGCCATCATGATGTTAACGTGAAAAAGCACGCTAAGGGCTGGCTGTCACAGTCGTGGCAAACGGTGCAGCAGTCGCTCCCAAAAGATACAAGTATAGACAGTAAGCAGTATTTAGCGCTCGATGCGCTGCTTCGACATTCGCTTCTCAAGGGCTTTTTACTGGCTGATCTATTCATGGATAGTCGTGGTCATTTTAGAGCCCCTTGGCTTGATTTAGCCACAGGCGTAAGAGAGCTTAAGTGTCTTAATCTTCTCCAAGATGCACTTAGCGATCTTGATACAGAAGACAAAGCAGACTTTTCATCTTGGATTAACGATAAAGTTAACAGTGTAGTGAAGGTGATGGAGCAGACTCGTGAAGTGGCTATGGATGCCGACACATACTGGTAGCATAATTTAATGAAGGCGTTAATCGTTTTTTTAGATTAAGCGCATCGTTTCTTTTCATTTTATTACGTACAAAAACATCTGTATATTCACGCTCAACGTAAAGACATATGAAAAAGCGTTTTAGCAAACTGCAGGTTGATTCAAACACAACGCAATGCACATTTATTACCGCTTTATATATTTACTCATATGTTGTTAATTTTAACCAAAAAGGAAACTAGTAATGTCAATAATTAACCAAATGATCCCCGATTTTTCTGTAGACGCTTTTCACGATGGCGAATTCAAGACTATCACAAGCGAGGACGTTAAAGGCAAGTGGTCAATTTTCTTGTTTTACCCAGCAGATTTTACCTTTGTATGCCCTACTGAGCTAGAAGATATGGCCAAAATTCACAGCGAATTAAATGAACTTGGTGTCGAGGTATATGGCGTATCTACTGATTCGCATTTTGTACACAAAGCTTGGCATGACACCTCTGATGCCATTAGCAAAGTAAAATATCCACTGTTGTCAGACAACGTATTTGTCTTGTCTCGTGCTTTTGACGTATTAATTGAAGAAGAAGGTCGTGCTCTTCGTGGTACTTTCTTAGCTAACCCAGACGGTATTGTAAAAGTAGCTGAAATTCATGACTTAGGCATAGGACGCAGCGCCAAAGATATGCTTCGCAAAGTAAAAGCCGCTCAGTATGTTGCCAACAACGACGGAGAAGTATGTCCAGCCGCATGGGAACAGGGTCAAGCAACCTTAACACCGAGCTTAGATCTAGTCGGAAAAATCTAAGCGTATCTAGAGATATTCATTAGACGCTCGCAGGTTCCCCTGCGAGTATTCTTTTTTAAGGTTACGGGTAAGTCAGCGCTAACAATTATAAGCTCAGGAAATAAAAATCTGCTGTTGTGTCTGTAGATGGCGAAAGTTATAGCGTCATTACAGACAATAACGACAATAACGACAAAAACGACAACATCTTTTTATTTCTCGACATATTTTATTCAGCATTAATACTGCTGAAATATAAAAACTCAGATGATCTTTACTATTCAAAGCGAGTTTTTACAAAAAATAGCAGTTAAGGCATACACATTTACAGGCGAAAGCATTAAACGTTTCGCTGTTTAGTAATTACCACAGGAGTTTTACAACATGCTAACACAAGACATTTTGACAGCCCTACAGGGTTATATGAAAGACTTAAAAAACGACATTACGTTTGTTGTACAAACAGGCCAGCACGAAAAGCGCAGCGAACTAATGGAAATGCTGAATCAGCTAGCCACCACCTCAAGTAAAATCTCAGTAGTGGAAGAAGATCGCAGCGGCGTACTTCGAAGCGCAGTGAGCTTTGCCGTCCAGGCTAACGGCAAAGATACTGGCATCACTTTTTCTGGCGTACCCGGTGGTCATGAGTTCAATTCTTTAATACTGGCTATTTTGCAAGCCGGCGGCAGTAAACTTAAGCTCGATGAGAGCATTCAAAACATGGTCAAAAAAGTAAAAGACAAGCTCAAATTTCAAGTTTATATCAGCCTTAGCTGTCATGCTTGCCCCGATGTAGTGCAAGCAATGAATCAGTTTGCTTTGTTAAACCCAAATATTGAAGCTGAAATGATTGATGGCGGCGTATATCCTGATCTTGTTGAGCAAAACAAAATTCAAGGCGTGCCCACGGTGTTTATGAACGGTAAAGTATTTGCCAGTGGTAAAGTAGAAATCGCGGGAATTATCGAAAAGCTCAGCGCCGCACAGCCAGAAATATTAGCCGTTGGTTCTGACATTGACGCGCCTAAAATGCCGATGCAAGACGTTACCGTCATAGGCGGAGGACCTGCTGGCATATCAGCAGCGATATACGCAGCGCGTAAAGGCCTTAAGGTGACTATTGTGGCTGACCGTTTTGGTGGTCAAGTCAAAGACACTATGGGTATTGAAAACTTAATTTCAGTGAAGTACACCACAGGGCCAGAATTAACAGGTTCATTAGTAAATCACTTAGATCAGCATGAAATCACCAAAAAAGAGCACATGCGGGTAGACAAAATTGAAAAAGGAATGATTAAAACCCTTACCTTAAGCAACGGCGAGGTATTCAAAACCCGCAGCATCATTATTGCCACAGGGGCCAACTGGCGTGAGTTGGGAGTACCTGGTGAAAAAGAAAATATTGGCAACGGCGTAGCCTATTGTCCCCACTGTGATGGTCCGTTCTATAAGGGTAAAGATGTGGCGGTAATTGGCGGCGGTAACTCTGGCGTAGAAGCCGCTCTTGATTTGGCAGGCATTGTTAAATCGGTCACAGTGTATGAGTTTATGCCTGAATTAAAGGCTGACAAAGTATTAATTGACCAACTTTACAAGCGCACAAATGTATCGGTTGTGAAAAACGCGGCGACTAAACAGGTTATTGCTGAAAATGGTAAAGTAACCGCCATTGAATACATCGACCGTGCGACCAACGAAGTGCACCAGCAGAAACTACACGGTATATTCGTGCAAATTGGGCTTGTGCCAAATTCAAAAGTGCTCCAAGGCGTGGTAGATTTAACCAAGCACGGCGAGGTACTTATTAACGAAAAAGGCGCAACGAGTGAATCTGGCATATTTGCCTGTGGCGATGTAACGACTGTTCCCTACAAGCAAATTGTGGTGGCAATAGGTGAAGGTACTAAAGCATCTTTAGCCGCATTTGATTATTTGTTGATGAATCCCGCCCCAGTTGAGGTAGAGGAACTAGACGAGCAAGCAGCCTAGTACGTTTAGGCTTATAGTAAACGCCGCTATCTTAGAGATAGCGGCGTTTTTTGTTTGTAAACCTCCCACTTCAACACAACTGCTAATGCGTAATTATTCATTTACTTAAGCATTATTAAGTAAACTTTTTTAGTTACACAAAAAGTATTTCATTCATCTTAAAATTTGCTACGCTAAGGGCTTGATGAACTGAACTTTTTATCATGTTGCGAAGAAGAAGTATGGCCTTGCTATATTTGCGTTGAAATATTGAATAATATAGCGCGTATAAAAAAACCGCAGAATGTGCGGCTTTTTTATTGCGACAAAGTAGACGGCACGCCGTATATTTACTTCTTGCTAATCGCACCAAAACGCTTCTTGAAGCGGTCAACACGACCACCAGTATCAGAGGTACGCTGCTTACCAGTATAGAATGGATGGCACTCTGAACAGACGTCTAAATTAATATCTTTACCTAAAGTAGAGCGTATTTTCATGATGTTGCCACAAGAACACGTTGCTGTCATTACTTCGTACGTAGGATGAATATTAGCTTTCATGGGATACCTTTCTTATTTAAGGCCGCCTCGCTATACAACCCGAAGTTGCACACCAAGCGATGTTAATTAAATGTAAGCACAGATTATTCTATACTTGAAAATTTGAGCACGAATACTATACAAATTAAACCTGTGGAGCAAGGATTATCTTTATGAGGCAAATAAATAAGCGACACAAAAATTATTTGAAGTGCGTGCCTAATGACATAAAAATATGATAGTTTGTAAGCATCATAATTTACACTGTACTAGTGATGTAGTCAGGCTATAATACAACAGTAAATTTATCCGCGAAAGCGTGTTAACAGGTTCGTTTTTAATTCTATCTTTATGTTACTAAGCCAAACAGAAACATCGAAATCTGCTGCTGAGCTTGCCTTTGTGCAGGTGGCGCTACCTGTGCCGCTGGATAGATTGTTTGAGTATTCGTGCTCTGCGAAAAATTTACACGCCTTTCAAAATGGCTGTAGAGTTGTGGTGCCTTTTGGTAAGAAAAGCCTTGTGGGAGTAGTCGTTAGTAGCGCAGATAAGAGCGATTACGATCTCGCAAAAATAAAGCCCCTCACTAGTTTGATAGATGAAACACCTGTTTTTTCAACAAGTATGATAAAACTGGCGAACTGGCTAGCTGACTTTTATATTTACCCCGTGGGCGAAGTATATGCCAGTATGCTGCCTGTTTTATTGAGAAAGGTAAGCAGTACAAAGGCGCTGGCAAAAAAAGTCATCAATGAAGACACAAAAGCTGATACCAATGAAGAATTAAAAACTATCAGTGCAGAACTGCCTCTACTTGCACAATTATGCGCGCATCAAGTCAGCGAAGAAGACATCAAAAAACTGCATAAAAGTAAACGTCAGTTTGCGTTATTTCAAGCACTAAAAGAACAGCCACTGGCGCTTTCTCAAGCGAAGGCTGATTACTCCCCAACTATTGTAAAAGGGCTGATAGACAAGTGCCACGCGTATATTGAAGAAACCCCGCCTGAACTAGGTTTGTGGCCAACACAAGCTGTTTTAGCTGAGAAAAAACGTGCTAATCCGGAACAAGCCATAGCTATTGCTAGCATAAATCAAGCCACTGAGTTTACGGCGTTCTTGCTCGAAGGGGTCACCGGCAGCGGTAAAACAGAGGTTTACTTACAGGTTATTGAAGAAGTGCTGCTGCAAGGTAAGCAGGTGCTAATTTTAGTCCCGGAAATTGGATTAACACCACAAACGTTGCGCCGTTTTGAACAACGCTTCGGTAATATTGTTGCGGTTTGGCATTCAGCACTGACCGATCTTGAGCGCTTAACTGTGTGGCAGCAGGCAAAATATAACCAAATAGGCATTGTTATCGGCACGCGTTCTGCGGTGTTCTTGCCTTTAGCAAAGCCGGGTATGATTATTGTGGATGAAGAGCACGATGAATCTTTTAAGCAGCAAGACACTCTGCGTTATCATGCCAGAGACGTAGCGGCTTACCGGGCTAAGCAGGCGAACATAAGTTTAGTGTTAGGTAGCGCCACACCTAGCCTTGAAAGTTTACATAATGCGCTTAGCCATAAATTTAGGCACTTGAGCTTGAAAAAACGCGCTGGCAGCGCCAGTTTACCTACCCAGCATCTACTTGATCTAACAGGTGTGCCGGTTGAGGCTGGTCTTGCGCCCAGCATGCTGGTGCGAATTGAACAGCAGTTAAGCCAAGGCAACCAAGTGCTTGTTTATGTTAATAGAAGAGGTTACGCGCCGGCGCTTATATGTAAACAGTGTGGTCATGTTGAAAGTTGTAAAGACTGCGATAATCCATACACGGTGCATTTGAGTTCACATAATTTGCAGTGTCATAGATGCGGTCAATATCAAGATTATGTGTACAAATGCCGCACGTGTCATTCAAGTAATATCACCACTCAGGGGATCGGTACAGAGCAAATTCAGGATATGTTAGCCAAGCGCTTTGCCAACTATTCATGCGTGCGCATTGATAGCGATTCCACCAGGGGTAAACGAAAGTTAAACGAACTGTTGAGCGCCATTGGGCAAAATAAACACCAGTTGCTCGTTGGCACGCAAATTTTGTCTAAAGGTCATCACTTTCCCAATGTGACCTTGGCTATTATCTTAAACGTTGACGCTTTTTTGTTTAGCAGCGACTTTAGGGCACCTGAAAAACTGGCGCAGCTTGTTACCCAGTTTAGCGGTCGCGCGGGCAGGGCGAATAAACCAGGCGAGGTATGGTTACAAAGCTATCAGGTGGGCCATCCTTTACTGCAAGATTTAGTCAATAATGGCTACGAACAGTTTTCTCGGCTACTGTTACAAGAGCGAAATCGCGCTAATTTACCGCCTTTAGCATGGCAAATAGCTTTGCGTGTCGAGCACAGCGACACCGCGCTTATCATGCTGTTTATGCAGTATGCAAACCAGCTATTGGCGCAATTTAGCCAGCTAAGCTATGTGGGTCCTTTTCCCGCTGGCGTTGAAAAGAAGCAAACGCGGTATCGCTTCATCACTGTGGTGCAAAGTAGTTCTCGTCAGTATTTAAACCGTGCTATGACACAGGCAAAGCAGGCTTTAGGAGAACACAAGTTAGCGGCGAGAATGCGCTGGAGCATAGACGTAATGCCCAGTGATTTTAGTTAAAATACTACAGCAATCTTCCTGTAAATTTCCTATACTGTGCGACCACGATTACATTATCGCGTATTCACAATCATAAAAAAGTAGCATCATATTATGGCTCAAAAAGATTACGTACAAAGATCTCAAGCAAAAAAGCAGGCGGCGAAACGCAGTGCTCGTAACAGCAGTTCGTCAACTAATGCCCCTGTGCCTTGGTTAAAGGTTGGTGCTGCTCTATGCGTGGTGGGTCTGTTTATTTTTGGACTCTATCGACTTGGCACGACAAGCGATGTAGGCGCTGGGGGTGTAAGTGAACCCCTTGTGGATAGGCAAAACAATGATGGCAATGATTTAAACGCAGCCCAAATGAATGAAAACACGCTGGAGACTGTGATAGAAGATGAGCCCCTAGAGCTTGAAAAACTGCCCGTGCTGGGTGAGGAAGAGTGGGCGTATATAGATTCCCTACCCGATTACTCGGTGGAAGTAGATGCCACAGGACCAAAGCAAAGCTCTCAAGACTCTATATTACAGTGTGGTTCATTTAGGACGATAGAGCGAGCCGAAACCTTGCGAGCGAAAATCGCATTTCAAGGACTGGAATCAAGGATAATCAAAAGCGATGGTCGCAATGGCATTTGGTTCAGAGTAGTGCTTGGGCCGTATGAGCGTAAACGTGAAGCAGAAAGGCAACGTCATCAGCTTCGCAGCGCAAATATAAACGAATGTAAAATTTGGTAGTAAAGCTTGGTTATCTTGTTGTAATCGTTTTACACCAAGTCAATACACACAAATCATAATATCTTGTGGTAAACGGCTTGAAAATATAAACAATTCCCCCACCTCTTTACTACGTTTATGTTGCTTGGATTACGTCAAAAGCATTTTTAGGCTTAGGTTTTCTATGTGAACACATCATTTTGAAAAAGAGGGCTGCGCCCTTATTTGCGCTTTCCACAGGAGATAAGAATGACCACTATTGTTTCAGTGCGCCGAGGCAATCAAGTTGTAGTAGCCGGTGACGGGCAAGTATCGCTTGGCAATACAGTAATGAAAGGTAACGCGCGTAAAGTCCGTCGCTTATATCATGACAAAGTACTGGCGGGCTTTGCTGGCGGCACCGCCGATGCATTTACCTTATTTGAACGTTTTGAAAGCAAACTTGAAAAACATCAGGGTCATCTTACGAAAGCAGCGGTTGAGCTCGCTAAAGATTGGCGTACTGACCGCGCGCTTCGCCGCTTGGAAGCCTTGTTAGCGGTGGCTGATCATTCGGCCTCGTTGATAATTACGGGAAACGGCGATGTTATTCAGCCCGAAAATGACCTCATTGCAATAGGTTCGGGCGGCCCATTTGCTCAAGCTGCGGCAATTGCTCTATTAAACAACACTGAGCTGGGCGCAATGGACATCGCCCACAAAGCGCTGTCGATAGCAGGCGATATTTGCGTATTTACTAATGGCAACCACACCATAGAAACCCTCGATTACTAAATGCTACTGAGTCGCGCTTTTATCGCGCTGACAAGTCTGCCTATAAGGAATACTGATGTCTGAAATGACGCCTAGAGAAATTGTACACGCGCTTGACAAGCATATTATAGGTCAAGCCGATGCCAAACGGGCTGTATCAATTGCGCTGCGTAACCGCTGGAGAAGAATGCAGCTTGAGCCAGAGCTTCGTCAAGAAGTCACGCCTAAAAATATTTTAATGATTGGCCCTACGGGCGTAGGTAAAACGGAAATTGCACGGCGTCTAGCTAAGTTAGCTAACGCGCCCTTTATTAAAGTAGAAGCAACTAAATTTACCGAAGTGGGGTATGTAGGCAAAGAAGTAGAATCTATTATTCGTGATTTAGCCGACATTGCGGTAAAAATGACCAAGGAAAGTGCCGCTGTAAAAGTTAGACATCGCGCCGAAGAGGCGGCAGAAGAGCGTATTTTAGATATTTTAATTCCGCCAGCAGAGAGTCCGTCAGGTGAAAAAGCGCCCGCTGAAGACAGAGGCGCTCGGCAGGTATTTCGTAAGAAGTTGCGCGAAGGCACGCTTGATGACAAGGAAATAGAGATAAGCGTATCGTTGCCTCAAGTGGGCGTGGAAATAATGGCGCCTCCTGGCATGGAAGAAATGACCAACCAGCTTCAGGGGATGTTTCAAAACCTGTCGGGTGATAAAAAGAAGAAAAAAAGGCTTAAAATTAAAGACGCCTTTAAACTCTTAGTAGAAGAAGAGTCTGCTAAGCTCATTAATAATGAAGACTTAAAAGAAAATGCCATTGAATCTTTAGAGCAAACCGGCATTGTATTTATAGATGAAATTGACAAAATATGTAAGAGCGGCAACAACAGCGGCGCCGATATATCACGCGAAGGCGTACAGCGTGATTTATTGCCCTTAGTGGAAGGCTCTACGGTGTCGACTAAGCATGGTATGGTTAAAACTGACCATATCTTGTTTATTGCCTCGGGAGCGTTTCAAATGTCAAAGCCCTCTGACCTTATTCCTGAATTGCAGGGCCGTTTACCTATTCGCGTAGAGTTGTCAGCCTTAACAACCGGTGATTTTGTGAGAATACTAACCGAGCCAAAAGCGTCGTTAACTGAGCAGTACAAAGCACTGCTAGCCACTGAAGGCGTCGGGGTTACTTTCGATGAGTCGGGCATAAAGCGTATTGCAGAGGCTGCTTGGCAAGTGAATGAAAGAACTGAAAATATTGGGGCTAGGCGGCTGCATACCGTGCTAGAACGCTTGATGGAAGATATTTCCTTTGAAGCCTCTGACAAGTCGGGTGAATCATATATTATTGATGAAAGCTACGTAAATGAGCACTTACAAGCGCTGGTAGACAACGAGGATTTATCACGCTTTATTTTGTAAGCTAGTGTGTTAACTGATGCCTTACAAGTCTGTGTTTAGCAAAACTAACACAGGCTTTTTTATGTGAGACTTAACAAAATTAAAGCAGCTTAGGATAAGCAACGTAAGCAGATACTTCACTAAAAAGCAAACTGAGCTTTTGCATAAACAACACTATCAACGCTATCGCTTTGCATAGCAAATGAACGCTTAGCGACGGACCCCCCCACTTTAAGCAACCAGTTTCCAACAGGTTTTTGATAAAAGCCTGATAGTTCAAGCACTTCTTCGGTATTGCCGGTGGTAATTACGGGTGAGGGTTTACTAGCATCTTCATTAAGCGTTACGCTTCTGAGGTATAACTCCACAGTATCGCCGCTTTGGAAGCGAAAATTTGTGCCTAGGGTGATTTGTTTCGCGTCGCTGTCAAAGGTGCTGCCTATGGCTCGCTTATATAGCCGATAGCCATCGGTATACTGGCTATCTTCATAAAAACAGTCGTTTACTTGCGCATTCGTACTGCACGAAACCGTTGTATCACTGGTTTCTAGAAACACTTTTGCACCTTTAAAGTAAGTTGAAATGCCAATTAGGTTGGCATTGTCGCTCACTTTAAAGTGATTTGAGACGTCTTCACCTGCGCGCTGAACATAAAAAGTGACCGGGCGCTCGAATAATTGTGCCGTGTAGCTTATATCAAAGCTCCCAATGTGATTGCCAGACTTGCCGCGCAGCGATTCATCGCATTGCTCACTGCCGTTTACGCAAAGTGTTTGAAAGGTAACCACGTCTAAAAAATCCTCAAAGCCATTATTCACACCGTCGCCGCCCCACATCGCCACCCAAGATAAGCCAAGCTCTAAGCCTTTAATAGGCCGGGCGTTTAATCTATTCATAAATATTTTTGCGTTTGGCACTGCACGGTCCTTTTCAAGTTGACCTATCTGCGTGGTGAAGTACCAAGGACCTATCCAGCTAAAGAATGGATTTTGTGAGGCTGTGTTAACCGAGCGAGAAAGTGCAAGAGCTTTAATGGGGCGTGCATTGTTGCTTAGTATTAAGCTTGATGATTGCGCCGGTCCCCACCACTGGTCGATAGAGCCTAAGCGTAAATTCCAGTCGCCAAACTGATAGGCAATAAAGCTGTTGTCTAAGTAAGTTTTGCTTGAGCCACTGTTAGTATGTGACATTGCTAACTGACCCGAGAAACGGCCAAAATAAAATTCACTCGAAGCGGTAATTTTGTTTGTACCCTCTACACCGTCGTCTAAGCTACGGAATCGTACGGTGTCGCTAGCGCCTTGCAGGCTAATGAAACGACGATTTTGCTGCTGTTTGTTTAGATATAAATAGTGATTTAGGCGCAAGTAGGCCTGCAAAGGGCGAAAGGACATTCCATCTGTAGATAAATCAGACAAAGCAATCGCCACGCCTTTCCACGGCACAGGAAAAGTATTTACGGTGGTGTCTAAATAACCCCATTCAACCAAGGTTTGCAGATCATAATGAAGCTGTTTGTCTTGGGTGCCAATGTAAGCAGAAGCCTGTGCTTTTGGGTTCAATAACATACAGGCGAGAATAAGGGCCGCTAACAATGAAAAACGATTGAGAATCAAACTATGTCCTTGAAAAGTGCTTGCAGAAAAACGTAAAAAGTAGTTCCTTAAATTATATCCCAAATATGCTCAACAGTGCATTACTTTACCCCGATAATACTGGACAAGATTGTGACAGTATTTGGTATGTCAGTTTATTTCTCATAATGAGCGTGCCGGCCATTTTAGCTGAAGTTATGAAACTTAACAGCACTAACAGCACTAACAGAATTGACACATTTTGCCTGCGACTGGGCAAAGACCTGCTATTTTCAATTGCGGGTGTCGATAATAATGGCAATGTTGCCCTGAAGTTCAATTTCTGCTGCAATAAATTGAACTTCTACTGAGGTTTCCTGACCTAACATAATATCAATCTTCGGTGAAGCTTTGTATGGGGCCTGGACCGCTCCAACCGCCGCCCCAAGCGCCGTTTACTTGCTTGGTGTCGATTAACGATAATTGCGTTGTTTGCGTTTTAATAATTACTCTCCATAGTGGATGTTGAGCAAAAGTGTTAAAATGTGAAACGCGAGTAATGATTAATTGAATTACACATCCTTGTGCTGTTATCTGCGTCCTTGCAGTGATTATTATACTAGCCAAGGAGAGCCTTTCACGTAACTGACCAAAAGGCTTGAATGTTATTTTACATAAATAAAAAGGAAGTTAGTGGATTCTCTTACACAAAAACGGGTTTTGAGCCTAAGCCTAAGCTTGCTGATCTTGCTGACGTTAAGCTTAGTGCCCCTCAAAAGCCGGGCGATTGACGTTGCTATTAATGGCGTCGATTCCTCGGACATAAGAGAAAACATCACATTATTTATAAAACAGCTTGATTTGCCTGTGTCTGAATTTGATGTTGACGACTTTGAGAACAAAGCCACTAACAAAGCGCAGAAAGCGATCCAAGCATTTGGCTACTACAACGCTGATATTGATGTAATGCCTGTTCAATATGCCAAAAATGGTGACTTTACGCTTACGCTGAATATTACGCTTAAGCAAATTACGGTCGTAAATAGAGTAATACTTCAGGCCGACTTTATGCGCTCTTCAAACGAGCAAACACAAAATATGCCGCAAAAACTATTGAGTGTAATTGAGCAGGTTCGCGCTATGCAAGGCAAACCACTAAATCACGATTTGTATGAGAGCTTAAAAGGACAGTTAAGTACATTTGCTTTGTTATATGGTTATTTCGATTTTAAATTTTTATTACATAAGCTCATTATTCTGCCAAATGCTAACGGCAGTGCCAGCGAGGCAACCGTGCATTGGTTGTTTAATTTAGGCGAGCGCTATCGTTTTGGCGATGTCGAATTTCTGCAAGAAACTCGTGGCGAAACAATTGCTAAAAATGTAAAGCCTTTCACTAAAGGTGCGTTTTTTGATCAGTCCAAAATTGGTCAATATTCAATAGATTTAGCCAGCACTGGTTACTTCGATAATGCGATTGCACGAGCAAACGCCAGTAGAAGTGTTGATAAAATGGTGCCAATTGAATTAATACTGCAGCCCAAACCCAAAGATTCGTATCAATTAGGACTTGGTTTCTCAACTGATACAAAAGCTAGAATTAGTTTCGACTGGCGACGCCCATGGGTAAATTTAGAAGGTCACTCGCTTGGCGCTAACGTGTATTTATCGAACCCTAGAAAAGCATTGAGTCTTGAATACAGAGTCCCTAAGGCTAATCCATTAAATGACTTTTTAAACTATCGAATTAGCCTTAAAAGGACAGATGAAAACCAGACCCAAAGTGATAACGTCAGCTTTGAAGTGTTGAGGCAGTGGGGCGCAGAACAAGACAACGACTGGGATAAAATAGGCTTTGTGAAGGTAGAGCAAGAATCGTTTATACAAGGCTTGCAAGATAAGCGAACCACGCGCTTAGTTATGCCCGGTTTTACATATAACCGAACCCGTAAAGACGGTGATATTTTTGTGAACTGGGGCGATCGTCAGCAGATTACCGTGCAGGGCGCGAGTGAGAGTGTGCTTTCAGATATCGATTTTTTAAAAGTGATGGCAAAGACAAAGTGGATCAGGCAGTTTGATAAGCACCGCTTTACGCTCAGAGCCGATGCTGGTGCTATTGCCACCAGTGATTTCACGCGGGTGCCCTCAACCCAGCGGTTTTTTGCCGGTGGTGACCAAAGTATTCGTGGTTTTGGATATAACGAAGTGTCTGAATTTGAAATGGTCGAAATAGACGGTAAACTTGAAAAGGAGTTAGTAGGAGGCAAGTACTTAGCGGTGGCAAGCGCAGAGTACGCTTACAGGGTGGCTGAAAAATGGCGAGCGGCCGTTTTCATAGACGCTGGAAGTGCCAACAGTAAGTTTGCCAGTGATATATCAACAGGCGTCGGCGTTGGCGCTCAGTGGCTCTCGCCTATAGGTGATGTGCAAGTATATGTCGCGCGCGGTGAGTCAAGCTTTGAACGCAGTTGGCGGCTGCACGTAATAATTGGTCCGGGCTTATAAACATGAAAGTAGTCAGTGTTACTAAATACCTCAGTTACGCATTTTTAGCCGTATTAGCCCTGTTGAGCTTGGTGATAATGCTCATCCTTTCGCCCTTTGGCGTCAAAGCACTCATTGGGTTTGCAAATGATCAGCAAGGACTAACGATTGAGAATGTTTCTGGTAGCTTTTATTCGCAGGTGAGCATAGGCAAAGTCATATACGCTAGCCCCCAAATTAACATTACGGGAGATGCGCTTGAGCTTGAGCTTGGACTTCATTGTTTATTTTCGGTGAAAGCGTGTATCGATAATATAAGTGCGGTTAAGCTAGAAGTTGTGCTGATTGAAAATACAGCGCAAAGTGAACCTTCAACGCCGTTTAGCGCATATATAGAACTGCCTGTTGCCGCCTATTTGAGTCGGCTCCATTTGACTGAGTTGACAGTTTATGCCCAAAAAATTGAAGCAGAAAAGGTATTGGTAGCGAAACTAAAAAATCTAAGCGCGGCTGCGTTTATGCATAAACAATTGGTGCTTAACGAACTCAATGTAGAAGACCTTACGCTTATGCTTAGCGCCGAATCAGCAAATGCGACTAATGCGAAACGTCCACAGCAGAGCAAAAAGCCGCAGCACTGGATTGATGTAATTAAAAGTGCACAATACACGCCAATAGTGCTGCCAAATATATTCGTTCCCATCAATGCAGAAGTACAAAAATTCACTATAGCGAATTTTTGCTTGCAGCCCAGTGATACAAAAATCGAAGCAAGGTGCACGGGACAAACCCAAATAAGTGCAAGTGCAAAGAGCCAAACGCTTAGTCTTAATTTAGTCAGTAAACCCATCGAGCAAATAGCGTCGAGTATTAATGTAGATGCCACAGTCGACCTTGCTGATGCATTTTCACACGACATAAGCGTACGCTTACTACCCAACAGTCAATACAGTTCAAAACAGGCAGAGCCTTTAGTTGTGAATCTTACGGGCAATGTTAGCGAAGCTAGCGTCAGTATATACTCAGCAAAAGTTAGAGATAACATACTCACCTTAATTGCTCAGTTCAATGTTTCAGATCCTAATTTACCTCTTAAAATTGAACTGGCTGCTAAGCGTTACCAGGACGTGATAAGTGCTTGGGTACCCACGTTGAGCGTGCCTATTTCAAGCGTAACAGCGTCAATAACAGGTAATATTTCCGCTTATGAAGTTATCGTTTCAGCGAATATTGACAGTGGCCAGGCCAGTGATATAAAGCTAAATGGCGTAGTGTCGTTAAGCGACAAAGATATTAGAATTAATCAGTTAACGACAAGCGGTGACATAGGTATTTTGACCGCTAGCTTTGAAGCTAAGTTAAGCCAATTTGGGGAAGTAGATGGCGTATCTATAGCGAGTGAACTTGGGTTTGAAAAGCTGCAGTTGAAGCCTTTAGTGCCGCAAGTTGACAGTCAACTTAACGGCAATATAAGTGTTAACGCAAATATAACCCCCACACAGCTATGGGGCAGCCTAAACTGTCGCAAAGTGCAGGGTATGCTGCTAGGCTACAATTTATCCTTGCTGTGTGATGTCGCCATTAGTAAAGCTGGCTTGATTGAGGTTAACGCGCTTAATCTTAGCCAAGGTGACAATGTTATTAAAGGAAATGGTCAATTTCAGCTGCCCGAGGGTTTACACACGAGCCGCTTAAGCGCATCGAACCAATCAAGCGCAGCGAGTCAATCAAGCACGTCAAGCAGCAATGTAGACTCAAGGTGGGCTGCGCGCACTACGACGGACCTTCTGTTTGATCTTGATCTACGTGATTTATCCAGTTTACACCCTAGCGCTAAAGGCGCTGTGTTAGGCAAAATTCAGGTAATGGGTCAGGCGGACAAGCCAGTTATTGCCGCAAATGCGAGCATTGAAAAGTTCCAGTTTGGCGAGATTGGCATTCAACAAGCGCAAATAGACATTAGCATAGACGCGGCAGATAACTGGCAAAGTGATGTTAGCGTTGTGTCACAAGAAATTTGGCTTGAGTCGATGCTAGCGCAACAGGTAAGCGCACGCTTACAAGGAAATCTATTATCACATACCCTTAGTGTTAGCTTGATGCACCCAAATTACTCACTTACTCATGAATTTAGCGGCGCAGCCATCGTGAATGAAGACAATTGGCGCTGGTTAGGAAGCTGGGACAAAGGCGAATTTAGCGCTGCTTTTGATACTTTCACACTAGAGAAGCCAAGTAATATTCGCATTAGTCAACATAGCGCTAGTCTTAGGCCACACTGCTGGTTGTCTAGGGTGCTAAGCAATGGCGCTGCAAATAGCAACAGCGCGCCAAATACGATATCCGCTAGTACATTTTCAAATAACAGTAACAAGGCATTATGCATTGAACAACTGCAGTACTCGAGTGAACTTACCCAAATTAACGCTAAGCTGGCATATAATCTGAAAGTGCCACTGCTGCATTATTTCCCAGACATCGTTAAACAAGGCACCAGCTTGGCATTTACCACCGACATAGAGCTCGACTACTCGCCGCTTAAAGGCATCGATCTTGAGGCCTACATGCTAATGACTCAGGCCAATATTACGAGTAGTAAACACAATATAGAGTTGGTAGCGGTAGTGGCTAACGCAAACTTAAAGGATCAAATCCTAAAAACTAATGTGTTTGCAGGCACCAAATCAACGGGGGCCATTGGTCTTAATTCAACATTAAGTTTAGACCTGAATAACACGACACACACAGGGCACTTGAGCATTGACAACTTCATGCTATCGCCGCTGCAGCGTTTTATTCCCAACATAGAAAAGTTAACAGGTACATTGGCGGGCAACTTATTGTACGACGGCCCAGTGCTTGAGCCAGATTTAAACGGCGAATTGCGCATAAGTGATGTAGAACTGGTGGCTGATAATTATCCGTATCCGCTGACCAACTTTAATCAAACCATTATTGTTTCTAATAAAAAAGCTAACATTGAAGGAGAATTTGAGCTAGGCGCAGGCACTGCAAATTACTCGGGTGTGTTAACTTTATTTGATCAAGACAAGCCTTTTTCGTTTGTAGGTGAAATTGACGGAGTAGGCATGCAGCTTGCGTTTGCTGGCAATGAAGTGTTGGCATCTCCTTCCTTGAAAATTGCCTTAGACCCCAGTAACTTTAGCTTACAAGGCGAGGTGACTATTCCAAACGCGCAAATAAAAATTGATGAATTACCAGAAACCGCAAAATCACCCAGCCGCGACACCATTATTATCGGTAAAGTGCAAGAACCGCCTATTTTGCCTATTGGCCTAGACATAGACGTACGCTTCATAATTGACCCGCCAAAACTTAAGCGGGTAACTATAAACGCACTCGATTTAAAAGCCAGTTTAGCGGGTGATTTACGCGTGCAGGTGAGGCAAAAACAAAACCCAGAAACGAATGAGTTTTCACCACTTGAAACGTATGTGTATGGTTCGTTAAATGTACTAAACGGTAGCTATGAAGCTTATGGGCAGAACTTGCAAATTCAAAAAGGTGCGATCTTTTTCAGCGGTGCGCCCAGTTTACCGCAGTTTGATATAACCGCAGTTCGCAATCCTTTAAACACCGCTGACAACGTTGTGGCCGGCATTCGCATAAGCGGTAATCCGGTGGTGCCCAAAGTTGAGCTGTTCTCTGAGCCCGTTATGATCCAAGCCAGACAGCTGTCTTATTTACTGCAAGGCACCGATATTAGCGGCGGTGAGGGTCAGGTCCAAGATGTCATGCTGGTAAACATGCTGGTTAACTTTGGCGTTGGCAACAGCGAGAACGGTGTAAACAGGTTTGGTAAAAGTTTAGGGTTTGATTCGCTAAATGTGCAAACCGCAGGGCAGGGCACCAATACACAGGTGCAGTTAACGGGTAGGATATCAGACAATGTTCAAGTGATTTATGGCGTTGGACTATTCGACCAGGCTACCCAAGTTATTTTGCGCTACCAACTGCTGCCTCAAATGTATTTAGAGGCGAAAAGTGGTGCAACTAGCGCTGTTGATGTGTTTTACGAGTGGACAACCCGAGAATAATAACGTTAAAACCGCAGCAAGGTAGTGTTGACTTTAACATGTTGCAATAGCGTGTTAAGCGCTTTTACTTAGCAGTTCACGGTAGTACCTAGCCACAAGTGCATGGCGATTTCGAATGTCGAGTTTGCGGTAAATATTGGCGCAATGAAACTTCACTGTGCGCTCGCTTATGAATAGGTCACAGGCAATTAACTTATTGGGCAAACCATCCACAATCTTTAATGCAATTTGCTTCTCTCTAATTGACAATACTTCTATATTACTGAGCATAGTACTCTTCCTTTTACGTGTAGTTTAGGTTGACGTTGGGTTATTGATGAGGGGTAAATTATCGATGGCATAGTTAATTTCGGCTAAACCATTATTCGATAACGCGAACACTTTATTGGCGGTGGCGATAGTGTGTGGTCTATGCGCCACCATTACAATAGTGGTGTGTAGGGTCTTTAGGTGGGCACATATTTGCGCCTCTGTTACAAGATCTAGGTGGCTAGTTGCCTCATCTAGCACCAGTAAATCGGGCTGTTGATACAGCGCTCTTGCTAATAAGATACGTTGTTTTTGACCGCCGCTTAAGCTGTCGCCCATGTCGCCAATTAAGGTTTGATACTGCATAGTCATGGCCATAATATCGCTGTCTATACAAGCAAGTTTGGCTACTTCGACTACGCGGCCAATGTCGACTTTTTCAGCAAATTGTGAAATATTTTCTATTACACTGCCGCTAAGTAACTGATCGTCTTGCATGACGGCGGCAATACTCTGATGCGTTCTGCTTTTTGGAGAAAATGCTGCACCATTGAAAGAAATATGGCCTTTGTCGGTGGCCATTAAGCCCAGTAAACAGTTCAACAGTGAGGTTTTACCACAGCCACTTGCGCCCACAATCGCAATAAAGTCGCCAGAATTGATATGAATAGATAAATGTTCAAACAGCCAAGGCTGGTTGCTGTGATAGCGAAAGCCAATATTGCTAACATTTATAGTTGCGCCACTTTGTTTCGCAGCACGTAGTTTACTTAACTGTGCTTGTGCATGCGCTGAGATTGCGCTTAGATGATCATTAGGGATCTCGGGAGCTTGATGCACAATGTCTTCAATACGGTTTAAATGCACGCTCAATATTTTATAGTCTATCCACATTTCAATTAGGCTAATAGATGAACCCACAAAACGCGATTTATAGCTCATAAACGCAAAAAGCATGCCTATTGTAAATTCGTTTGCCATCACCTGTGTTGCTGCTACGTAAACCACGACAATATTTTCAATGCCAAAAAGCACCTTATTGCCAATAGAAAAGCCGATATTCCACTGCCCCAATTTAATGCGCTGATTAATGTTGCTAATAAAAAAGTTAAGCCATTTTGCGTGGGTGGGGGCGCTTGTGTTAGCTAGTTTTATAGTACGAGCTGCTCTTATAGACTGCATAAAAAAACTTTGCTGCTGCGCATCGCTTTGCAAAATTTGTTGATTGAGTTGTTTAATGGGATGAAATAAGGCCCAGCGGCCAAGGCTGTATAGCACGACGACTGCGATAACGATAAAGGCCAACGTGGGTGAGTACATGAACATCACGACTAAAGTGGCAATGCTCAGCAGTCCGTCAATTAATGCTGTTACTAAACCTTGGGTTAAGGTATCGCGCACTGGCTGAAGTGAGCCAAATCGGCTGACAATATCGCCCATATGACGGCCTTGAAAATAGGCCAAAGGCAAGCTTAATAAATGTGCCAATACACTGCTTGAGATATGTAAGTTAAACGCGTTGGAAAAGCGTAGCAAGACGACTTCGCGCAGCCAAGTAGTCGCACTTTCTATGACTAGCAATAATGCAAAACCCAAGGCTAGCACCAAAAGCAGAGACTGTGACGAAGTCGTTAATACTTTATCTACCACGGTTTGCATATAAAACGGCGCTGCTAAGGCGAACACTTGAATCAGTAATGACAGCCCAAACAAAAAGCCAAGCTGCTTTTTTATGCCCTGTATGGGCTTAGCAAAGTCCCACAAAGACAAGGTGTTAGGTTTTGCATTAGGCGCAAATTTATGGTCTGGCCTTAGCTCCAAGGCAACGCCGGTGAAGCTCTTACTAATTTGTGACCAGCTGAGCTTACGTTCTCCAATGGCTGGATCGCTAATGTAAACATAGCGCCTGCTAACTTTTGTGAGCACCACAAAATGCGAAAAATCCCAGTGTAAAATAGCCGGTCGCTGCAGTTGACTTAGTTCCTTTAGATCTAGTTTTAATGCCCTGCAGGACATACCTAAGGTTTGTGCATAGTTAATTAGCTGGTGCATGCTTAAGCCTTGCTGACTAGCGGGCATGATGGCGCGTAACTCTCTAAGCAGTATATGCTTGCCAAAATAGGAGCTAACCATGCTTAAGCAGGCAATGCCGCACTCACTTGCTTCACTTTGCATGACGAGAGAGACGCTTCTTGGCCACGTAAAGCGTAGTTTAGAAAACCACTGCGCGCTAGTATTGCCGCTATCACTGGCACTGGCGTTCATATGACTACGTTCTTAGCCGTAAATTCAGGGCGAGCAATGTCAGATAAGGGTTTCAGTAGCCAAGTCAAAATAGTGCTTTCTTGTTTATTAATCGAGGCACTTATGCTCATGCCTGAGCGCAGCGATATGCTGTCAATGCTAGATAATGGCGGTGTATAGTCAAGCTCGACATTGACTAAATATAGCGCTTGGTTGGTATTAATCGTTACTCCGTCTATGTCTTGAGGCGCAATAACCTGCTCAGATATGTGCGAAACAGTACCGCTTAAACTGCCAAATTTTTGATAAGAAAAGCCATCTACTTTGATCTGCACCTGCTGGTCAAGCTGTAAAAAAGCGACCTGATGCGAAGCAATAGCAAGCTGTACAAAGTAGTTTGGGTATACAGGCGCAATTTGCGTGATTACTTGGTCAAAAGAAACACTTTTCCCCACAGCAATTTGCAAGTTGTCAACAAGCCCGCTACTGGGCGCGGTGACGGTAATTTGGGTATCGCTTAGCAGTGCATCTAATTGCTGCTGGGTTTGAATATTGAGTAAATTTATTTCGTGATCAATTTGTGTTTGCTGCTGCTTATTAGTGAGCTGCTGTTCGCGTAAATCATAGTGGTTTGTTTGGATCGTTTGAGCGCGCATAAACAGCTCAAAGTCTTGTTGATGCAGCGACAGCATTTGTATTTCGCTTTGCTCTAACTGCGTTAAAGAAATCAAGCCTTGAGCCACTAAATTTTTTACCATCTGCCATCTTTGTTTAGCAGTATCTAGCTGAATTTGATGTTTATGCTGATGGTGTTCTATTTTGGCCAGTTGTTCGCCCGTTTGGGCATAGCGTAAAACAAGCCCTTGCAGTGAAAGCATCGCAGATGCGCTATTTTGCTGTAAAATAGCCAAGCGATTACTTTGTTCTTGTAAAATTAGTGTGCGCTTAGCTTCAACGCCGACATCGCCAAGTGCTTGTCCCATTGAGCGGGCAATTATGGCAATAGTTTCGCCGGCCTCAACTAACGAGCCGTTGCTGACCAATACTTGCTTTACAATGCCAGCCGATTCTTGGCTACGTACTTCAATATTGGGTGTTTTAGTATTTATCCAGCCAGTGACATTAATGGTTTCAAAAAAGGACTGCGTGCTAAGGTATATAACAATGGCTATCAGCAGGGTAAGGCTGCATATAGACAGCATCACTTGACTAAGCTTAGGCAGCATACATACATCACCGTATTGCTGTAAAAAGCTTGCATCTATAGCGTCTTGCCTAAACATAGAAGGTGCTGGCTTTTTGTTTTGACGCTGATGGGGACCGGGATTTTTGCTGTTATCTAGGTCTTCATGTTTGCTCGTTTCAGCAGAAGTAGGTTGCTTCATCAAAATCCTTTTCATAAGCTATTCGGCGAAGGGTGTACAAGCTATCGCCGTCATTGATTAATTTGTAGCCTAGGAGATAAGGTGCGTGATGGCTGTCAGATATGGGACAAATGTATGTTAATTTTGTTCTGTGAAGTAGATAGTCTTCATTTTATGGCTGAACATTGAGGCAGGTTGTGCTGGTTTAATGACATTAGTCGATAGGTTTTAGTGATAATCAGCTACATACAAAACAGCTACATACAAAACCGCCTAATATAAACCCAGCGGAGGCAAAAGACGGATACAAAGCAGACGCATAAAAAAGCTGGCGAAAAAGACAGCGCCAGCTTCTAGTATGGTTAAGCTTATAAACGTTCTTGCTAAAACAGTGTTACTACATTCAATGACGTACCCACCGCTAGTGGACCTAATGCTAATGTACCCAGTGGAAGTGCTGAGACTTTTCTTCCATCATCGTAGAAGTTTGCTCGGGCATAAACAAGGTATTGTTATTTTCAAAGAAGAACTCTTTTCGTTGTTTTTTGCTGCCCACTTGATTCATTGTGGCACTTTCAAACACTCGTCCGTTAAGGATTGTGTGGCTAACGTATTCACTCCTTCGGATATCGCTTAGCACGTCACCGTCTATAATTACCATATCGGCTAGCTTACCCACTTCAATACTGCCAATGTCTTTATCCATGCCTAAATGGGTAGCGCCGTCTATAGTGGCGCCACGTAGGGCTTCAAAGGGTGTGAATCCGCCTTGTGCCATAATCCACATTTCCCAATGGGCGCCTAAGCCCTCGCGCTGTCCGTGGGCGCCAATCATGACGCGTACGCCCTCATCACGCAGGACTTTAGCGTATTTGGCTACTTCTATGTGGTTATACTGATTTTCAGGCGCGGTGGGACGTCTTATTGCACGTCGGTCAATTAAGAATGCGGGAGTGTAGCGTAATAAGCGTTCATTTTTCCACACCTCAGTTTTGTCATAAAAGTATTCTTCCCCCATTAGGCCGCCAAAAGACACTACAAACGTAGGCGTGTAGCTGAACTGCGTGGCTTTCCACAGCTGGGTTAAATCGTTATAGCCTCGTGCAATGGGTATATTGTGTTCAAGTCCGGTGTGGCCGTCTACCATCATGCTCATGTTTTGCTGCAATTTACCACCGCCTTCTGGCATTACCATCATGCCCAGTTTGTCAGCCGCTACTAGTAGCTGCTGGCGTTGGTCGCGGCGTGGCTGATTATAGCTTTTGACTGAAATTGTACCCATATCACGTAAACGTTCTACGTGGAAGTAAGCATCTTCATAGTCATTGATAACAGCTTTAAAACCTAAGGCTTCAGCGCCATATAAAATGGTGCCGGTTGAATATATGCGCGGTGCAACGCGCAGCCCAGCGCGCTGTAATTCTGCCGCGGCCATTATTTCGCGGGTGTCGTTTGAGGGATCATGAATAGTGGTTACACCAAAAGACACGCTAGAATACTGTCCCCAGTTTTGTTGAGGTATTATTTGCGCAGTGCCCTGTGAGCCATGTGCGTGAGCGTCGACTAAGCCTGGAATAACTGTCTTACCGGTGGCGTCAATTAGCAAGGCACCTTGGGGAATACTTACATCGCCTTGCTTACCTACCGCGCTTATGCGATTCCCTTCAATTAATACTACTGAGTCCTCAATCACTTCTTGTTGATTGTTAACATCGCGCATGGTTACAAGCTTGCCGCCTACTATAGCGGTAACAGTATTTGGCTTATCACTGGCTTGGCTAAAACTTACATTTAAGCCCTTATCGACCGGCTTAGGCATGCTTTGTAGATTTGCGCCAGCAACAAAATCAAAGGCTTCGTTAAGACTGCGTTCATAGTATGTGGCTGCATGTGACCACCCTACAGTAGAATTATCGTCTCGCCATGTCATATAATTACCCGCATGAGCCGAGAGTTGCTTAACCGGTAACGCACTCATATCAGGTGCAATATTAAAGGTCTTACCGTTAGTTTGAAAAGGTGCAACATAGGTTTTAAACTGATGCACAAACGCTACCCATTCACCGCTAGGGGATAAGCGATACTCGCTCACTTTGTCGTCGCCGTTTAAATGTACCTGTTTGTCTTTTCCGTTCAAATTAACGCTTGAAAATCGGGTTTCTCGGTAGGCATCAAACACGCTTTCAGTAAAGTAAACACGGGTGTTGTCGCCGCTAAAGTGAGGTTCAAAGCCGCTTCTAGACACGCGCTTCGTGGTTTTTTCGTCAATGTTGAGCACGTATAAACCAGGATCATTTGAATATTTAGGATTGAGCAAAAAGCCGCCGGTAATTTTGCGATAGGCTATCATTTTGCCGTCGGTGGAAAAGCTAGGCTCTATGTAATGGCCGGGACTCGTGCTAACGACTTTACCCTTGCCACCGCGGGCTGAAACGACTCTGATTGCGCCTAATGTTTCATCGTTCCAAGTGGTGTACACAATGCGCCTGCCGTCGTGTGAGTAGCGCGGATAATATTCGTCATGATCGTCTTGCTTAGCGTCTTGCTTAGTTAAGCGCTCAGCCTTGCCCGATTTAATATCGTGTAGATACAGTTTGCCCAAGGCTTGAAATAAAATTGACTCCCCATCGGGTGATTTCTGCGCCCAGCGCACCGCTTTCACGTCAAAATTGTCGGGGGCAACATCTACTTCAAAGCGAAGTGATTCTGCATAGCTTATGGTGGTCTCCACTTCTACATTTAAGGTGGTGAGGTCTTGGCTTTGCACATTAATAGAATGGAATTTGCCGCCTGTCCAAAACACGATATTTTCTGAATTTGGTGTCCAATCAAAATAGGCAAAGTAGCCTTCAGAGCCAAAGCCTTCTTGCATGTCGCGTTCTAAATCAAAAAATAGCGGTTCCTCTAGGCCTGTTTCAATGTCTTTGAGGAATAAAACGGTTTTGTTTTTTACGCGTCTTATAAATGCGACGTGCTTACCATCGGGCGACGGTGTGGGCACAACTGCGCCGCCGGTACCTGAAATATAGCGTTCTTCGGTACCTGTTTCACGATTGTAGCGCACTATTGCAAAGATAGACGTTAATGGGTCGCGGTTATATGCGAATTGAGAGCCAGGGCTTATATTTTGGGTATAATAAATGTATTGGCCGTTTGGGGAAAAAGCAGGGTCGGCGATATTTTGTTGTTCTACTCGGCCGTTTTCGCGCTCTTTTATGGCTATGCCCGTGCCACCGGTATGATGAAATAGCCATATTTCACCCGCTGGGATTGAACGCGATGAAACAATGCCTTTTGTGACCACTATGTACTGTGAATCGGGGCTCCACTTGGGCGCGTGAATAAGATTGATTTTTTCTTTGGTGACTTGCGTTAAGTTCGCGCCGTTTATATCCATTATCCATGCGTTTGACAAACCGTCTCTATCTGATATGAACGCTATTTTAGTACCGTCTGGGCTAATGGAGGGTTGAATATTCCACGCAAAGTCTTGGGTAAGCGCAATAGCCTTACCGCCTTTCGCATCCACAATGAAAATATCGCCTAGCATGTCAAATACCATGTGTTTGCCATCGGGTGAAATGTCTAAGCTTGACCATGTGGTTTCATCTGTGCTGATGTTAACTTTTTTCAAGTCCATGGGCGGTGCTAAAACATTCCATTGCTTTAGTGGATCTTTTTCAAGTGATTCTTTTGTGAATTGAGTCTCATTGCTTAATTTTGGATTAATGCTAAATGCATATAAAGAAGTGCTAGCAAAGCTACAACTTAAGCCAAATAATATCGCTAGCAAATTATGGGTTTGTCGTTTAATCATGGATAAAGTGGTCTTGTTATGGTCTTAATCTGTTAATTACCATAATTGTATAGCCTAGCTTTGGCAAGCCTTCTCATTACATTATGCGCGCTATCTCTTTATCTAATACTATTTACACCCGTTTTAATAAGCGACATTAAGACTTTATGTTAGCTTAACGGCAACGGTTGCATATTTGTTTACCCATTTATGAGTGCCTTTTTACCTACGAGTATGTTTTTAATGACAGGGCTTAGGCGTGGGTGCTTTGAGTGCTGCTTTCGTCGAAGCTTTTGTCACCAAACCAGTTTAACTTTTTATGTAAACTTACCACGCCGCCAACAATAATGAGGGTAGGCGGCTGAAGGCTCGCCGTATCCTTATTGCTCATAATGTCGATAAGTGTGCCCGTTACTACTTTTTGGTCGACACGTGTGGCGCTTTGAATTAAGCCAATTGGGGTGCTAGCAGGCATGCCATATTCTATTAACTTTTCACAAATAATAGGCAAGGCGGTAAGCCCCATATAAAACACTAAAGTATGGTTGGGTTTTACCATGCAGGCCCAGTCCAAATTAATGGTGTTATTGCGCAGGTGCCCGGTAGTAAAAGTAACCGATTGCGCATGCTCTCTATGCGTCAGAGGGATCCCCGCGTAGCTTGCAGCACCCGTGGCAGCGGTAATACCCGGAACCACTTGAAACTCAATGCCTTGCTCAATTAAGGTTTCTATTTCTTCACCGCCACGGCCGAACACGAACGGGTCGCCACCTTTTAGACGTACCACCCTGTTGCCTTTTTTGGCTAAATTGGCAAGCAACTGGTTTATTTCTTGCTGAGGTATAGTGTGATTACTTTGCTCTTTGCCCACATAAATCTTCTCAGCATCGCGGCGCACTAACTCTAAAATTTCTGGTGACACTAGCCGGTCGTAAACTACCACATCGGCTTTTTGCATTAAGCGCAGCGCTCTAAAAGTGAGTAAATCAGGATCGCCGGGCCCGGCGCCAACTAGGTACACTTGGCCTGCAGGTTTGTCACCGCCGACATATTTTTCGAGCGCGCTATTGAGTTGCTGTTCAGCCTGCTGTTTATTGCCTTGCAGCACGTTTTCGCCAATATCACCGTCAAGCACGTCTTCCCAAAAATAGCGTCTGTCGGTTACGCTACTCAGTGAGGTTTTAACCGTATTTCTGAATTTTTCTGAAAATGTGCCTAGTCGTTTGATGTTATGTGGTATCACCGATTCGAGTTTTTGTCGTAAATAGCGCAATAATACCGGCGCTACACCACCGCTAGACATGGCGATTATAATAGGTGAGCGGTCAACAATTGAAGGCGTAATAAATTTACACAGCGGCGTATTGTCTACTACGTTTACCAATATGTGTAAGGCATGAGCTTGATCATGTATTTGCTGGTTAGTTGATTCACTGTCAGTAGCCACAAAAACCATTTGTTTGTTGTCCAAATCGCTTTTCTCATATTCACGCCTTATAAGCGTTACATTTGCTGAATGTGCTAACTTTTCAACGGTGTTGCTTACCCAAGGCGCCACAATGGTTATTTTGGCCGGTGTTTTTAACAGCAGCTCGCATTTACGCGCAGCCACTTCTCCTGCGCCTACCACTAGGCAGTGGATGTGTTGTGCATCAACAAATATCGGAAAATATTTCATATGGCCTCTTTTAATAGCTAAGAAGTGTGCCATAAACCAGAAACAAAAAAAGGAATAAAAATCAGATTTTTATTCCTTTTTGATATACTAAATTACTAGACTCACAATATAAGCGTAGTTTGGCTAACTAGCTAATTTTTAGGTCGCTTATTAGGGGCTTCTTCACTCCACTCACGCATGTTAAGACGTTGTCCTGCAACGCGTGTTTTCATAAGCGTTTCTTTTGTTTTTTCAGGCATACTGTCTGGCAAATCTACGAGTGTGAAGCTGTCGTGTATGTCAATCGCGCCGATATTTTTACTGCTCATATCGCCTTCGTTAGCAATCGCACCCACTATGTTGCCGGGTTTTGCGCCGTGTGTATAGCCAACTTCAATTCTAAAGCGTTTCATGCCTGCTTCAGGATTTGAGCGTGGACGCGATGGTTTGCGTTCACGCCCGCCTTCACTGGGGCCGTCGCGACCACTTCGACTTGGGCTGCGACTGCGTTCGTTGCGCCCGCCTCTGTCACTTCTTTCAGGACGATCTTTAAATGAGGGTTTAGCATGCACGTCAGGTCGGTCTTGTTCGCTGAGTAACAAAGGTTCATTGCCTTGAGCTACTTTTGCTAGCGCCGCCATAACCATTTCCGGTGAAGCTTCAGATTCTCTGATAATAGCTTCAATGACGGGCATATATGACTCAATTGATTCATGGGCTAATGCGTCTATCACACTTTTCTTAAAGCGACCTAAACGAGATTCATTAAGCTCACCAATAGACGGAATTTCCATCATGGTAATTTCTTGCTTAGTGGCTCGCTCTATTGCGAATAGCATACGCTTTTCGCGGTGAGAGATGAATAGTATTGCATCACCTTTGCGGCCAGCACGACCGGTACGGCCAACTCTATGTACATAAGACTCTGTGTCATGAGGCACATCGTAGTTAATAACATGGCTTACACGTTCAACATCAAGGCCACGGGCGGCAACGTCGGTTGCCACTAAAATATCTATTTTACCTTGCTTGAGTCTTTCAACGGTGCGTTCGCGCGCGGCTTGTGCGATATCACCGTTAAGAGCTTCAACGTCGTAACCGCGGGCAGATAGTTTTTCAGCAAGTTCAAGCGTAGCTGTTTTTGTGCGCACAAAAACAATAACGCCTTCAAACTCTTCTATTTCTAGAATTCGGGTGAGGGTTTCAAGCTTATGATGACCTGCTACTTGCACGTAGCGCTGGCGAATGGTGCTTGCAGTAGACACTTTCGACTCAATTTTAACGTGCTTTGGATTATTAAGATATTTTTGCGAAATCTTTTTTATCTGGTCGGGCATTGTCGCAGAAAACAAAGCCGTTTGACGTGTCGCTGGTGCATGGCTTAGGATTAGTTCGACGTCGTCGATAAAACCCATGCGCAACATTTCGTCGGCTTCATCAAGCACTAAAAAGCGCAGTTTATCGAGTTTAAGCGTTTTACGTTTTATATGGTCAATAATACGACCTGGTGTGCCTACCACTACCTGAACGCCGCGCTTTAATTGACGAATTTGGTTATCGTATGATGAGCCACCGTATACTGGCAATACGCGGATTTTCTTAGAAAAGCTTGCATACACCTGAAAGGCCTCTGCCACCTGAATCGCAAGTTCGCGTGTGGGAGCTAATACTAATAGTTGTGTGTAAGCTTCGTCAGGGTCGATGTTAGCTAACATAGGTAGGGCAAACGCAGCTGTTTTGCCCGTTCCTGTTTGTGCTTGACCTAGTAAATCGTGGCCTTCTAGAAGCAGTGGAATGCTTTTTGCCTGAATGGGTGAAGGCTTCTCGTAGCCTACCTTTTCAACCGCTTGCAGAAGGGCACTCGGCAAGTTTAAATCTTTAAATGTGATGTCGACACTGTCGGTCATGGTATATCCTGAATAATGAAAGAACAAAAAGGCAAAGCAGTGAATACACGAGCGCCCTTAATTGACCATGTAGTATACTCGAAAGTGATAGCAGATACCATCAAACTAATTCGCAAAATTGTGGTTAAATGTCCCACAATTAGTTACAGTACAAGTAATTACGATTTTTTTTAATTTTTAATGGTTATCAGGGATAATAAGGCACAAATAAGTATGCAAAATCTTTGCTCAAACACACATACTTTCCGATTGTCATTACGTTTATGTAAGTTAGTTGCCCTGGTTTGTATTGTTTTTTCATAGCTGCTTGCTAAAAGAAAACATCACAAGAAAATATTCAAGAAGCCGCCGAGTTTGCGACAGCCACAAACAACCAGGCCGCGGTTGTTGCCCTTGAAAATGCAGTACTGCAAGTCTCGCGTTCAAATCTTGCGCGATTTGAACGAGGTAAACGGTACCTAGAACTAAATGATTTCGAATCAGCCGAAAAAGAGCTGAGTCGTGCAAAAGAGTTAGGGTATCCTGAACATGAAGGGGTACCACTTCTTATGGTTGCGTTGCAGAAAATGGGCGCTAATATGGCAATTGCTGAATTAAAGAACAAATATTTAAACTAGCAACAACTTTCTGAACAGGGCTCACGTGTTAACGTTAAGTTGACTAAACGTGAGCCTTTTTAGTGTAAACAGATTAATAACACAGTTAACATAGTCTCTTCATGGCTATGTTAAAACGAGACTAAGAGTAAAGCACTTGATAAAAACCATACAAACTGCATTTTTAAAACTGCGTAGTAACAAAATATTTGAACTTGTAGTAGTGGCGGTGATCATTATTTCGGCCTTAGAAATAGGGGCTAAAACTTACGATTTATCAGACGCGGCAATTTTTATCCTTGAGTACCTAGATGTGTTCATCACCATTTTCTTTTTATGTGAAATACTGGTCAGATTTATTGGTGAAGAAGAAAAAAAGAATTTCTTTAAATCGGGTTGGAATATTTTCGACACCTTGGTCGTTGTCATCAGTTTAATTCCTGTTGATGAATCTGAGATGGCATTACTTGCCAGATTAATTCGAATTTTCAGAGTGCTAAGAATGATTTCGATTATCCCTGAACTGCGGATCCTTATAAACTCCTTGCTTAAAGCGCTGCCACGTTTGGGCTACGTGGTGCTACTGATGTTTATAATATTCTATATATATGCGGCTGTTGGTAGCTACTGGTTTAGTGACATCAACCAGGTACTGTGGGGCGATATTGCTATTTCAATGCTCACTTTATTTAGGGTAATGACCTTTGAAGACTGGACCGATATTCAGTATGAAACGATGGAAGTATATCGTTTTAGCTGGATATTCTACATGACATTTATATTTTTCACTGCCTTCGCATTTTTAAATATGGTGATTGGGATAGTGGTAGGGGTCATGGATGAGGAGCACACCAAAGAGCGAAATGAAGGTCAGCCGAGCATGCTAGATCTGCAGAAACAGATTGAACTGTTAAGTCAGCAGGTTGAACAGTTGACTAAGGGTAAGCCTGATAAGATGCCATAGAAAGAATATCGGCGTTTCACTTATTGCAGTAGCTAATTCGCTATGGCTAATTCAGCACAGCCTGGCAAATTTCACACCAGTATATACGCCGGCCATTTCTTAGCCCTTTCACAATATTAGACACGCATTCACGGCAGGGCAGCCCTTCGCGGTTAAACGCCATAAAGCGCACGCTTTCGTAGCTTCCTTTTGTCTCTTTAAGCTGCTTTCTTAGCTCGTCAGGGAGTGTATAGCCTTTGGTGCTATATGCACGTTTGGAAATAATAAGGGTTTGCTTTGACAATGTTTCAATTTGCTCTTGGCTGAGCTCTTTAGGCTTTAAGTCTGGATGAACACCGGCCGCAAATAAAATCTCGGTGCGCAAGTAGTTGCCAATACCGGCAATAAAGGCCTGGTCCAGATACAAAATAGACAGTCTTCGCTTACAAAATCGCTTGGCTTTTAGCCGCAGGGCGATCGTCTGCCAGTCTATATCTTTTTGCAGGATGTCGGGGCCAATTTTTTGTAAAAATGGATGGTTTATCAAATCGGCTCGTTCATACACTGCAATGTCTGAGGCGCTATATAACAGCGCGCTATGTGTGCTTGTGTGCAAAGCTAAGCGCAGCGAGCGCTTAGTCTGTGGCAGATTACCTCGTTTACAGGTGCGCCACACGCCATACAACTGGTTATGAGAATATATCGTGAGCCCATTTGCAAAGTGAATCAGCATCGCTTTGCCGCGTGTTTCAACCTTCGTGACTACATTACCTTTAAGACTAAGTGCAGCTGCGCTTAGTCGCGGCAGACCTACGTCTATGTCTTCAATAACTTGATTTTCTATAATTTTAGCTATTTTGTCGGCGGCAATTCTAATTTCAGGGCCTTCAGGCATTTTTATGTCTACCTATTTTGATTTGCTAGAGCGAATGTTGCGAATAAGTATTAACTAAAAAATGTTTACGGGTAACACAAGACATTACTAAGAAGCAAACACTAAGCGAATCAGAATAAACAAAGAGACACTCGCTAAGAGGGTCTCTTTATGTGCTATAGCCTAAGATTGAGCAGCAGGCGCTGGCTTTAATACCCTGTTAATATCCATCAAGTCTTGCTGCGTTAAAGTACCTGACGCTTCCTTTAAGCTAACAATAGCGGCAATAAAGTTATAACGAGCATCGGCTAAGTTACGGCGGGCATCAAACAGGTTTCGCGTGCTGTTAAGGACATCAACAATGGTTCGTGTACCTACATCAAAACCCGCTTCGGTTGCTTGTAATGCACTGTTGGCTGAAACGACCGACTGTTCGAGCGCGCGAATAGTCGCTATTGAGGCGTTAACATCATTGAATGAGCTGCGCACTTGGCGGACCATTTGGCGATACGTAAGCTCTAAGTTTTCACTTGCTATGACATAATTGGCGCGGGCTTGCCGAGTGCTTGCTGACACTCTTCCGCCTTGGTAGATAGGAATGTTCAAGGTAAGGCCGATTGAGCTGCGGTTCAATGCGCCGGGTTGACTAGCTTGGCCGCCATTAAAAACGGTTTCAGAGTCGTTCACATCAAACGAAGCGCCGAATCTTAAGGTAGGATAGTGACCACTTTTGGCTAAGGCAATTTCTTCTTTGGCCACGTCTTTTAGAAAGCGCTGTGCCAATAAATTCAGGTTTGACTCTTTTGCCAGGTCTAACCAGGCGCTAGCAGTGCTAGGGTCGGGCTGCACAGCAGTAAATATTTGCGTATCAAGCACGGCAATTTGGTCATGGTATTTACCGGTAATCTCTCTTAATTGCTCGAGGCGCTCCTCAAGCAAGTTCTCAGCGCGTATTTGGCGTGCAACTGTATTGTCAAAGTTGGCTTGCGCCTCGTGCACGTCGGTTATGGCGGTTAAGCCTACTTCGAATCGTTGTTTGGTCTGCTCTAACTGTCTTTCAATGGCTTCTAGTTCGGCTTTTACAAACTCAACGTTGTCTTGTTCACGCAGTACAGCAAGGTAGGCATTAACGGTACGCAACATTAAGGATTGCAAGGTTGCCCCTAACACCGCGTCACTTTGCTGAGCGATAAGTTCTGCGCGGTCCATACCTAACCAATTTGCGTGGTCATATAAAGACATATTTAGGTCAATACCATAGTTGATTCCAGTAGTCTCAACTTCTGCAATGGCATTAATAACGACTCTTCCCCCATTCTCATCGACTACGGGATTGTTGTTGGCGTCAAAAACAGGTTGATTAATTTCGGTTTCTCGGGTCCCATCTGAATAGCTAATACTGCCTGTTATTTGTGGTAGCAAATTAGCGCGACTAATGTCAATACCCTCGTAAGCAGCATCTTTTTGTGCTTTGGCCCTATTTACAATAGGATCATTAGCTTGCGCCAGCTCATAAACAGTGGCTAAGTCATCAGCAAAGGCTGAGCTTGAAAGAGTGAGTCCGATAACTAGGGAAATGAACGTTTTTTTCATTGATGGGTGCTCTGCGGTATTGTAGGGGTTAACGCGAATATTGCGTGTAGTGTAAGTCACCCACGCTTGAATGCGTATAAAATGCTTATATCAAGTGATGGTTAAGTGTAACAGAATGTAATGTATTTGCAGATTAAACATCTGTTATTAAATAGGGTCTGGAATAAACTATGGGGTTTCAAGCGACTGTTTTTATGGCGCATCAGCAGTAAGTGTATATTTGCGTGCTCACTTCACCTAAGCATATTTGTAACGGGTGACTAGCTTATTTGCAGTGGATGGGTAAACTACTTGCTTACAGGAATTAGATTATTTGGACCCCTTCTCATGACGACAGCCTACCCTAAGTTCACAAAAGCCGATGTAACGCTTATCAAAAAAGAATCACTGTATAAGGGTTTTTTTGAGCTAAATCGTTACCATCTGAAGCATAAGTTATTTGATGGATCACAAAGTAAAATAGTCGTGCGTGAAGTGTTCGAAAGACGTCATGCCGCTGCGGTATTACCTTACGATCCAATTCGTGACGAGCTCGTACTACTTGAACAATTCAGATTTCCGGCAATGGAAACGAGTGACCGGCCTTGGTTAATTGAGGTGGTTGCCGGCATTATTGAACATGGCGAACAACCGCAAGAGGTATGCATTCGTGAAGCCCAAGAAGAAGCGGGCATACTCGTAAGTCAGCTTATAAAAGTAAGCTCTTATTTAGCCTCACCCGGCGCCTGCACTGAACGAATCCATGTCTATTTAGGCTATGTAGACGCCAGCACCGCAAAGGGCATTCATGGATTAGACAGCGAATCTGAAGATATAAAGGTTCTCACAGTGCCTTTTGAACAAGCGGTAGCGTGGTTGCAAGAAGGTAAAATAGACAATAGCACCGCTATTATCGCCATTCAGTGGCTTATGCTGAATAAACAGAAAGTTCGCCAGCAGTGGCTAGCGACAGAGTGAAGAAGGTAAATACCCTAGCAGCAACTGAAACTTAATGCATTTTGCCAGCGTTCATTACACTAACATAAAAAGGTAATTCACACATTTTACGCAAAAAATATGTACCTCATCTGCCGACTATTCTCGCAACCTGTGAGCATAATTATTCGTGCATGCTAAAATTGTTGCCCGACTGCGACACGCGTGACTTGCACTATGAGTTTGAAGTTGGTCGTGATACTAAATATCGCATACAAATCGTCGATTCGAGCCGTTATACAAGCACCTTAAAAATGGCCCAACTAAGCAATAGCACGCCTGCATTCTTGCAGCCTAAAATGGTAGTTCGCCTATATCACGATGCAAAAGTAGCCGAGGTTCTTGAAGCCCAGCGAACGTCGCGCTTAAAACCGGTGTACGAATACCCAAATCTAAATATGCACCAGCGCAATGAGAAACATATGGTGAATGTGTTTTTAGCAGAATGGTTACATTTTTGTCTGTCTCAAAGGCTTGCGTCTACTGCCAATTAGTTTTAGTTTATGGCGTCAATTAGTCAAACAAAGCCATATATGCACCACTTAGTTTATTTACACGGATTTTTGTCGAGCCCGCATTCGCTAAAAGCGCAGCAGACCATTTCTTTTGCTAACAAACATTTTCCAAATCTTAATGTACATGTGCCGGAATTACCCGGTGACATAAATAAAGCCATAGAGCTTATAGATAACTTGCTAGCCACACTGGCGTTAAGTCATACCGGTTTCATTGGTAGTTCGATGGGTGGGTTTTTGGCGACGTACTGCGTTGAAAAGTATGCACTTGGTAATAGCCCAAAAGCGGTATTAGTTAATCCAGCTGTTGAACCTTTCAAGCTGCTAGGCAATTACTTAGGGCAACATGTAAATCCCTATACTAATAAAGCATTTGCTATTGTGCCTCAGCATATTGTTAAATTAAAGCAGTTGTATGTAAATGAATTAGCCGCGCCTGCACGCTATAAAGTGTTATTGCAAACCCATGACGAAACGCTTGACTATACATTAGCAGCAAAAAAGTATGCGGCTAGTGATCTGGTTATTGAACAAGGCGGGAATCACAGTTTTGTTGGCTATGAAGTCCACCTGCCAAGTGTTTTTAAGTTTTTATTTGCGTAAAAAAAGAGCGAGACAGCGTGGTTGCTCAATCCCTATTCGCTTGTTACTATTGGATTTATATACAGGTGTTTATTTGACCAAGCCCCACACGAGTGCAAATCATGTCACAACAATATAATTCAGATGCTATTGAGGTTTTAAACGGCCTTGACCCAGTGAAGCGCCGCCCCGGCATGTATACCGATACCACTCGGCCTAACCACCTGAGCCAAGAGGTTATTGATAACAGCGTTGATGAAGCGCTTGGCGGTCATGCCTCCAACATAAAGGTTATTCTGCACGAAGATCAGTCATTAGAAGTGGTTGATGATGGCCGTGGCATGCCCGTAGACATTCACGCTGAAGAGGGCATGAGCGGCGTTGAACTTATTATGACTAAACTGCACGCGGGAGGTAAGTTTTCAAATAAACACTATGAGTTTGCCGGCGGTTTACACGGCGTGGGTATTTCAGTGGTAAATGCGCTGTCAACACGCGTTGAAGTTACCATTCGTCGAGGCGGGCAGGTGCACCAAATAGCCTTTGAAAACGGTGACAAAAAAGAGGAACTTGCCGTTATTGACACCTGCGGAAAGCGCAACACCGGAACCCGCGTCCACTTCTGGCCCAATCCCATCTATTTCGATACGTCCAAATTCTCCGTCGGTAAGCTACTGCATATATTGCGTGCAAAAGCGGTGCTGTGTCCCGGTTTACGCATAAAGTTTGAAGACAAAATTGGTAAAGAGTCTTACGAATGGCATTATGAAGACGGTCTTCAAGATTATTTATTACAAGGCTTAAAAGAGTATATTACGGTGCCGGGTGACGTGCCTTTTGTAGGCAGTTATTCAGGTAATGGTGAGGCTGCTCAGTGGGCTATAATGTGGCTGCCAGAGGGCGGTGACATGGTCACTGAAAGCTACGTTAACTTAATACCAACCGCGCAAGGCGGCACCCATGTAAACGGTTTACGCCAAGGTTTATTAGACGCCATGCGCGAGTTTTGTGAGTTTAGAAACTTGCTGCCACGAGGTGTTAAAATTACTGCCGACGACATATGGGACCGCTGCTGCTATATATTGTCAACCAAAATGCAAGATCCGCAGTTTGCTGGCCAAACCAAAGAGCGTTTGTCGTCACGACAAGCCTCTGCTTTTGTGTCAGGGATTGTTAAAGACGCCTTCAGCCTATGGTTAAACCAGCATACTGACGTAGCAGATTTACTCGCTGAAATGTGCATAAATAACGCACAGCGAAGACTGCGTCAAAGTAAAAAAGTCGCGCGCAAAAAAATCACATCAGGTCCTGCACTGCCGGGTAAACTCACCGACTGTTCAACGCAAGACAACGACCGCTCTGAACTATTTTTAGTGGAAGGTGATTCAGCCGGTGGTTCAGCCAAACAAGCCCGCGATAGAGAGTTTCAGGCGATTATGCCGCTGCGCGGTAAAATACTGAATAGTTGGGAGGTTGACTCGTCGCAAGTGCTGGCGTCGCAAGAGATACACGATATATCGGTAGCCTTGGGCATAGATCCCGACTCTGAAGATTTAAGTGGCCTTCGCTATGGCAAAATATGCATACTGGCCGACGCTGATTCAGACGGCTTGCACATTGCCACACTGCTGTGTGCGTTATTCGTCAAACATTTTAGAAAGTTAGTCGACACGGGGCATGTATATGTGGCGATGCCGCCCTTGTTTCGCATAGACGTGGGTAAAGATGTGTATTACGCCCTTGATGAAAGTGAAAAGCAAGGCATATTAGATCGTATAGAAGCCGAAAAAAAGCGCGGTAAAGTAAACGTTCAGCGCTTCAAAGGATTGGGTGAAATGAACCCGCTGCAGTTGCGCGAAACTACTATGGACCCTAACACTCGAAGGCTGGTTAGGCTCACTAGTGAAGATGCCCAAGGCATGCTTGAACTAATGGATATGTTACTGTCTAAAAAGCGCGCGCCCGATCGTAAGGCTTGGTTAGAAAGTAAGGGTAATTTGGCTTTAGTGTAGCCATACTGCCTTAATTAAGTTTTTTCTTTTTCGAAGGAAATTTGAAGTGATAATTTGGTTAACCCTGTTATCTGGACTGGTGCTACTTATTTTGGGTGCAGAGGTGTTGGTAAAAGGCGCGAGTCGATTAGCCACTTTTTTTGGTGTGCCAAGTTTGGTTATTGGACTCACCATTGTGGCATTTGGCACTAGCGCGCCAGAATTGGCAGTCAGTGTAAAGGCCGCTTTCGATGGCGAAGCCGAACTAGCCATTGCTAACGTAATAGGCAGCAACATCGTTAACGTGCTCGTTATACTAGGCATTTCTTCAATCATTCTTCCTCTGGCCATCGCTAACCAGCTGGTGCGTCAAGACCTGCCTATTATGGTCGGACTGAGCTTAGTGCTGGTGCTATTTGTACAAGACGGCCAACTCGGAAAAATTGAGCAGAGTTGAAGGTGGCTTTTTCTTATTGCTTTATGTCTTTTACACATGGTTTTTAATTTCGGTGTCGCTCGAATTTACATATGTAGAAAATTTACAAAAGGGTATTTTGTTTGGTTTACTGCCAATACTAGGTGTTTATGTATTGTTTACCTTTCTAAAAGCGTTTAAAAATAAAAGCTCCTAGAAAATAAAGCGGAGTGTTAGCCCAGTAAGCTAGCATGTAAGAATTACTTTTCAGCGGCCGTGAGTCTTATATTGTTTACACTGTGTTTGATTTTGCCTAGTAATGCTTAAACAAGTGCTCAAGCATTGATATACTCAACCGTATCCCGATCACTAGGGTAATACATAAATATGAGCTATGTACCTGTGTTTACGCAAAAGAGCACGGTTAAAGCAAGCTTAGCGAAAGGGAAGCAATGCGAAAAACAATTAAAGGGCTAGTGGCTTTACTACTGCTAATAACGATAGTATTAATGGTATTGGTGTTTGACATATCCTCTTCTGTAGAAGTAAGTTCGTCAGCACAGGTGAATAATGCAGACACAGTGCAGCCTCTTATAGACGAGCTAAAACAAAGTTTACGAAGCCGCTACGAGTCGCAGCAAATTAATGTTAGTGCGGCCCAAGCAAATAGCCTAGCAGGTTTTATTAACCGCGCGCGCAGCCAAGTTGATGCTCACGTTACGTTTAATAACGACAAAGTGAATATTGCGCTGTCCTATGAGATTCAAACTGGTCTTTTTCCACTTTATCTTAATATTGAAGCACTTGTGCGCGAAGGCAACGCACTGCAGATAGAGACCGTACGTGTGGGCGATCTGAAACTGCCTGGCGGCTTTGCCTTGGGACTTGCTGAGTCTTTTACCAACGCATATACTTCTTCTCAAGTGGCTACGAAAGCCATCGCCAGTGTTGAATCAGTGGTAGTAGAAAACAGTGCTATGCAGGTCACCCTTGCGCCGTTGGACGCCCTACTTAAAGAATTTAAAAACATAGAAACAGGCAGCAGCCGAGCAGACTCTCGAATTTTGAAAATAAGAATTGCACATTATTTACGTCTGCTAGACGGTATGTATGTGGCAAATGATTCTGACAATGCAGGCTTAACCTCTTTAAGTATTTATTTGCACGCGGTCATGCAAGAAGCAGCTGCCCTAAGTCAGCAAAGCTCTGCCCCGCTTGAAAACGAAGCGGCTATTTTAGCCCTTGCGATCTACGCAGGTAGTGGTCGTTTTACCACCATAATAGGTGACTTAAGCTTTGCCATTGACAACATTCCAAGCGCATCGCCAAAGCCGGTGCTAGCAAATAGGCAAGACTTGAGCCTGCACTTTATTTACTCTGCGGCAATTAAGCTACTTTCTGAAAAAGGCGTGAGTATCGCTGTTGGGGAGTTTAAAGAGCTAATGGATCGTGGGAAAGGCGGTTCAGGCTATAGTTTTATAGACTTAGCCGCCGATTTATCTGGCGCGCATTTCGCTGATTTAGCGGTAAACACCCAGCGTGCAAAACACCTGCAGCAAGTAATGGGCAGTGCAGCAAACGAAAGCTTGTTTATGGTGTCTATTAATGACTTAGATGAAGGACTCAATAAAACTCAGTTTACCGAAAAGTATGGGGGGGTAGACACGCCACTGTACCAAAAGGTTGTGGATGACATAAACGTGCGAATTTCTAACTTACCGATCTCTCAATAGGACATTACAATGCCTGTACATGAAATAAAACACCCGCTTATACAGCACAAAATAGGGCTAATGCGAGCCTATGGCGTTAGCAGTAAAGATTTTCGCGAACTTGCCAGTGAGCTTGCTAACTTACTCACCTACGAAGCCACCCGAGATCTACACGTCGAAACAAAGTCTATTAAAGGCTGGACAGGTACGCCCATTAATATTGAGCAAATTAAAGGTAAGAAAATTACCGTTGTGCCCATTTTAAGAGCTGGCTTGGGTATGTTAGACGGTGTACTAAAGCTATTACCTAACGCTAAAATTAGCGTGGTTGGATTATATCGCGATGAAGAAACCCTTCAGCCGGTAGCATATTTTGACAAGGTCGCCAACGATATTGACCAACGCATAGCGCTTATTATCGATCCTATGCTGGCAACAGGCGGCACGCTAAACGCAACTATTAGCTTGTTAAAAGACAAAGGCTGTAAGCATATTTTAGGCTTATTCCTCGTTGCAGCCCCAGAGGGTATTAAAACCGTCACAGATGCGCACCCCGACGTTGATATTTATTTGGCCTCTGTAGACGACTGTTTAGATGAAAAAGGCTACATATTACCCGGTCTAGGCGATGCTGGTGATAAGATATTTGGCACCTAGTAATAGCGATTAGTATGGCAATGCGTGTTCTGCGTAAGCATTAGGCAATAATGCTGGTCGCTATATTGCCTATCACTGCATTATGAACCCTTGCGTAAGCCACTATTCTTGGCTGTAATGTGTAGCGTATAAGGTCTTGTCAAACACCGTCGCGAACATAGTCAGGTAATTCATCCTCGTGAGGAATTGGGGTTGAGTTACCGTGTTTATCTATAGATACAAATTTGAATTTACCTTCAGTGACTTTTTCCCTTAGGCCAATTCTGTCGCGTCTTACCCATGCTTCAACATGTATCGCCATAGAAGTTCGGCCGAGCTCGCAAACATGTGTATATATGCCCAAAATGTCACCCACTTTTACGGGCCTTATAAAGCTCATGCTATCTAGCGCAACGGTAACTACGCGGCTTTGTGCTCTTTGTCCGGCGCAGATACCCGCGGCAATGTCCATTTGAGATAAAACCCAGCCACCAAATATATCGCCTGCTGCGTTGGTGTCAGCAGGCATTGCTAGCGTGCGTGTAGTAAGCCTACCAGAAGGCTGTAAACTGTCAGATTTTTTGATGGCGTGTAAGCCTTTAGGTTAAAAGCGTAGGAATAAAGCAATATTATAAGGTCTTTTGATAATGACACAACAAAGTCTTGTGAAACTCTAGACGCTGTCGTTTTAGCCTCAATGGTAGAGTGGTGTTTAATTGCTCGTTATCCTGGCGTAAATAGTTAATACTGATCTTCGGTACAAGGTTTTAAGCTAACTAGTATGTGCTAACCTTTAATACTCTAATTTAGTTTAAATGCTCCCAGCACCATTAACTTTACGTAGATTTTGTACAAATGCTTATTTTTATATCGAAACTAAAAGGATCGTTAATGACCAAGTCTTTCTTACCTACGCTTGTCTGTTTGTGTTCATTCGTATTAGTACTTAGTACCTCGGTGGTCTCCGCGCCTGTATTCAAAGTCAGCAAAGACGGTGAAACAATTTATATTGGCGGCACCTTTCACTTACTTACAGAGGGTGATTATCCGCTTCCTGAGGCCTTTGAAAAAGCCTATGAGCAGGCCGATGAGCTTTATTTTGAAACCGATATTAACGCATTAAAGACGCCGGAGTTTCAGCGTAAGAGCTTGGGTGTTTTATTGTACCAAGATGGCAGTACTTTACAGTCGGGTCTTAATGCGACAACGTATGCGCGCTTTGTCGAATATGCAAAATCGAGACAGCTTGATCCCATGCAGTTAAATGCCTTAAATCCCACGGGCGTAATGTTCACTATTACTATTATGGAATATCAAGCGCGCGGTTTTGTTGCCCAAGGAGTAGACAAATATTATTTTGAAAAAGCCGAAGCAGACAATAAAACCATTGGCTGGTTTGAAACGCCAGACCAGCAACTAGCAATCATTGATAGCTTTGACGATGAAGAGCCAAATGCCTTAATTAATTACACCTTAGACGAAATCGAAAATTTTGATGCTGTCGTAAAGCCTCTGCATGAAAGCTGGCGCTCTGGAGACATGGAAACCTTAACAGCCCTAGGTATAGACAGCTTTGAGGGCTATCCTGACGTTTACGATGCACTGCTGGTGCAGCGAAACAACAGCTGGATGACTAAAATTGAAGCGATGTTTGGTGATGAAGGTACCGAGTTTATACTTGTAGGCGCACTGCACTTACCCGGTGAAGACGGTGTGCTTACGCAATTAACCAATAAAGGCTATACTGTTGAAAAACTGTAGCAGTGGCTAATGTGTTTTAGGCAATAACAAATTTTACGATACCGTCTTTTTAAACTGCGTTAAGGTTGTCAGCAAAAGCTCGATTTTTTTCACGATGGCTGGAAGTTCTTTATTCAAGGTGCTGGGGTCAGCGTCAACTAACTGGGCTACTTCCCCAGCAAGTTCTTCCACGTAAGGACCAAAGCGTTTATTACGTGTTGTAAAACCTGAGCCATCAACAAAAACGCTATCAAACTTGCCTTTGCCTTTTGCCTGCAGGGTATTAAGGGCTGCGTCGGCGTCTACCGATTTGCGATAAATAACGCGTAAGTTTTCGTTTAACGCCTCTATTATTTTACTCATGAATCTCCCAAAGTTGCCGATATTTCTAATGCGGACAATTGTGCCTGTATTTAGTTTTTGCTACAAGCAAATATGAAAAAAGGAGGCGCAATGGATATGCAAGGTACATCTGGCGTTGCTCAAGCACTTGCAATAAGGTCTGCCGTAATGGCAAACAATAAACAAAAGCAGGAAGAGCAGGCGGTTTTAGCATTGCTGCAGTCGGCGCCTGTGTCAAATACGTCTAGCGTAGGGAGTTCAATAAATACTTATGCTTAGCAGTATAAGCCGAAGTTTTAATGTGTTTATAGTCGTTCATTTATGTTTGTCTTTAGATACGCATTTACGTTAAGGCTCAAGTCCTAAATCGATTGGTGTCTTACCGGGTTGTCTTGGCAGTTCTTGCACTAGCTTGGGCACCAAAAATCCCGGTAAGCGCGTTATTACCTTAGCCATAATTTTTTGAGCATCGGGTTTACTCACATCAAAATGCGCTGCACCTTTTACCGGATCAAACATATGTAAATAGTACGGTAAAATATTCGCTTCAAACAAAGCCTCGCTCAGCTCACAAATTTCTTCAGCGCTATCATTAATATTTTTTAGCAATACCGACTGATTAAGTAAGGTTACACCGGCCTGTTTCAGCATTTTTGTTTTTTCTATTAGTGCTTCACCTATTTCGTTTTTATGATTTATGTGTAGCACTATAATCGGCTTTATACGTAAATTAGTAAGCCATGCTAATAGCTCATTATTCACGCGAGAAGGAATCACTACAGGCAGTCTGGTGTGAATTCGCAGTCTTTTAATATGCGTAATATTGTCTACTTTTTGTGCAAGCTTCGCTAGTTGCTTGTCGTTCGCCATTAGGGGGTCGCCGCCGGAAAAAATGACCTCATTTATATTGGTATCATTATTTATATATTCTAATACCGACTGGTATTGAGCTTGTCCAAGCTGGTTGTCTTGATAGGGAAAATGACGTCTAAAACAGTAGCGACAGTTGATTGCACAACCGCCTCTAACAAGCAGTAAAACACGACTTTTGTATTTGTGGATTAGGCCCGCTGTGGTGCCGTTTTGTTCTTGCAATGGGTCGGCTACAAAGCCAAGCTTATCGACAAATTCAGCCTGTTGGGGCACAACTTGTTGAAGTAAAGGATCATACCAATTTGATTGTTGCATAAGGTCTGCAAAGGGCTTAGGTACCCGCATTGGGAAAAGACGGCGCGCGTTGTTGTGCTGCTCAATGATACTGATATCGTTTTGAGTGGGAATAATGTTTATATTGTTGTTATTCGAAAACGCATCGTTCGATAAAGCCGGTGGCAGTGAACTAGGGTCTATCCGCAAATATTCCAGCAATGAATCCAACGTGGTGAAAGAGTTTGCTAATTCTTTTTGCCAATGAGTCTCTACAGGCGGTGTTTTTTTAGGTATTATCAGCATGTTTATATTATTGACCCAAGGTATTAGAGGATTGAATGGCTAATTACAGTACAAACGAGTTTAAAGCTGGCTTAAAAATAATGATGGATGGCGAGCCATGCAACATTTTAGAAAACGAATATGTTAAGCCGGGTAAAGGCCAAGCATTCAACCGCACCAAAATACGTAAGCTTGTTTCTGGCAAAACACTCGAAAAGACATGGCGCTCGGGCGAAACAGTAGAAGCCGCCGACGTAATGGATACCGACTTAGCATATTTGTACACTGATGGTGAATTTTGGCATTTCATGAATAACGAAACCTTTGAGCAAATAGCCGCCGACCAAAAAGCGGTAGGCGATAACGTAAAGTGGCTAGTTGAAAACGATGTTTGTACGCTTACTTTGTTCAATGGTAGCCCAATTGTGGTCACGCCACCAAACTTTGTTGAAATAGAAATTGTAGAAACTGATCCGGGCTTAAAAGGAGACACCGCAGGTACAGGCGGCAAACCGGCCACATTGTCGACGGGAGCGGTTGTGCGTGTTCCTCTATTCGTGCAAAAAGGCGAAGTGGTTAAAGTAGACACTCGCAGCGGAGAATATGCCTCGCGTGCGCAAAAATAGTCTGCTTAAATATGCCTATCAATGTAGTGTAAGCTATCAATGAATCAGTCTTGGCAGCCAAGCGCAAGCATCGAAACGCTGCGCAAACGTGCGGCGCTTTTGCATCAGATAAGAGTGTTTTTTGCCCAACGTAAGGTGCTTGAAGTCGAAACCCCCGCGTTATCAAGCCACACTATTACCGACCCTTATCTTGAGGCCATGCACACTTTGCATACCCAGGGCGGTGCATTTACTTCAAGCAAGCTTTACTTACAAACATCGCCCGAATATGCAATGAAGCGTTTGTTGGCTGCCGGCAGCGGCGATATTTTTCAGTTGTGTAAAGCATTTCGCGACGACGAAGTTGGGCGCATTCATAACCCAGAATTTACTATGTTGGAGTGGTATAGAATAGGGTTTTCGCTGCAGCACTTAATTGATGAAGTGGGATCTTTATTAATGGCTACATTAAAGGTCGACGCAGTGAACCAGTCAAGCTACAGCGTATTGTTTGAGAGGCATTTAGCTTTTAACCCCTTAGAGGTAGACTTGCCCTCATTGTTTGAAATATGCGCTAAGTTAGGATTACAAGACTACGTTGGCAGTTTGCGGGCTAATTTGGCAGATGATGAAAATACACACGCAAGCGTACTGCTAAAAGACAGTATATTACAAGTTTTGTTTAGTACGCATATAGAATCACTTATTGGTATCGACTACCCCACGGTGGTGGTTGATTTTCCGGCTAGCCAAGCGTCGTTAGCAACCCTACATGAAAATGGACGAACGGCCAATCGCTTCGAGGTTTATTACAAAGGCATAGAGCTTGCCAATGGGTTTGACGAATTAACCGATGCACAAAGCCAGCATCTGCGGTTTGCACAAGATAACCAAAAACGAAGCGTCTTGGGGCTTTCTATAAAGCCTATTGATATGCATTTTATGGCAGCGCTTTTTAGTGGTTTACCGCAGTGCGCGGGCGTTGCGCTTGGCGTTGACCGCCTGCTAATGTTGGCGTTACAAAAAAACACCATAGAAGAGGTGATGAGTTTTAGTCAGCGTAACTGCTAATATTAAGCGTATAAAAACCTCAGACAAGCTAGTTTTTTGACACACGGGCTCTTTTTTGATGCCGTTTGGTTGTTTAAATAGAATTTATCTAAATGAGATAAGCATTTCAGTGATAAATTAAGGTAAAATGCCGGCCTTTCGCGACAAGACAAAGCGATAAACATTTTATAAAACCTTGGATATTTTCAGGAGACCCTATGGAGCATAAAGACGTCAGTTCTCGTTCTACTTCGCAAAAAGCACTGCGTTTAAATCTTGACGACAAAAAGTACGGTACTATTGTTGAAATAGGCGCAGGGCAAGAAGTCGCTCGGCAATTTTTCTTAGCGGGTGCTGCTGCCGGTACCATAGCAAAAACCATGTCTGCCTATGACATGAAGTTTTCGGACGCTATATACGGCGTGCAAAACGATGGCCGATATGTAAGCAAAAGCCGTGTCAAAGCTATGATGGAGCAAGAACTCGACTTGGTGCTTGAAAGAGTCAAAGATGTGCGCTCAAAATCTTCACGCTATTTTGCTTATGCTGCCACAGTAGCGGCAAAAAGCTTTGGCCGTCAAAACGAGTGTCATGCGTGGTGTGGTATTCGTGTTCAAATGTATCCTGGCGCAGAGCCTTCAAATATTAAAGTACACGTGCGTATGCGCGATGACAATGCCGAAGCACAGCAGCATGCGCTTGGTATATTGGGCGTAAATTTAATTTATGCTGCCTACTATTATTTTGAGAACCCCAAAATGATGATTGATTCGCTTACCGATGGCATAGAAGCGGACAGAATTGAAATTGATTCAATCGAATTTATCGGTCCATACTTTGAAGATCTCGATAATCGCGCAATTAACCTTCATTTAATCCGCAGTTGGAAAACACGTGCCATAATGTTCAGACCCGATGGCAGCATTTGTGTGCCGGCAGAAATGTTATACAAAAAGAACGTGATTACCATTCGCGGCTCGTTCAGGCCCGTTACCAACCTCAACATAGATATGATAGAGCAGGGTAAAAAAGCCTTCTTTAAACAACAAGGCGTTACTGACGAAAACACCGTTGCTATTGCCGAAATTTCACTTAACGATGCTAAAGGTAACGACAACCACGTACCAGAAGAAGACTTAGTACAGCGCGTACAGTTGCTAAATTCTTTAGGCTACAATGTAATGATTTCAGATTACACTCGTTACTTTTCGCTGCGTGCCTACTTCCGTCAGTACACTAAAATGGAAATTGGCATTGTGGTAGGTATGAAAAACCTCAAACAAATTTTTGACGAAGATTCGTATCGTGGTGTTCCAGGTGGCATTATGGAAGGCTTGGGCAAATTATTTGAAGACGACACGCGCATGTTTATTTACCCAGAAATTAACCTAGAAAACGAGGTGCGTGACTTTTCAAACTTAAAAGTAGCTGAGCACCTGCGCTTTTTATATCGTCATTTACTAGAAAACAATTTCTTGACGGGTCTTGAAGCAAGTAATCTCGCGTTATTTGAAATTTATTCACGCGACGTTTTGAAAAGTCTAAAAGCGGGCAGAGGTGACTGGGAAGAAATGGTGCCTAAACTTGTCGCTGAAAAGATAGTTGAGCATGGTTTCTTTGGTTTTAAAAAGAAACGTGCATAGTTTTTTTATGATGTAGTTTATCTAAAATAATAATGGCGCGAGGCTTAGAAAACTTGCGTTTGAGTTCTAGCTAGCTTCTTTGAAAATAGTGTAAGTCTTCCTTTATGACTCACAACTAGCGTTTAACTTTATATGATCTTTGCTTATGAGACTGTACTGGCATTTTCCTTCTAACAGACTCTACTACAACCTTATTATATGTGGCCATTGCAAATCCTTCCCCGTGTTCAATTATGTCTAAGCATTCGCCCCAGGGTGAATAAATACAGCTATTCCCGAATGTTTGGCGTTTATCCGCATGTGTGCCTACTTGGTTTGGCGCCACAATATAACATTGATTTTCAATGCTGCGCGCTTTGAGTAAAGCATGCCAGTGAGCACTGCCTGTTTTATGGGTAAAAGCGCTTGGTACAACGATAATGTCGGGTGCCTTTTGGGTGAGTGTATAGCGGCAATAGGCCGAAAACATATCGGGAAAACGCAAATCATAGCATATGCTCTGGGCGACTTCAGCAAAGGGCGTTTTAAACAGTGATAGATGCTCACCAGCAAGGGTATATCTAGATTCTTTATACGACTTGGTTTCATCTTCTACTTCAACATCGAATAAATGGATTTTGTTGTAGCGCGCTATACATTTTCCTGAGGGGCTATAGGCTAAACTCGCAGCGTAGTATTTATAGGGGTCGCGAGTAATGTCGGCGTCTATAATTGGGGTAGTGCCTGCTACTATATAGCATTGTAATTGTTTGGCTAGCTCACTTAGCTTAGTTTGAATATAACCACTGCCCTGTGTTTCAGCATGTTCCAGCATTCGAAGGCCGGATATACCAAAGACTGAAAAACACTCTGGAAGTACCACAAGCTTATGTTGGCTGTCATTGTTTTTATCGGCTTTTTCGCAGGCTTGTTTAACCAGCGCTTCAACTTTGTCGAGGTTATTTGCAACGTTTGCCTCGCCATTAATTTGGACACTTATTAGCGTAGTCATCTCTTAACTCCTTTGTACCTTTGCTTTATCGTTGCATAAGTACAGCGCTAAAAACACCTTCCAATATAACTAGTGAATGCGCTGTCGAGGCTACTTTTCACCCCAAATTTCTGCTAAACGCTCATCGCGACCACAGTTCCAACGATATAAATTATATCTAACAGGACTCTTTTTGTAATAATCTTGATGGTAGCTCTCTGCACCCTTTATGGGGTAAAAAATTGAAGTGGATAAAATGGGCGTCACCACTTTTTGATTAGGAAATTGCTTAACTACCTTTCGTTTTGATTGTTCAGCCAATTTTCTTTCTTGCTCATTGTCTACAAACACCGCACTTAAGTAACTAAAGCCTTTATCACAAAATTGCCCGCGTGCATCAAAGGGGTCAATGTTCACCCAAAAATGATCAAGCAAGTCTTGATAGCTAACCACGCTTGGATCGTATGTAATTTGTACGGCTTCGTAGTGCCCTGTATGGTTCCCAGAATAGGTCGGATTTTCCAAAGTACCGCCGGTGAAGCCAGAGATAACATCTGATACACCTTCAAGCTTCTCAAAGTCGGCCTCCATGCACCAAAAGCAACCGCCGGCAAACACTGCTTTTTCAGCTTTAGCATGCGTCGCGATGAACATTGAACCTAGCAGTAAAATGCTCAGTAGTTTGTATTTCATAATTTTCTCCAAAACAGCTTATAAGTTCGGACAGTAAAACTTGTGTAAAAGTTTCATAAGTGAATGCCTGAGAGCTAAGTGTAATTCAAAATCATCTGTATGTATGTGCTTAAAACGTTTCGGCTACTAGTACTATTTTATCTTTCAGTCCTTGCATGATAGAGCCTTTAATTTAAGTACTTCTAATTTCCTTGCCTACCAAGTATAACAAGCTGCTGGCAATAAAAAGTGTCGAAAAATAATGCATAAAGATAATCAAGGGATAAATTGAACCTGAGGTCTTTATTCTCGTCATAGTTGTGTATCACAACGCTTAGGTCTTTGTACTGATCCCATAGTAGGTTTTAACGTGTAAAAGACTACATACTTTATTGTGAAGTAGAGACTTAACGCACATACATTTCTTTTGAAGCTTCAAACACAACAGCGGATTCCGCAAACAAGGTGATTAGCATGAATCGTCAAATATTCTACTCAGTAATAGTCTTAATTATTGGCTTTATAAGTCTTACAGCCATGACCGAGGCTGAAACGCCTGACTGGCAGTCCTTCCAAAAGCCTAGCGATGAAGAACTACGAGAGCAGCTAAGCGATATCCAATATAAAGTGACTCAAAAAGACGCCACTGAGCGAGCTTTCTCGAATCCATACTGGGATGAAAAGCGTGAAGGTATTTACGTTGACATCGTTTCTGGCGAGCCTTTATTTTTATCTACCGACAAATACAAATCAGGTACAGGATGGCCAAGCTTTATTCGGCCTATCAGCCCTGATGCCGTAATTGAAAAAGACGATCGCACTTGGTTTGGAATGTTGCGTATTGAAATTCGCAGTGCAATTGCAGATTCTCATTCCGGCCATGTGTTTAACGATGGTCCCGCGCCCACTGGGCTGCGCTATTGTATGAACTCAGCCTCGCTGCGATTCATACCCAAGGCACAGATGACTGATGCTGGTTATGGTCAATATCTTGAGCGAGTTGGAGCACCTATAAGCTAGAGAGGTGGGTCAAAACTAAGGGTTTGGATTGCGCAGCACCATTAAGCGAATTTCAGTCATATCTTCAATGGCATAGCGGATCCCTTCACGGCCTAAGCCCGACTCTTTAACGCCGCCATAGGGCATGTTGTCTACTCGCCAACTGGGTACATCACCTATTATTACGCCGCCAACTTCTAATTGATTCCACGCTTGATGCGCTTTGTAAATGTCGCGCGTAAAAATGCCCGCCTGTAGGCCAAACTTGCTGTTGTCGACTTCTTTCAAGGCTTCGTCAAAATCAGAAAAGCGGCTAATAACTGATACTGGACCGAAAGCTTCTTCGCTGTTTACGTCGCAGTCGGTGGGTACATTTTCAAGTATAGTGGCGGTGAGCATTGCGCCATCGCGTTTGCCACCGCACAGTAAGTTAGCGCCTTTTTCTACCGCTTTGTTAATCCATTGTTCTAAGCGTTTAGCTTCCGACTCGGCAATCATCGGGCCAATAAAAGTGTTTTCTTTGAGCGGATCGCCGTGGACTAAGTTTTTGACTTTTTCTACGTAGGCTTCTTTGAAATCCTCATATATATCGCTGTGCACAATTATGCGCTGCACACTTATGCAGCTTTGGCCGCTTTGATAATACGCCCCAAATACAATGCGCTCTACGGCGTCTTTTAGGTCGGTGTCGCGATCAACGACGCAGGCTGCATTGCCGCCTAATTCTAATATTACCGATTTTTTACCGGCTTTTGCTTTGAGTGCCCAGCCAACTTCGGGTGAACCGGTAAAGCTTAACAGCTTGAAGCGCTCGTCGGTGGTGAATAAGTCTGCGCCGTCGCGGCTGCATGGTAATATTGAGAATGAACCCTCAGGCAAATCGGTTTCTGCTAATACTTCGCCTATAATGATGGCGCCTAACGGCGTTCTGCTAGCAGGTTTTAATACAAAAGCACAGCCTGCTGCAATGGCCGGTGCTACTTTATGCGCGGCTAAATTCAAAGGGAAGTTAAACGGTGATATAAAAGAACATGGACCTATAGGCACACGTTTTGTCATACCGGTGTACCCATGAGCGCGTTCGGTAATTTCTAGCTCAATAACTTCGCCAGAAATACGAACCGATTCTTCTGCAGCAATTTTGAAGGTGTCGATTAGGCGCGTTACTTCGCCTTTTGCATCCTTAATGGGCTTGCCTGCTTCAATACACAGTGCGTAGGCCAGTTCGTCAAAGCGTTCTTTAAAGCGCATTACGCAGTGTTCAAGTATTTGCTGGCGTTTATAAGCTGGCATTTTGTTAAGGGCAGGCTGCGCGGCTTTTGCACCAGCAATTGCTTTGTCTATAACGCTGGCGTCGGCAAGGGCAACTCTGGTAGCCACTTCTTGCGTATATTTATTGGTGACTTCTAAGTCGGTGTTGGCAAACACCGCTTTGTTAGCCAAAAAGTATGGGTATTTAGCTGCTAGTTTCATAGTTTATTCCTTTTATTTTATACAAGCACAACAGGCAGCCTTAAAGTTTGCTGCTAAGTGTGCGAATAGTTTTATTTAAGGTTTCATCATTTAGGCTGTAGTCTACCGGCACATCTATTAAATGCACGCCGGGCTGGGCTAAACAGGCTTCAATTTGGCCTTGTAAATCCGCAGCTGCTGCTATGCGCCAGCCTTTGCCGCCGTAGCTCTCTATATATTTGACAAAGTCGGGGTTACCGTAGTCAAGACCATAGTTGCCAAAGCCCATATCGCTTTGTTTCCATTTAATCATGCCGTAGGCGTCGTCGCGTAATATAATAATGACAATGTGAAGGCCTAAACGCACCGCGGTTTCTACCTCTTGGCTGTTCATCATAAAACCGCCGTCGCCGCATACGGTAATGACGCAGCGGTTTGGGTAAACTAGCTTTGCGGCCATGGCTGAAGGTAAGCCGGCTCCCATGGTGGCTAGTGCGTTGTCTAATAACAAAGTGTTACGAAGTGCGGCAGGGTAGTTTCGTGCAAACCAAATTTTGTATATGCCGTTGTCTAAAGTCACTATGCCGTCTTTTGGCATGGCACTGCGCACCGCTTTAACCGCGCGCTCGGGTAAAATTGGAAAGCGGTCGTCGTTTTCTGCGACATTTCGGTGTTCAATATAAGCTTTGTTGACGTCGCTGTAAAAATCGAGTTCCCATTTGCACTGTGTGTCTATGGCTTGGTTTATTTGCCAAATGCTGTTGGCAATATCGCCTACCACCTCTAACTGGGGAAAATAAACAGGATCAACCGCAGCCGTTTCAAAATTCACGTGAATAACCTTTTTGCCATTATTTTCCATAAAGAAAGGGGGCTTTTCTACCACATCATGGCCCACGTTAATAATGAGATCGGCACGGCTAATAACACGATGCACAAAGTCACCCGAGGACAGCGCGGTGTTGCCCATGAATTTTTCGTCGGTTTCGTCTAACACGCCTTTACCCATTTGCGTGGTAATGAAGGGAATACCAGTATTGTTAACGAATTCGCGTAGCATTTTAGAGGTGAGCTTTCTATTTGCGCCAGCCCCTATAACGAGTACTGGCGATTTAGCCGCTTCAATCATATCTATAGCCGCTTTTATAGCTTTGTATTCAGCAATTGGCCTGCGTACCACACTGGGCGTGAGAAGAGTTGCGTTGGTTTCTTCGGCGGCAATATCTTCGGGTAATTCAATATGTACTGCGCCTGGGCGCTCTTCGCTGGCTAGTCTAAATGCTTCGCGTACAATAGAGGGGATGCGATCGCCACTTACCACTTGGGTGGTATACTTAGTAATAGGGCGCATCATATCAACTACATCAATGACCTGAAAGCGGCCTTGCTTACTGGTTTTAATGGGTTTTTGGCCGGTGATCATTAGTATTGGCATAGCGCCAAGCTGTGCGTAGGCGGCGGGAGTCACTAAGTTAGTTGCTCCGGGGCCTAAGGTTGCCAAACACACGCCAACGTTACCAGTTAAGCGCCCGTAAGTAGCGGCCATGAAGCCAGCGCCTTGTTCATGACGTGTAAGAATAAGTTTAATAGATGAATGACGTAATGATTCCAGTAAATCTAAATTTTCTTCACCCGGAATACCGAAAATATATTCTACCCCTTCGGCTTCTAATGCTTTTACCATAAGGTCTGATGCTTTCATGTAAGTCCCCTTGTTATTGAATTACTTTGGGTTACCGGCATATCGTGCTGTTTCGTTTTATTATCCGTGGTTCATAATTTCATGTATGTAGATATGCACTGATCCGTAGACTTTTTAAATGCTTAGCAAGGTAGTTGATAAGTAGCAAATTTAAAAACTACACTTTCGCAAGGGGTCATTATAGCATTCTTGTCTAAATAACGAAAATAGCTAATATATGACCAAGATAGACCTCAACGTTCAAGCTAAAATTTCCTTTTTGACTAAACACGGCAAGCAAAACACGCTGGCGCCTATTCTGGTGTCGGCATTTAATACGGTGCTGGTGCATACCGACAAGTTTGATACCGATACATTAGGCACCTTTGACCAAACCATAGCCCGCACACTAAATCCGATAGAATGCGCTCTTAAAAAAGCATATTTAGCCTGCAAACTTAGCGGCTGCGAGCAGGGTATCGGCAGTGAGGGCAGTTTTAGTTCATTAATGGGCATGGGTGTTATTGACGAGGAGTTTTTGGCCTTTGTAGATATTAAGCGCAATATCGAAATCCTATCGCTTATTTACCGTGTGAGCTTTGCGGCCAAGCGACAACAAAAATAGTGTCGCCCACTGAGCTGTGCAATCACTGCGGCTTTAGTGGGCCTGAAAAAAGCGCTCCGCTAAATGTGAGCGCGTTTTATTGTGGCTACTGTAACCCTTAAATATTATGCTTTTAAGCCTAGTCAAAAACTGGTTCAGGCATAATAATCGCACGCTTTAATACTACGTTTTCAACCGGCGTGTCGGGAAAGCCAATTTCAGGGTTCACGCGGGTGTCTACTAAGGAAATTGCATCAAGCACTTCTTTACCTTCTATTACCGAACCAAATACGGTGTAGCCCCATCTGCGGCCAGGATCTAAATTGTCGTTGTCTTTCATGTTGAAAAAGAACTGACGTTTAGCCGAATGCGGGTCGCTCATGCGGGCCATTGCGATGCTATATGCTTCGTTTTTGAGTCCGTTGCCCGACTCGTTAATAATTTTATAATTCGACTTACGTTCTGTAAAGTCAGTTGTATACGCGCCGCCTTGCACTATGTAGCCGGCAATTATGCGATGAAATAGTGTGTTGTCGTACCCTTCTTCTTTCACGTAGGTCAAGAAGTTATTAACGGTCACGGGCGCTTTAGCACGTGAAAGCTCAATGACAATGTCGCCCATGCTGGTCTCAAACTTTACCTGCGGGAAAAAGTTATCTTGTTGCACGGCTGCGCCAATGGGGCTTTCCGTTTTAGGCGTTTCACGCGCTTGAGAATGCGCTACAAATGAAGTGGTGACTACCAATATGCTAATTATGCATAGTCGAAAAGTGCTCATAAAAACCTTCCTTTACTTAACTAATGATAGTGCCTCACCAGCTGACACACTATTTTTAATACGAGGCTCAAAATAGACTATTGATACAGTAATTTCTTTTATCGGATTGAAGTATCAAGAGCGATCGACAACACTCAAGGGTACAATCAGATAATCACAGGCTGACTTTGTTCGTCTTATGCTCTTGCGCGTTGTTTAATAGCGCTAAGCACTACGAATTTAGCATCACTGGCAATAATCTCACAGGCGCCAAAAAGCTTTTTTAGTTTAGCACGGTGATCAAGATGGCGATTGCCCACAATTCTAAGTTCACCACCTACTTTTAGTGCCTTTTTTGCATCAGTGAACATCTGCCATGCAATGTCGTCAATGATCGTGTTTTGCTGATGAAAAGGAGGGTTGCATAAAATAAGATCAACGCCCTTAAGATTACCCGAGCTATCTTCACTGTGATTGATAAATTCATCTAAACAATGCCCGACTAAAAACTCTGCGCGTGCTTTTAGTCGTTCATCTACTGTACTATTGTTAAGACTTACTTTAGCTGATTCTATCGCCATAAACGATTCGTCTATGTAAATCATTTTGGGTGCATTAGCCGCATTTTGTAACAGTAAGCTAGTGCCCAAAATACCGTTGCCGCAGCCTAGATCAATTACTACTTGATTAGCTCTGGTAATACTAGGCAGCACTTTTAGCATATACCTTGCGCCAATATCTACCTGATCCCGGCAAAATACGTTAGGATAATTATGCAGCGTAAGGTCAATTTCTTTGTCTTGTACTTCGTGTATGCAGTGCGGGTTCAATGATAAAGTTTGAGCGACGTTGCCACCATTGTCGGTTTTTACAGCACATTCAGCAAATATTAAGCGTGCTTTTTTGCGCGCTAACGAGGTAGTGGTATTGCCCATGTGGGCGTTAAATATGTTCATCACCGAAGAAGTCACCAGCTTAACCATCGCGCCGCCTATCACTATTGGCGATTGGCCCGTATTGCTCGCAGTTCCGAGCGTTTGGCTAAGTGTAAAAAGTAAGTAGTCAAGATATGACAATGTGCGAGGCACTTTCAACAGCACTAGGTCAACACTTTTACCCGCCAGTTCGCTAAGCATTAGGCTACTGTGCATCGTCACGTTATTCTTATCCAAGTTACTGCCTTTTAAATTTTGCGCAATAGCACGCATAGACATGTACGAGTCGGTGTATACGCTAATATTAGCCTGTGGCGAGAGTTTTGCCATTGCACAAGTAAGGGCACCAAAGCTATCATTTACAATAACAATATGCGCCAGCTCGATAAGGTTTATCGTATCGGCGACATGATCGATAATATATTCGTCGGCCGCGTCCCATGCGCGCAAGGACTTGTCAAACGGGTTGCTTGGGAAACGTTTTAAAGAAAAGGTGTTGGCTTGAATATGGAGCTGAGTATTGTTCATAGTAGTTTCATAATAATGTTATTGCAGCATGTGGTGCGCTTTATCCTTAAATAGTAGCGCAGTGTTAGGCATGTTTACAGCAACTTATTGTGTACTTGAATATAAAATGCAGTCCGTATACCTAAGGTGTGTTTCAACTTGTGGCAGCAGAACTGAATACTGACGTCTTAACACTGGTGTTTATTCGTGTTTACTCGTCTTTGTTGGCTTACTCATGGTAATATAGTGGGAGTTTGACCATCTTTATACAGATTGGTATTGATACGAAATTTTTGAAATGAATATTAGATGAGCAACCAAAGCTAACAATAATGAACAAACAAAAAATCCCACTTATTAACGCATCTGACCCCTCGCAAGAAGAGGCGGTGTTCATCCTAGCGATGGAAAATGCGCATGTGGAGTATTACCCTAACTGGCTAAGTCATAAGCATGCTAAAAGCTTAATGGACTACTTCATTGCGCAGCTTCAGTGGCAGCAGCCTAGTATCACCCTTTATGGACAACAGCGACTTATTCCTCGGCTGCAAGCTTGGTACGGCGATCCTGACAGCCAATATGAATATTCCAGATTAGTTATGCAGCCACTGCCGTGGGACATACGATTGGCTAAATTAAAGCAGGCATGTGAGCAAAAATGTAGGGCACGCTTCAATTCAGTCCTGGCGAACTATTATCGCCATGGTAGAGACAGTATGGGCATGCATGCAGATAACGAGCCTGAACTTGGCGCGCAGCCAATTATTGCCTCGGTCAGTTTAGGGCAAACACGGCGTTTTACGTTTAAAAATATACACACCAAAGAAACCTACAAAATAGGTCTTGAACATGGCTCGTTGCTTGTTATGAAGGGCGACACGCAGCAGTATTGGCACCATGGAATGAATAAAAGTCGCACGCAAACCGGCCCAAGGCTTAACTTTACGTTTAGACACGTTACGCAAAAAAAATAATTGTTGGGTAAATCGTTGGCTGACGAATGTCGAGTCAAAAATCAGCTTTACTAAGGTATTTACCCACATAACCATAGCGCATTTATAGGGTCTATAGCGCTGTTTATATGCCGACATAGCAATAGAACAGAGCCGGTAATTATGGCTTTGAACATCGGCGCCGAACCATAATCCATTTTCAAAGGCTTTACTTGTGAATACAAAAACCACTATACAAACCGTTGTTACTGAAAAGCTCAACGCCAAATTTTTGCCGCGCTACCTTGAGGTGCTCAATGAAAGCCATATGCACAATGTGCCTGAAAATTCCGAAACTCACTTTAAAGTGACGGTGGTGAGTGATGCATTTGAGCAAAAAAGACTTATCCAACGCCACCGCATGGTAAATGCGCTGTTAAGTGAGGAGTTGGCAGGCTCTGTGCACGCTTTAGCTTTGCACACCTACACCGCAGATGACTGGGCGAAAAAGCAGGGCAGTGCGCCTACGTCACCAAATTGCCTAGGAGGCTCGGGAAAGTAAGCTAACAGTGACAATGGCTACGCCTGAGGAAGTCATAAAACAAGCCATTAGATCATTTGGTAATGTTTTACCTAAAGTAAATTGAATCTATCTTAAAACCACCATGGGTACTTTGCTGCGCTCTAGCATTTTTAGCGTGTTGCTGCCTAAAAAGAACTGACGAAGCTTAGAGTGCCCGAACGCTCCCATGACAATAAGATCAATTTTATGTTTTTGTTTGTAGTCCATTAAAGAATCAAAAATATCACCTTCAACGAAGGATGCTGTAAGGTCAAAGCCTTTTTCTTTCAGCTTTTGTTGGGCGGCTATAAATTTTTCCTCGACATTGGTTTCGTTATTTTTCACCGAAACGAGGTGACAGTGAAGGCCATGCAGTAAGCCGCCATCAATGACTCGCTGCAGCGCATTATCGGCGGTTTGTCTGCCGTCATAAGCAACCATAAATGAAGTGGGTTGGGTGAATGTCTCAGGAATAAGCACGACAGGATGTGAGGCCTTGCGCAGCAGTGTCTCAATATTAGATCCCAGTGCACTGTAGTTATCGCCATGTTCCATTCCACTGCGGCCAATCACTATCAGTCGGGTTTTATCTTCAATGTCGACTATTGCATCTGCAAGCTCACCGTGTCTTTGCATCGATTCAACTTTTTGTGTAACACAGTCCTGAGCTTGCTTTGAAACCCGCTCGAGTAACTCTTTACCCAATTTTAAAGCTAGCTTGCCGCGCTGTTCATCCAGCTCGGTCAATTCTTGTAAGAGCGCCGAACGCGCGCCTAAACCAATCGCCCCGCTATAATTATCGGCGCCGTGCTGCTGTTCTTTTTCAATTGTGTGTAAAAAAAGAATGGGCTTATCAAGCTTATTTGACGCCCAGATGGCTGCGTTGGTCACGGCTGTTGTCATTGCCGAACCGTCCACACACGTGATTATTTTTGTCATCCCTTTGTCCTGTATTTATCGTCGCTTTGTGATTTCTTAAACATCGGTTTCACTTAGTGCCCGCCAAACATCTTTTTGACTTCTTTGGGATCATTGTGTATGCCGAATTCATCTACTACGGTTGCCGTTGCTTCATTCATTCCTACGATGTTTACCGTGGCACCTTCGCGTCTAAATTTAATCACGACCTTATCTAAGGATGTAACGGCGGTGATATCCCAAAAATGCGCGTGTGTCAGATCTATAACCACGTTTTCTAAAGCTTCTTTGAAATCAAATGCGTTTATAAATTGTTCCGCTGACGCAAAAAACACCTGACCAATCACTTCATACGTGCGCTTATTTTCAGGCTCGCTATAGTGCGATTTTACCGCCATAATGCGGCTAATCTTGTTAGAGAAGAACAGCGTAGCTAATAGCACGCCAACTAATACACCAATGGCTAAGTTGTGCGTAGCCACAACCACAATAACGGTGGTTATCATTACAATATTTGATGACATAGGATGCTTGCGTAAATCCTTGATGGAAGACCAAGAGAAGGTGCCAATTGACACCATGATCATAACCGCTACCAGTGCGGCCATTGGGATTTGTTGAACCCAATCGTCTAAAAAGACTACCATGATAATGAGAACTGTACCCGCAACAAAAGCAGATAATCGCCCTCTACCGCCTGACTTCACGTTAATAATTGACTGCCCAATCATTGCACAGCCTGCCATTCCGCCAAATAGACCGGCGCCAATATTAGCAATACCTTGTCCTTTGCACTCCTTATTTTTATCGCTGCTTGTATCGGTAAGGTCATCTACTATGGTTGCCGTCATCATCGATTCAAGCAGGCCTACCACGGCCAAGCCAAGCGAGTATGGTAAAATAATCATTAGGGTGTTTAGATTAAGTGGAACATCGGGCCACAAGAATATGGGTAAGGTATCGGGCAAATCGCCCATGTCACCCACTGTTCTAATATCTAGCCCTAGAAACATTGCTGCTATCGTTAATGCGACAATGCACAACAAAGGAGAGGGAATCAATTTACCAATTTTGGGGACGTACGGAAACAGATAAATGATGCCTAAACCAATAGTGGTCATGGCATAAACATGCCATGTAACGTTAGTGAGTTCGGGTAATTGCGCCATAAAGATGAGAATGGCCAGTGCATTCACGAATCCGGTCACCACTGAGCGCGACACAAATCGCATTAAGCCGCCTAACTTTAAAAATCCGGCTAATATTTGAAACACACCTGTTAGGAGTGTTGCTGCAAGTAAGTATTCTAATCCATGGTCTTTTACCAGTGTGACCATAAGTAAGGCCATTGCGCCTGTAGCAGCTGAAATCATACCGGGACGGCCACCAACAAAAGCGATGATTACAGCGATACAGAATGAGGCATACAGACCCACTTTAGGATCGACACCCGCAATAATTGAGAAAGCAATCGCTTCTGGTATTAAGGCTAAAGCTACAACGATACCAGCAAGCACATCACCACGGATATTCGAAAGCCAGTCTTTTTTAATGTGTTCGAGCATGTAAGTTGCCTAATTTTGAAAATTTTTCTCAGAGTAGAGGAAAATTGATATTATAATTTTAAAATAAATGTGAAACGTAAATAATACGCTAACTATGGCATGAATCGAAACAGTGCACCTTACAGAGAGCTTTCAGGGATAAGGCGCTCTGAGGGTGGAGTGACTGTTAAAATTTGGTTCTTTAACCTTAAACCGGCAAGTATGATAACGCTTTTGTAATTTTGTTACAAATGGAGATACTTTCTAGCCTAAATAAGAACGCAAGCTTACTGGCTTGCGCAACGTTAATGTTAAGGTCGAAACCGCCACAAACCTTGTCGAACACGAAAATTTTGATTGAAAATAAATGTTCAGTTCTAAATGCATAAAAAAAGCGGGAGATCCCCGCCTTTTTTTATGTTTATTTACTATTAAACTTTACTTTTGCTTACTCAGCCACATGACTAAATTAATCATATCGTCTACGCTCATATCATTTCTAAACGTAGGTTTAAACTTTTCATTGATGATAAAAGTAGGCACGCCTGTTAGATGCTCACGAAATTCGTCTATGCTTTTGTTATTGCGATTTACTAGACTGTTGACGCTGAAACTAGCAGCTAGCTTGTCAAACTCTTCACCGTCGGCGCCGTTAACGACGAATATTTTGCGTAAGTCGTCCAGGCCTGTGATAGACGCGCGCTGAACGTGGATGTAGTTGAAAATTGCGCCAACATATTTCTGTTCCTCTTTCATAGCGCGTGCAATCATCATTGCTTTAGTGGCTTCACTTTGTATATCGCGACTGGTTAGGCCCATGAAATTCACATGTACTTTGGTAAATTGAACGTCTTGTGGAAGCTTCTCTTTGAACTGTGCCACTAGTGGTTCATACTGAAAACAAGCTGGACACCAAAATGAAAAATATTCTTTCATCATGGGTTTTTCTGAGGCTGTTTCGGCAATCACGTCAAAATGTGTGCCTTCTTTCCACAGTTCTACCTGAGCGTTGGCTTGAAAAGAGAGTACAAGGCCTAACACCAGAGAGCTTAAAATTCGTTTCATTGTATATTCCTATAATTGTTAGACTCGAAATTGACTGTAAAATATTTCACAAGTGCGTGTTATCTTAATTTTTGCCATACAATAGCATACAGCCCCTTTGGTGCAAGTATTCTCAATTTTCAAGATATTTAACAAGAAAGGGGTGCGGCCTTACTATCCCAGTAAGCTTAGATGATTTTATAAGCTATATCGAACGCTGAGAAGCACTGTGCTGCCGTCTGTGTTATAGCCAAAAACATCTTCATACTCTGCGTCGAGCGCATTCGAAAAACGCAGGCTCGCGCTCAAGTGCTCGCTGTAAGTATACTGATAGTTTGCACTTAACAACCAATAGCTGTCTAACGTGACTATTTGAGCAGCCCCGGCAGGCGGGAAAAAGTTATCAAACTTAGTGCCTGTGTAATCAGCCTGAAGGTACACTTGATGCTGCTGATCAATTGTATAAGTCGTGCTTAGTGAGCCGATGTGACGTGAGCGGCGAAGTTCAATGCTATTACCCTGCGACGCATCTAAATAGCTATATTGTGCTTGCCACGTTAGGGTCTTGAACTGTCCTTGTAAGCTAAGCTCAAGCCCATCGCGGCTGCTGTTTGCACTTGCGTTGTCTGCGGTAAACTCGCCTGTTGCGGGCACAAAAACAAAGCCGAGTATTTCGTTTTCAAGTTTGGCGCTAAACCAGTTAAGCTGGACACTCACACTGTTAAATGCACCTTCTATGCCTATTTCAGTGCTTTTTTGCTGTTCGGGTGTAAGGTTTGGGTTACCCAAAAATGAATTAGGGAAGAAACCAAATCGTTCTATGAAGGTAGGATTTGTAATCGCTTGGCCCTGCGATACAAATACGCGCCAGTCGTTGTTAACGGCATACGTGGCGCCTACTCGGTAGCTGTCGGCGTTATCAAATTCGACGTTGTTGTCATAGCGGTAGCTAGCGCTTAGGCTTAGGGCATTGGTAATGGCATAAATCCCATCTGTTACTAGCGACCACGTGTCGTTGCTTCGGTTTTGATTCAGGCCGCTGGTGAAGGCAGGGCCGCGTTGCTCAAAATCCTCATTGGTGCTTTCAAGCCCCATGTTCAGCCATCTATTAGGCGTAAATTCAAAACGGTTCGACCACAACACGCGCAGCTTTTCTCCTTGCGACATACGGTCAAAGGCGTTGTTGGTAAAGTTGTCGGTGTGTTGCTTTGAGTATTGAAGGGATAAAAGCTGCGAATAAATGCCGTTTCGCTGGCCATTGGTAAGTGGTGTAAAATGCCAGTTAAGGCCAAGCGAAATTTGATCACCCTGGGCCACTACATTGCCATCGCCAACCAAGCCTGTGGAAAAGTCATAGCCGTCTGCATCTGTTTCATAATTGAGAATGCGCGCACTTATGTCTATGCGACTGTCTTCACTAAACGTATAATTTATGCCGCCACTAAGGTCGGTATTTCGGTAGCCGTCGGCTTCAAACCCTGTGCGGCTGATATTTTCGCCGCCGGTTTTATAGGTAGAGGTATTCAATTTAAAGCCAAAGTCGCTTAACTGTTGGCCAAAGTGAGCACTAGCACTATAGGTGCTTTTATTGCCTGCAGACACATTGGTACTAACTTGCAGTTTATTACTACTTGCGCCTTTAGTGCTTATACTAATAATGCCGGCAATAGCGCTTGATCCCCAAATAGCGCTTTGTGGCCCTCTTAATATTTCTATGCGTGAAATATTAGCCAGCAGTAAGTGGGAAAAGTCTGTTAGACCGCCTTGACCAACATCGTTCACAGCAACACCGTCTACCAACACCATAACGTGGTTGCTTTCACTGCCTCTAAAACGTACTTCGCTTAAGCTACCTGCAGTGCCCGTTTTGCCAATGTTAACCCCCGCGACGGTGCGTAAAAGGTCGGTAATGCCAATGCCACCCGATGCTCTTATGCGCGCTTCATCAATAATGGTGACCGACCCGGCAATTTGGCCTACCGCAATAGGCGCATGCGTGCCTAACACACGGATCGTTTCGATTTTTTTATTTGAATTGGCTTGTGTTTGCGCTTGCGCACCCATAGATAGACTGATCAGCACAGCGGCTGCCAGCACAGTAGTTTGAATTTTCATAAAGTTCCTTGTAAGCGCTCCGCCCGAGCACAACATAAAAAGTAAAAGCATAAAGGCTATGCTTTTTAAGCGTCACTGATTTTAAAAACAGCTCACATGCCAAGCCTTATCCAACAAAAAGAAAAGCTTGCATGCTTTGAAGACAGGCCGGTATCCGGGCTCACAATATGTTTTACAATTCCTTCCCATAGCCCTGCAAAAATGCAGTTAACCACAGTGGACGACGCATCAGTGGAATAAATCACACCAGTGTAAATGTAAAGTTTGTCTATAAACGAAGTGTTTTAAGAAAATTGATTACCGTTGCGGGGGCAGCATAGGTTTTGCACCTATTTCCCGTTTAACAAAACGCTAAGCTGCTGAAAAAAATCAATATTAGGTTTCGCACCTGACTTAATTATATTATAGAGGGACTGTGTGAAAGTGCTAGTACTTAATGCCGCTTAGCGGATGCTATTTATTTTTTACGTTTTTTATTCGCAGTAGACTTGCGAAAGCGTCGCGGTGTGGTGTCTGCCTCAAAATTTCCATACTCAGGCTCATCTATAGCAGACTTTGTAGGTGTTTTTTTAGTAGGTGTTATATTAGTAGGTACAAACCCTATGACTATTTCTGGTGCAAAGGTATGCCCAACCACCGCTTCAATCGCGCGTAGTTGTTCAGTTTCGTCTTCGCTGAACAAGGTAATGGCGAGGCCGGTGGCGTTAGCACGACCGGTCCGGCCAATACGATGCACATAGTCTTGTGGCACAAAGGGAAGGTCGTGATTAATAACGCAGGGCAGATGGCTTATATCAATACCGCGCGAAGCAATATCGGTGGCAACAAGCACGCTAATGGTGCCGTTCTTAAACCCGTCTAAAGCTAAGGTGCGCGCGCGCTGGGTTCTGTTTGCATGGATCGAGTCGGCGTTAATACCAAGGCTCTCAAGCTTTGTCACTATTTCATCAGCGCCGCGTTTGGTGCGGCAAAAAACCAATGCCTGAGGCCACTTGTGTTGCACCAGAAGGTGGATCAGAAGATCTGTTTTACGCGCCTTGTCTACCGGGTGTAGCTGTTGCTTAATGTTGTCAAGACTGCGCGTTGCATCAGCCATTTCTAATACCACTGGATTAAATAACATGCTCTTAGCCAACATTTTAATCTCTTTAGAAAAGGTAGCTGAAAACATAAGGGTTTGACGCTTATTAGGCAGTAGTGCTTGAATGCGTAATATGTCATCAATGAAGCCTAAATCTAACATGCGATCGGCTTCGTCTAATACCAGTATTTCAAGATGCTCAAAGTTAAGTGCCTGCTTGTTGTGTAAATCGAGTAGGCGCCCGGGTGTAGCAACAAGTACGTCTGCGCCGTATTCTAAGGCGAAAATTTGCGGCTCAATTCTGACACCGCCAAATGCAGCGGTACTTCTAATATTCATGTTTGCGCTATAGTTTTCAACGCTCTGTGCAACTTGAGCTGCAAGCTCACGCGTGGGGGCAATGACTAAGGCCCTAACATGGCCGGGCTGCGCGCTTATACCAGTAGCAAGCAGCTGCAGCAGAGGTAAAGTAAAGCTAGCGGTTTTGCCTGTGCCTGTGTGCGCTAATGCCATCACGTCACGCCCGCTTAACACCGCAGGGATCGCATCAGTTTGTATAGGGCTAGGCGCAGTGTAACCTTGCTGCTCGATGGTTTTTAAAAGCGCATCACACAAACCTAAGGTGCTAAATGCCATAAAAGAAAATTCCTTAAGAAACGAATGTTGTGTATTTAACGCTGTGTAAGTAAGTAAGTATCGGTAAGGGGGGTTTAAAATATAAACGCGGGCCTTAAGTGGCGTACATTTAATTTGTGCATGCCAACACTACTTTTTTTTATTCAATAAAGCTTTTAAATCGGCAAACGGATTGTGTGTAGCCTCTTCAATTTTTTCTTCAGCGGTGGCGCCATACATCACGAATTCATGGTATTTGTTATGTTCATTGTCATGACAATATAAACAAAGCAGCTCCCAGTTACTGCCGTCTGACGGATTGTTGCTATGGTTGTGGTCGATGTGATGCACGGTGAGTTCGCGTAGTCTTGAGTAGACGAATTCGCGTGCACAGCGCCCACACACCCAAGGATACATTTTTAGGGCTTTGTCGCGATAGCCTTGTTCTTGTTTTTGATAGGCTTGTGCCCCACTGGTATGTTTGCTCATTGCTATGACGTATACATTGGTAAAGAATTAACTACGATAGTAAGGCATTTTGATACGAAGATATATTAAAATGAAGGCAAATGAATAGAAGGCTGCTGCAGCGCCGAGAACTGCTCTTTTAGCGAGAGTATCTGATTTTCCCAATACTTGTCTTCTCCAAACCAAGGAAAGGCGCGCGGAAAAGCCGGATCTTCCCAGCGTTTTGACAGCCAAGCCATGTAATGCACCATTCGCATGGCGCGTAGTGGCTCTATTAAGGCAAGTTCACTTGGGTTGAAGGGCGTAAATTTCTTATACGCGTTAATTAATGTCTCTAACTGTATTTGCTGTTGATTAATATCGCCTGCGAGCATCATCCACAAATCTTGAATAGCGGGGCCGGTGCGGCAGTCATCTAAATCGACGAATATTGGGCCATCGCGCCATAAAATATTGCTGGGATGGCAATCGCCGTGTAGGCGAATTTGAGTAATGTTGGCAACCGCAGCTGTGTATTTTGATTCAGCAAGGGTGCAAACCTGTTCCAAAATAGTGAAAAACGGCAGGTGAAGGTGAAAGGGCACAAGTTCACTGTGCTTGAGCGCGTGAGCCGGATCATGCAAGAACTCAGCGACACTTATTCCCAAGCGATGCGTAAACGACTTTTTGGCACTTTTCGCATGAATTTGCCCAATTAAACTGCCCATGCCTTCAAGCTGTTCTAAGTTGTCTACTTCAAACTCACGCCCACCCATTGACAAAAATAAGGCAAAACGATAGCCGCAAAAGGTATGTAAACTTTCCCCGTTAAACTTAAGGGGTGCAACAATGGGCAAACCAAGGGCGTGCAGCTCAAGTGAGAACTCATGCTCTTCAAGTATTTGTGCGGTAGACCAGCGATTAGGCCGGTAAAACTTAACCACCATGCGGCCGTGATCTTCAGTGACGAATTGATACACTCTGTTTTCGTAGCTATTAAGCGCCAGTAGCCCAGAGCTCACATATATATCTAGGCTTTCAATGGCATCTAAAATTAACGCCGGGGTAAGTCCCTCAAAGGTAAAGTCAGACACCGGTGAAAATAAATGTGCTGCGTTCTTTTACTTCCACTATGTCACCGTCAACCGACGTGGTCACTTTGAAGTAAATCCTTTGCGTGCCTTCTTCAAGGTTATTAGGGTTTACCGCCACACTAATAGGCAAGGTGTATACGCCGCCGCCTTTCACCGTAACGCTGCTGTTGCCAATAAATTTAGGCTGAGTTAAGCCAAGCACTTCCACGCTATATGTTTGCGCTAACTGACTTTTATTGAGGATTTTTAAAGTGTATACGTTCTCAATTAAGCCTTCGTTGGTTTCTCTGAAAAGTGAATTACGGTCGCGAATAATATCTACGTCAAGAGGTGCTCTTGACACAATATCATATACTAACAATGCGCTCATAAGTACTAGTACAACCGCGTAACCGATGAGTTTAGGACGCATTACTTTTGTTACGCCGCCGGCAAGCTGATGCTCGGAGGTAAACCTAATTAGGCCTTTTTCATAGCCCATTTTATCCATCACGCCGTTACAAGCATCTACACATGCACCGCAGTTAATACATTCGTACTGCAGACCGTTACGAATATCGATGCCGGTGGGACAAACCTGTACACATAAGTTGCAGTCTATGCAGTCGCCAAGGCCTTTTTTATGTACTTCATCGGGGCTTAACTTGAGCGAACGCGGACCGCGCTGTTCTCCTCTAGTTGCGTCATACGATACTGTGTAGGTGTCTTTGTCAAACATAGCAGACTGAAAGCGTGCGTATGGGCATATGTGAGTGCACATTATTTCGCGCATGTAGCCTGCGTTACCATAGGTGCACGCGGTAAAAAATATAACCCAGAAAGCTACCCAAAACGTGGTGTTAAAGGTGAAGAAATCGATGAAAAGCTCATTTATAGGCACGAAGTAGCCAACGAATGTTAGCGCGGTTAACAGCGCTACGCTCACCCAAGCGAAGTGTTTTAAGCCTTTTCGCGTTAGCTTGTCGGCGTCCATTTTACGTTCATCAAGCTTTATTCGCTTGTTACGTGTACCTTCAATCTTTTCTTCAAACCAAATGTAAATCCATGTCCAGGTGGTTTGCGGACACATAAACCCACACCAGACACGACCTGCAAAGGTGGTCACAAAAAATAATGCAAAGGCAGAGACAATAATGATATAGGCTAAAATGGTTAAATCTTGTGGCCAAAGGGTAAGGGTAAAGATATTAAAACGCTGCTCGGCTAAATCGAACAAAATTGCCTGTTGGCCTCGAAATTGGATCCATGGGGCAATGGCAAATATACCTAAGAACACAAAGCCAAAAACACGCCTAATTGTTTCTAACATGCCCTTCACTGAACGCACATAAATCCTACTTCGAGCTGAGTAGCTTGGTTTTGTTATCTCTACCGTTGGCTTCTCAATTTTCACTGGTGTGATATCTTTCACTCGAATTCTTTCAGACATGCTATACAGCCTATTTTACCCATACATTAACGCTTGCCTTTAGTATATCAAAAACTAGATTACAAAAGTCAACTGAGATCAAACTATTACTCCACCATTATTCAAATAATCATCCTGATTGTCATATTGCGCTCTGATTTTGCGAAAAATTTCTTTGGGGACGTCTCAGTTACCCTCGTTTCTTGGTATAACAAGGTAATAGAGGCGACTGCGTGCAGCAAAACTATGGCTTTACGTGACCGCTTCATGCGCAACAACATGGCCTCAATACCGCATCAGGTCGCCTACATATTGAGGCAACTGATTCAGTTGAATCTATCAAGCGGTTTTATTTATTATTTTATATATTATATTGCGTACAAAAAGATAAAAATCCGTATATCTTTGGCTCAAGCTTACATAAATTTGGTGCAGAAACTAAAAGCGCTGAACTTTTACCAGACTCGGATCTCTAAAGTAATGTCAACGTTTGCAACGATAGCGCTTGAAACCTTATTCTTTTGGTCTCAACGACATATTTTTACACCTTAACAAAGGATTACGTATGAACACTTACATTAGTCTTTGTGCTGCAGCTGCACTATCTTTAAGCCTGCCGTTATCGGCAAGTGCTAAAGAAAAAAGCGAAGACGTTTATATCAGCGACAATGAGCTGCAAAGAGTGTCGGTAACGTGGGTAGAGCCTAAGTCGTATACCGATGTAAGAGATGCGAATTCCTCACGTACAAAGTTTCGTCGGCATGTTTTTACTCAATTAGAAAAACACATTGACGAACTGGCAGAAGATTTACCAGCAGGGCAAACCTTAAACGTGACCGTAACCAATGTCGATTTAGCTGGACGAATCGAACCAGCATCTTTTGTGGGGTTTTCAAACTCCATGCAAGATATACGGGTAATGCGAAACATTGATATTCCGCGCATTGAATTTAGCTATGAACTAGTTGATGCAGACGGCACAGTAATTAAGAGTGAAGAGGTTAATTTAAAAGACATGAGCTATTTAAACGGAATTGGCATTTCGGGACGAAACAAACCCTTTGAGTATGAAAAGAGAATGCTAAGCGACTGGTTCGCTAAGAGTATTGTTGAAGACAAGGCTTAATCACAGTGTAAAAAATCACTAAAAAGCTCCTGCTGAAATTAAGTTCATTTCGGCAACGCCAGTGGTCTACAAAGTATTAAGCCCGATAATTGGAATAGGGAGCAAACGTGGCAGAGCAGCCGCTGTCTTGGTAGTTGTTCTGAAATAGCGTTTACTGATACACATCACTTGCATCCGGCCGATATTTCAGTTAACTCGATTCGCGGTAACAAAGACTTCGATTTGAGTAGCAAACAGAGTTTATCAGTATCAAGGCAACCTTAACCCGTATGCCGGGTGATGTGAATAACGACGGTATCGCAAACTTCACTGATTATCGCCTGATTGTAAGCGCTAGTTTTGCCTCTAATGGATACTTTATAGCAGAAATATACTGCCTAAACCCAAGAACGCAACAAAGCCAACAATATCGGTCACCGTGGTCAGTATGACAGAGCCAGACAACGCCGGGTCGATTTTCAAGCGCGACAAGATAAGTGGCAGAATTACCCCGGTGATAGCCGCGGCAATAATATTCAACAAAATAGCAATGCCTATCACCACGCCCAGCAAACTGCTGTCAAACCACAAGTAGGCGATAGCGCCGACCACAAAAGCCCAAATAAAGCCGTTTAATATGCCGACTTTAAGCTCTTTATCAAGCAAAGCCTTGCGGTTACTTTTGGTCACCTGCCCTAATGCTAACCCACGCACAATGAGGGTTAAGGTTTGACTTCCTGCAATGCCGCCCATGCTGGCCACAACCGGCATAAGGATTGCCAGTGCAACAACTTCTTGCAAGGTTGCTTCAAATAAACCAATAAACCATGAGGCTAAAAACGCCGTCATGAGGTTAATACCCAGCCAAATTGCGCGTTTTTTTGCACTCGTTGGCACCGACGAGAATAAATCCTCGTCTTCATCCATGCCCGCCGAGGACATGATTTGACGTTCATAGTTTTCATTAACCAGTTCACAGGCGGTCACAATGTCTACTCTGCCCAACAGTTTGTTGCCGTCGTCAACCACAGGGAGTGATATATATCCGCTAGTTTGCACTTCACGGGCTGCTTGTACCGCGTCTTGGTCGGCTTTTACGACACTAATATAGTCTTCAGATAAATCCACTAATGGCAGGTGGTCGGGTTCACCAAACAATGAGCTTAATTTTACTGCGGCAGAGAACTGACCGGCGCGGTTTAGTAAAAATATGCACTCGGTGGTGTCGGGTAGCTCTCGCCTTAACAGGCGCAGTCCATCGCGCACTTTGGCATTAGTTGGCAGCACCAAAAGTTCATGGTTAAGCCAATGTCCTATTTGTTCATCTTTATACTGGCTAGCGTCTTGGAAAAACTGCCGCTGCTGCTTGCCCATGGCGGCTAAGGCAATTTCTAGCAAATCACTGGGTAGCGTATCAGATATTTCAAGCAGTTGCTCGGCGTCTACATTTTGAAATATAATCTCCCATTCTTCTTTGGGCGTTGATTCTATTACGGTGGTGCGAGGATCGCCGCGCATTTCGACTAAAACATCTAGTTTTTTGGCATTAGGTACTTGCTGCCAGCTTATTAAGCGAGGTTCTAATGGCACCGATTCAAGCAATAATGCCAAACTTTCCGGATCGGATGCGGCGATAGTATTAGCGATGCTTGTGTCTTGTAAAAGATCGTCACATGCGACGACCTCTTCAATCAAATTAGGAAGTTGATCCGCCATAGTTACTCAGTGAATAGTTGGGTTCTTGGTTAGTAGCTGATTGCTTATAATTGCTTATATTAGTGTGTTTAGGCTAAATGTAATAGTCTTTGCATAAAATAATCTTAAGCAGATTTGTTACCATAAGTTGATGGTGCCTTCCAATTCAGGTACTTTTAACTACTAAAAAACCTAAAAATGATAACTAATGACCAAGATGAACAATACCCTCACCTTTGTAAAAGTGGATTATAGTAAGCAAATACATATGGCGCATCTGCTTACTTTGCTGCAGCTGTATGCAAAAGATCCTATGGGCGGCGGCGAGGCTATAAGTGAGCATGTCATGCAATCACTGCCGCATGCTTTGGCCACAAGATCCTATATGCATTCTTTTTTAGTGTTTAAAGATGAGCAGCCTGTTGCTTTTGCAAATTGTATAGAAAGTTTCTCTACGTTTGCAGGCAAAGGGGTCATGAATATTCACGATTTTGCAGTCAACAGTGATCAGCGAGGACAAGATGTGAGCCAGTTTTTACTCAAAGGTATCCAAGAGGTAGCGTTGCTATTAGGCTGTAGTAAATTGACTCTCGAAGTGCTGCAAGGAAATAAATCGGCTATTCGTGCCTATGAAAAATCAGGATTTAGCGCTTACCAACTTAACCCTGAATTGGGTAATGCTATGTTTTGGCAAAAATATATCACCTGAATTTGATATAGCTCAAAGTGCGCTTTTTGATACTAAAGCGCTACTGCTTCCATAAGTGCAGCAGACGCATTTATACAATGTGGTGATCAGGCAGTAAAGTGGTTTTTTTCACCACGCCATAGGCGAAGCTGGTGTCGATAGAAGCTATACAGCCAATTGAATGCAGGCTATGGCGCACAAAATGTTCATAGTCGTGCAAATCTTTAACCACCACTTTAAGCAAGTAGTCGGCCCGGCCAGTCATAACAAAGCACTCAAGTACATTTTTCTGCTCTTTAATTTGCGCTTCAAAATGGGCCACCACTTCTTGTGTGTGCTTTTCTAACTGCACGCGCACAAATACGGTTACAGGTAAACCAAAGGCTTCGTTGTCTATCTCTAGTGTATATGCTCTTATAATACCTTGCTGTTCTAGCGCTCTCACTCGCCTTAAACAAGGGGAAGGCGACAGATTGACGGTGTCGGCAAGTTCTTGATTGGTCATGCGAGCATTTTTTTGCAAGGCTCGAATGATGTTGCGATCTGTTTTATCCATAAGTTGCGTGATTTTTATTAATTTAATGAATATATGCCAATAAAGATAGCACTTACGACACTATTCGCAAGAAAATTGCGCACGAGTTAGCATATTATGTGTAGGTTAATAAGTCGTTAAAAGTGAATAAAAAATGAAAAGTCTATTACATCATCCAACAACAGATAATCAAAGTAAACATCGTGGCGATCTGCCAAGCAAGCATCAACAACGACAGAACTTAGGGTTCGCAACGCAAGCTATTCACCATGGCTATTGCGCCCGACAACATCAGGGGGCCCTGAATCCGCCTGTACATTTTAGCTCAACGTTTACCTTCGAAAATGCACAGCACGGCGCAGACTTGTTTTCAGGTGAGCAGAAAGGGCATTTTTACTCACGAGTATCAAACCCTACCTTAACGGTATTAGAAGAACGTATAGCTTGCTTGGAAAAGGCAGAAGCAGGCCTAGCTGTGGCCTCTGGCATAAGCGCAATTACCTCAACTTTATGGACCTTGCTGGCAGCGGGCAATGAAATTATTGTGGATAAGACTTTATATGGCTGCACTTACGCTTTTTTACATAAAGGGTTAGCCAAGTTTGGGGTAAGTATCACCCATATTGATTTAACTGATATCGCGCTTTTACGCGCCGCTATTACGCCGAACACCAAAGTGATTTATTATGAAACGCCTGCTAATCCGAACATGCGCTTAATAGACATTGAGGCGGTGTCGGCGCTGTCCAAAATGCATAATATTATATCGGTGGTTGATAATACCTATGCTAGCCCGCTCATTACTCGGCCTATTGAGCTGGGCGCTGACATTGTGGTGCACTCAGCAACCAAATATTTAGGCGGTCATGGCGATTTAATTGCCGGCGTACTAGTAGGTCGCAAAGCCATGGTTGACCAAATTCGCTTAGAAGGGGTAAAGGATATGACCGGTGCTTGCATGTCTCCTTTTACGGCCATGCTGGTGCTAAGAGGATTAAAGACGCTTGAACTAAGAATGCAGCAGCATTCGCGCTCGGCCCTCATCGTGGCTCAATTTTTAGATAAATGCCCGCAGGTTTCAGTAGTGTACTATCCTGGCTTACCTAATTTTGAGCAACATGCTTTAGCGCTTAAGCAAATGAAGATGTTTGGGGGAATGATTGCGTTTGAATTAAAAGGCGGGATGGCCGCCGGTAAGCAGTTGATGAACGAATTGAAAATGATTCAGTGTGCAGTATCCTTAGGCGATGCTGAAAGCTTGATTCAGCACCCGGCAAGCATGACCCACAGCGCATATAATGATAAAGAGCGCTTGGTGCATGGCATAAGTGATAATTTAGTTAGGTTGTCGGTGGGCTTAGAGTCGGTTGATGACATTGTGGATGATTTGGCGCAGGGCTTAGCGGCTCTATTGCACCCAATCTCTGACGCAGCATCAGCGCCCTTAGCGTAAATAGTGTGTATAAGTGCTAAACTATAAAGCACTGAATATGGATTAAGTAAGCCTAATAATCAAACGCTTCATCTGAGAGCGACATTAAATCAGACGCTGAACTTAACAGAACTGATCGATGCGCTTCTTTACGCGGCAAAATACGTTTTATGTAAAATTCGCAGGTAGCAGGTTTGCCTGCTTTAATTTTAGGGTTTGCAGATTTTTTAGCGGCGTCGGCCATTTGTAGCCACAGTATGCCCAATAGTACGTAGCCACTGTAATGCAAATAATCAGTAGCTGCGCCAGCCGCGTCTAAGGCATCAACATGAATTAATTTGGCCGATATTTGATGCCATTCATGCAGTAACATTTGCGCCTGCTCTAGCTGTTTTTTATTCGACATACTGTTGATACTAGCTGACAGCATTTCTACCGTTGCGTTCAACATTAAGCCGCCGTCGCGGCTTAATTTACGGCCAATAAGGTCGGCTGCTTGAATGCCGTTAGTGCCTTCATATAGCTGTGCAATTCGGGTGTCGCGAGCTAATTGCTCCATGCCCCATTCGCGCACATAGCCATGGCCGCCATATACCTGAATACCAATATTGGTCACCTCAGTCGCAATATCGGTCATGAAACCTTTACAAATAGGGGTTAAAAACGCCAAAATTTGCTGAGCTTGAGCCTTGCGGTAGTCTTTACAATATTTTTCAATGTCCATTTGCTGTGCATACAGCAAGGATAGCGCACGCAAGCCTTCGGTGAAGGCTTTTTGCGTTAGCAGCATCCTTCTTACATCAGGCTGGTGCATAATTGAGTCGGCTTTTGCATCGGGCTGCTGTGGGCCTTTAGGGCTTCTTGACTGTAGGCGGTCTTTGGCGTAGCTAAGCGCTCCTTGAAAAGACGCCTCGCAGGTGCCTAAGCCCTGCATGCCTACTTGAAAGCGCGCGTCATTCATCATAGTAAACATACAGGCAAGGCCTTTGTTTTCTTCGCCCACTAGCCAGCCTTTAGCGCCATCAAAATTCATTACGCAGGTTGGACTCGCTTTAATGCCCATTTTCTTTTCAATACTGCCTACACCTAGCTTGTTTTTTTCAGCGGCTTCGTTTTGCTCGTTTAGCAAAAACTTAGGCACTAAAAACAAGCTAATGCCCTTAACACCTTCTGGAGCCTTGGGCAGTCTGGCCAGCACTAAGTGAACAATGTTGCTGGTCCAGTCGTGATCGCCGCCCGTGATAAAAATTTTGTTTCCTGTGATTGCATAGGTGCCATCATCTTGCGGCTCAGCTTTGGTGGTAAGCAGCGATAAATCACTGCCGGCTTGTGGCTCCGTGAGGTTCATGGTGCCTGTCCATTCGCCGCTAATAAGCTTGGCTAGATACTGCTGCCTAAGTGCTTCGCTAGCGTGTTTGTCAACCGCTAACACCGCACTTTCAGTGAGCATAGTCGTGAGTCGCCAGCTTAAATTAGCTGAGTTGAGCATTTCATGAATAGGCACTGCGGCGGTATAGGGTAAATCTTGGCCATCGAAGTCTGGGTTGCCTAGCATTGCATTCCAGCCATTGCCTACGTATTCTTGGTAGGCTGCTGCAAAGCCAGGCGGCGTGCTTACTGCGCCATTTTCAAGTTTGCAGCCAATTTCATCACCTTCTCGGTTGAGCGGAGCAATAACTTGCTCTGCAAATTTAGCACCTTGTGTCATTACTTCGCTAACCAGCTCAGCGTCCATACCTTGTGCGCCTATGGCTAAGTAGTGGCTGTCTAAGTTTAACCACTCTTTTAATAAAAACTGAAAATCGGCCATAGGGGCTTGATATTGATGCATGTTAGTTTCCTATTCGTCATAATTACAGGGCAGGTGCTATATGTAGGTCATGAATACAGTCATTCAATCCAAAGTCTTTGCCAAGCACCTTGTGATTTCACTTAACCTTGAGTAGTGAATTCTGAGATTAGTTTACCTGATTGAGCCTCGTCAGACCAGTAGCATTGATTAATTGTCTAAGTACTTATTAGCAATAGTATAATAATGTGTACCGTATTCTTCACCTATTGTCGGCTTGGACGCCACGCAAAATGAAGGCGTCGCGAACGATAGTGAACTGGCGTTTGCGCGCCCAGTGATGTGCATCAATCTCAAATGGATCAACAAACGCAATCTTGTCAACGCTAGGGCTGCTCCAAGGCGGTGCATCAAATGGGGCTTCAGTGCCGTCAAAACCAGCGCTTACAGTGCAGCCAAATAGCCAAGTTCCGTCCGCTTGTGCACCCACAACGCTTTGAACCTCAACATTAAGGCCGGTTTGCTGCCACATCCCTTGATGCGCTAAACACTGTGAGGAGGTGAAGCGCGCTTCGTTATTTGATGATAGCTGCGCAATTGGCAGGTCGTATAAGCGCGATGTTAATTGCGTTACTAAGAGTTTATTGTTCATTTTGATTACGCAAGCGCCTGGGCCTTGATGGGTGGATACAAAATTTGCGTTGACCCGGCAGCTCGGCTGCGCAAACTCCTGCTGACGACAAGACAGCACAAATAATGCAAGCACTAATATAATTGTTAATTTACATCCATTTATCATCGCTTACGTACTATACTAAAGGATTAGAGTTGGTACTCTAAATTGCCAATAGGCGTTACACAAGCTATTAATTAGTTAACAGCAGGCGAGCCTGTTCATTTGAGAGTGTTATGTTAAGATTTGTAAAGTTATCTCCCCTCCTCATCGGTGTTTTTGTTCTCGTTGGATTTTTGGTTTATATGAACTGGCCTGCTCAAGAAGAACAACCGGGCCAGCTTGGTACAGGTGAAACGCCGGTAGTGGTATACGCGGCCAGCCAGCAACCTTTCCCTATTGTGGTTGAGGCCTTAGGTACAGCAACCGCGAATGAATCAGTAAATATTACTGCGCAGCGCGCACAAACAGTGACTAAAGTATTGTTTGAAGATGGCGATTTAGTAAAGGCCAATCAGCCATTGCTAGAGCTTAGCAACCGAGCTGAAACAGCGCGCTTAAACGAACTTAATATCAATTTGACAGAAGCACGCCGTCAGCTTCAACGTATACAAGGACTGGCCGAGCGAAGCGCAGCGTCGCAGCAATTATTAGATGAACAAGATTCGAAAGTAGAAGCTATCTTAGCGCAGCGTGAGGTGGCCAAAGCTATCTTGCAAGAGCTTGTGGTTTCAGCACCTTTTGGCGGCCGTTTAGGGGTGCGCCAAGTGAGTGTAGGAAGCCTTGTTCGCCCCGGCGATATCGTCACTACACTTGATGACCTAAGTCTTATGAAAGTAGATTTTTCTATTTCTGAAACCCATTTTGCCAGCATTCAAGATGGCCAAAGTGTAGTGTCTACCTCAATTGCTTATCCAGGAGAAATCTTTGTAGGTAAAATAACCAATATAGATTCAAGAATAGATCCTCGCACCCGCTCAATCCAGGTACGTGCGCAAATACCTAACCTCGAGTTAAAGCTGCGTCCGGGCATGCTGCTACAAATGAATTTAGAAAAACGTGTGCTCGATGCTCTAGTGGTGCCAGAAGGTGCAATAGTGCCTGAAGGCGACAGGCAATTTGTGTTTGTGGTTAACGGTGACAACAAAGCCATAAAAACCCAGGTAGAAATTGGCGAGCGCAAGCCTGGTTGGGTCCAAATTGTATCGGGTATTGAAGTGGGCCAAACCGTCATAGTACAGGGGACCTTAAGAGTGCGCGACGGCTCTGGTGTGAAAGTGCTTGATGTTCAGGGAGATGTGTAATGCTACTGTCTGACTTAGCGGTAAAACGGCCCGTGTTTGCGACCGTTGTAAACCTTTTGTTGTTAGTGTTCGGCATTGTCGCAGTTACTTTTTTATCGCTGCGTGAATACCCCGACATAGATCCCCCTATTGTATCAATAAACACCAGTTATCCGGGTGCTTCGGCTGAAATTGTAGAAACCCGAATTACCCAATTACTTGAAGAGCGTATAAGTGGCATTGAAGGTATAAAAAATATTTCTTCGTCTAGCCGCAGTGGACGCTCTAGCATTACCATTGAATTTAACCTTAGCCGTGATATAGACGCCGCCTCCAACGACGTACGCGAGCGAATATCAAGAGCCGCTAATAACCTACCCGACCAAGCTTTTCCACCTGAAGTGGCCAAAACCAATTCAGATGAAGACGTTATTATGTGGTTCAACTTGCGCAGCACTAACTTAAACACTATGGAATTAACCGATTATGCTGATCGCTTCGTTATCGATCGCTTGTCTGTTGCCGACGGTGTAGCGCGGGTTGTTTTAGGTGGCGGACGCACCTACGCCATGAAAGTGTGGTTAGATAGAAACGCAATGGCGGCCCGCGGTATCACCGTGGGCGACGTTGAACGTATTATTCGTTCTGAAAACGTAGAATTACCCGCTGGCCGAGTACAGTCGCAAGAGCGAGATTTTGATGTGCGCGTGGCCCGCAGTTTTTTATCACCCGAAGATTTTGGCAAGCTCACGGTGGCGGCAGGGGTTGACGGTTTTTTGGTTAGGCTGTCAGACGTTGCAGTCGTTGAGTTAGCCGCTGAAGATGACGAAACCGATTTTAGAGGTGATGGCGTAAATATGATTGGCTTAGGGATTGTTAAACAATCCAAAGCCAATACTCTTGAAGTGGCGAAGTCGGCGAGCGCGGCCATAGCCGAAATAGAAAAAACACTGCCTGATAATATTTTTATTGTAAACAGCTACGATTCGTCTGTATTTATCGCTGAATCGATAAGTGAAGTTTATAACACCCTAGCCATCGCCATGTTTATGGTTGTCGTGGTTATTTACTTATTCTTAGGGAATATCCGCGCTACGTTAATTCCTGCTGTCACAGTACCTGTATCATTAGTGGCTGCTTTTATTGTGATGTTTACCATGGGTTTTTCTATCAATTTACTCACGCTGCTAGCATTGGTATTGGCAATAGGCTTGGTGGTAGACGATGCAATAGTGGTATTGGAAAATATTTACCGGCGTATTGAAATGGGCGAAGAGCCTATCTTAGCAGCCTACAGAGGCGCGCGCGAAGTAGGTTTTGCAGTCATAGCAACAACGCTTGTGCTTATTTCGGTGTTTGTGCCTTTAGTCTTTTTAGAGGGTAACATAGGCCGTTTGTTCAGCGAGTTTGCAATAGCCATTGCCGCAGCCGTCGCGTTTTCAAGTTTTACCGCGCTAACCTTGTCGCCAATGTTAGCCTCTAAAATACTTAAAAAACGTGAACGTACTTCGGGTTTTGGGGTGTTTGTAGACACCAACTTTAAACGCTTAGAGGAGCGTTACTATAAGTCTCTTGGTACAACCATGAAACAGCCCTTTGTTATGTTGTTATTGATCGTGGCCAGTATTGCGGTTGTTGTTCAGCTACAAAGCAAAATTCCAGAAGAATTTGTACCACGTGAAGACCGCGGCAATTTCTTTATAATTATGCAGGCTCAAGAAGGCGCCAGTTATGAAAGCAACTCGCGTAACCTCAAGCAAATCGAAGATATTCTCCTGCCGTACAGAGACACAGGCGAAGTGACTAGGGTACTCATACGTACGCCTGGCTTTGGAGGCGGCGCAGGTATTGCCATTGTAGGTATGGCTGATTGGGAGACTAGAGAGCGTTCTACTTTTGAACTAATGAATGAAGTAAGTGGTAAATTATCCCAGTTACCTGATGTGCGGGCCTTTGCTATTATGCGTTCGGCATTAGGCGGCGGCGGTTTAGGCCGACCCGTTCAGTTTGTACTGCAGGGGAACACTTACGAAGAGCTTGTGCAGTGGCGAGATATTTTAATAGATAAAGCGTCTGAGAATCCTAATTTACTGCGAATAGATTCAGACTACAAAGAAACCTCGCCGCAACTGCTGGTGCAAATTGATCGTGAGCGCGCTGCCGATTTAGGCGTCTCAATTTCCGAAATAGGGCGCACGCTAGAGACTATGTTGGGCCAGCGTCGCGTGTCGACGTTTTTGGACAGAGGCCAAGAGTATGACGTTATTTTAGAAGGTCGCGACGGCGATTTTCGAAGCCCCAGTAGCATAGACAACATATTTGTGCGAAGTGATCGCAGTGGTCAGCTAATTCCGCTCGACAATCTGCTCAACGTGACCGAGCAAGCGACTTCAAATACCTTAAATAGATACAACAGAATGCGCGCGGTTACGATAAGTGCAAACTTAGCTGACGGCTACACTGTAGGAGAGGCCTTAAGCTTTTTAGAAAATATAGTGGCTACCGAGCTACCCGCTGAAGTGTCGATTGACTACAAAGGCGAGTCTCAGCTTTATCAAGAGTCGGGTTCTTCGTTTGTGTTTATTTTCGCGTTAGCCTTAGCAATTACGTACTTAGTGCTAGCCGCACAGTTTGAAAGTTGGGTGCATCCTTTGGTAATAATGCTCACGGTGCCGTTAGCGCTCGTTGGCGCTTATTTGGGCCTATACTTAACCGGGTTTTCAATTAATATCTACAGCCAAATTGGCTTGGTAATGCTGATAGGATTAGCGGCTAAGAATGGTATCTTAATTGTAGAGTTTACCAATCAACTGCGCGACGCAGGGACCGAGTTTGAAGAAGCCATTAAAAAAGCCTCTATGATGCGCTTACGCCCCATTGTCATGACAGCCTTCACTACCTTGTTCAGTGCATTGCCCTTGGTGCTCGCCACAGGCCCCGGTGCTGAGTCACGCGCGGTAATTGGCACCGTTATTTTTTCGGGTGTTTTGTTCAGTGTATTTATGACGCTATTTATTGTACCTACCGCTTATTCTTACTTAGCGCGTAATACAGGTTCGCCCTTAAAGCGTACGAAGCAGCTAGAGCAGCTCACGCAAGAAGTGCCGAATGATAAAGGCCCAAGTAAGCAGCTATAATAGAAAATAAAAAAGTAAATAAAAAAGGGGCAGTGTTGATCTGCAATACATTTGTGGCACGTTAATACTGGTTCCTTTTTTTTGAATAACATAAAGGCTACGAAAAACGATTATACTTTCAAAAATTTAGTATAGTAAAGTGGCATTACAACATCAATAGCACCTGAACTGCCGACAGAGCCAATCAATTTAATTCATCGTTCATCTGCAAAAAAAAAGCCAGAACACTGTTCTGGCTTTTTTACTTGTAAGGGTATAACGCTCTAATCGTCTAAGAAACTCTTGAGTTGCTCAGAGCGGCTAGGGTGGCGAAGCTTTCTTAATGCTTTAGCTTCTATTTGGCGAATTCTTTCACGCGTTACATCAAACTGTTTGCCTACTTCTTCTAGCGTATGGTCGGTGTTCATATCGATACCAAAGCGCATGCGCAGTACTTTGGCTTCACGAGCAGTTAAACCCGCTAGTACTTCCTGCGTTGCGTCTTTAAGGCTACCGCCCGTGGCGGAGTCTAAAGGCTGCGTAATAGTCACATCTTCAATGAAGTCACCTAAGTGAGAGTCTTCATCATCGCCAATAGGCGTTTCCATTGAAATTGGTTCTTTTGCAATCTTTAATACTTTGCGGATCTTATCTTCTGGCATCACCATGCGTTCAGAGAGTTCTTCAGGCGTTGGCTCACGCCCCATCTCTTGTAGCATTTGACGAGAGATACGATTTAGTTTGTTAATCGTTTCAATCATATGCACCGGAATACGGATGGTGCGTGCTTGGTCGGCAATAGAGCGTGTAATAGCCTGCCTGATCCACCACGTGGCGTAAGTAGAAAACTTATAACCACGACGATATTCAAATTTATCAACCGCTTTCATCAAGCCGATATTGCCTTCTTGGATTAAATCTAAGAACTGTAAGCCACGGTTTGTGTATTTCTTGGCAATTGAGATTACTAATCGCAGGTTAGCTTCAACCATTTCTTTTTTAGCACGGCGCGCTTTTGCTTCGCCAATCGACATGCGGCGATTGATGTCTTTGATGTCTGGAATAACCAAACCCGTTTCTTTTTCAACCGCGTTCATTTTACTGACGCAGCGCTCAATCTCTTCTTTAAACTCAAGTACGCGTTCTACATAGTCTTGCTTGCCTTCAAGTAACTTGTGTAGCCACTTGGTAGAAGTTTCGTTGCCGGCGAAGGCTTTAATAAAATCTTTTCTGGGCATTTTTGCGTTTATGACGCAGTACTTCATCACTAAGCGTTCTTGAATACGCACGCGATCCATCATGCCGCGCATGTTTTTGACCATGCGGTCGAACTGCTTAGGTATTAGGCGAAACTCTTTGAATACATCGCTTAGTGCAGCAATTTCTTTGCGCGCAGCTTTGTGAGAACGACCCTTTGATTCAATGACGTCGCGGGCAATGCCGTACTGAACGCGAAGGGCCGCAAACTTTTCGCGTGCTAGCTCAGGATCAACAGAATTGTCGACTTCTTCGTCTTCTTCGTCATCGTCATCATTGTTATCTTTGTTTCGATCGCTATCGGCTAATTCAGAGCCGACATTGGTAGCGGACGGTGCTACATCGTCTTCGTTAGGATCGATAAAGCCAATGATGATGTCGCTTAGTCTAATTTCTTCCGCTTCGTAAAGGTCCCATTGGTCAAGCAAGTAGGTAATTGCCTCAGGGTACTCAGCAACGGAGCACTGCACCTGATTAATGCCTTCTTCTATGCGCTTGGCAATTTCTATTTCGCCTTCACGTGTTAATAGCTCTACCGTGCCCATCTCACGCATGTACATGCGAACCGGGTCGGTTGTTCGGCCAATTTCGCTCTCGACGGTTGCAAGGGCCTGCGCTGCAGCTTCAGCGGCATCTTCGTCGGTGGTGGTTTCTTGCATTAATAATTCATCGGCATCGGGTGCTTGTTCAAACACCTTGATCCCCATGTCGTTTATCATGCGAATAATATCTTCAATTTGGTCTGAATCCACTACATTAGCGGGAAGATGGTCGTTGACTTCGGCAAAGGTTAAGTAACCTTGTTCTTTACCCTTGGCAATCAGGAGTTTTATCTGGGACTGCTTACTTTGCACATTATACCTTAAACGTAGTTGACCTTGAACATGGCTGCTCATTGGCCTTGTTAACTTACGCCTGTTTTATTAATTTTCAGTAACAATAATACCAAATGCTACTACAACGTGGTATTTTCGAAAAGTAACAAAACAAACTTGCTATATTTCCATAAACTCTAACTCGCCACTTTAGCATATGTTGGGCTAGTTATTCCACTATAAATGAATACTAAGACAGCCGTGTAAAGTTCACTATAAGTTTCATATTGTGAAATACTTCTATGTAGTGATCTAAGGCATTCGTGTTTTGAAAACACGTCCCGTGAAGGTCTGTATATATGTATGCATTTCGCTTTAGTAAATAATGACGCTCAACTATCGGTGGCTAAAAGTAATGCAGTTATTTCCTTCACTTCGTCCTGCGTTAGTAGTTCAAACTCCTGTTTCGCCATTAACTCATCGAGCCTTGCGTTAACCTGCCATTTGACCAGCGTTGAGAAACATGCAATATACTCAGCTTCCAAATCTATGTTATCTTCAATAGGCGCTGAAAATAACTTACTTAAATGATGTATGTGAGGGTGCTCTCTAAAAGCCTCAAATAATGAGGCAGTGTTAGCGTTAGGCACGCGCAAACAGTAGTCGTATATTTCAAGCAGCATACTAAGCCCTGAAATTTTATCAACGCTTAATGAGTGTGGGTTAACAATGTCCACGCTGCTGGCCAAACGAGGTGATTCAAGCAGCAGTCTTATTATCATTCGTAATGGCGAAAGCACAATATTTGCAGGCGATTTGTAATCAGTACGCTTTATTTTGCGATGCTTGTTAGCATGCTTGGTGTCCGCATCGTAGTCGTGCCCATCGCCTTCTTTACAGACTTTTTTTAACTGTGCCATCATCATTGTGCGCTGGTTTTCGCCTAAAATTTGTTTTATCAGAGGCATAGCTTCGGCTTTCAAAGCTGCCATGCCTTCAATAGAGGCAATAGAATGTTTTTTAATTAAAGCATCAAAAAAGAAGCCTGACAAAGGCTTCGCTTCACTAATCAGCGTTTCAAACGCTTCTTTGCCTATCTTTCTTACCATTGAATCGGGGTCTTCGCCGTCTGGGAGAAACAAAAACTTCATGATCTTACCGTCTTGTAAAAAAGGCAGGGCGTTTTCAAGTGCACGCCACGCGGCTTCACGCCCGGCGCGATCACCGTCATAGCAACATACCACTTCGCTAGTCGACTTAAACAAGGTTTGGATGTGGTCAGGCGTGGTAGCCGTACCTAGTGCCGCGACTGAATAATCAATGCCAAACTGTGATAGTGCGACCACATCCATATAACCTTCAACCACCATTAAGCGCTCAAGTTTGCGATTGGCTTGGCGGCTTTGATACAAGCCGTAAAGCTCATAGCTTTTATGAAAGATGCGCGTTTCAGGCGAGTTTAAGTATTTGGGTCCCTCGTCATCTATAATACGCCCGCCAAAGGCGACTACTCTGCCGCGTTTGTCATGAATGGGAAACATGACGCGATGGCGAAAAAAATCATAGCGGCGTTTGTTATCATTTTGGTTAACGACTTTTAGGGCTAACAAGCGTTCTACTGCGGGTGCATCATTGCCAAATTTACTTAGCAGTGCGTCCCACTCTTGGGGCGCGTAGCCTATTCCCCAATGCTTAACAACTTTGCCGCTTAAGCCCCTGTTTTTTAAATAATCAATAATTTGCGGCGCGTTTTTATGATGCTTTAGCTGATATTCAAAATATCGCGCCACTTTGCCCATAAGCTCGTAGTCTTGTTCGCGTTCGTTGCGCTGTTCTTGTGATTTTAAGGGCGTACCGCCTTTTTCGCGGGGCACCTCTAGGCCATACTGCTTGGCTAAATCCTCAACCGCTTCAACAAAATCTAAGCGTTCATACTCCATAATGAAGCTAATAGCATTGCCCTTAGCGCCGCAGCCAAAGCAATAATAAAATTGTTTTTCTTGAGAAACTGAGAAAGAGGGGGTTTTTTCATTGTGAAATGGGCAGCAGGCCTGATAGTTACGGCCTGCTTTTTTGAGTTTTACACGGCTGTCAACAATCTCGACTATATCGCTGCGCGCGATCAGATCGTCAATAAAGCTTGAAGGAATGCGCCCGGCCATATTACCCGCTTACCCTGTATTAGCTAGTTGAGTTTAGACTTTATGATACTGCTAACTGCGCCCATGTCGGCTCTACCTTGTAACTGGGGTTTTACCACGCCCATTACTTTGCCCATATCTTTAATACTGCTGGCACTGGTGCTTACAATGGCGGCGTCTACAATGGCATTGACTTCATCAGCGCCAAGCTGCGCTGGTAAAAAGCGTTGAACCACCTCTATTTCTTGCCTTTCTATTTGCGCCAAGTCTTCACGATTGCCTGTTACAAACATGGCAATTGACTCTTGGCGCTGTTTGACCATTTTGGTTAAGATCTGCAAAATATCAGTGTCGTTTAACTCAATGCGCTCATCTACTTCACGTTGTTTGACTGCCGCAAGTGCCATTCTAATGGTTCCCAAGGAAAGTTTGTCCTTACTGCGCATGGCGTCTTTTTGTGCTTCTTTGAGTTCGTTTAGTAGTGACATAGTCGTGTCCTGTTGTTGAGTTAAATGAAGTATAGCATTGCTATGATACAAAGCTGCATGCGACCTAAGGCTCTACCGTTATTTACAATATTAACGACTTTTATAATACTCGTAAACTAAAACGGGCGTCTAATTTAGACGCCCGTTTTTTTAATCAATTCATATGTGTATTAATCAATACAACTTAATGCGACGAGCATTCTCACGCGCTAACTTTTTCATGTGACGCTTCTTGGCAGCAGCTTTCTTACGCTTGCGTTCCCAAGTCGGTTTCTCAAAATACTCACGACGACGTACTTCAGACAATACACCGGCTTTTTCACATGAACGTTTGAATCGTCTTAGTGCGATGTCAAACGGTTCGTTATCTCTTACTTTCACAATTGGCATGTTAAATATTCACCTTTGAAATTAAATCATCCGGGCGCGTATGGTTAACATTAAAATAACCACTCTTCAATTTAGAGACCCGGGCTAAAAATTGGTGCGAAATAGTACTGTTTATTTAAAACTTTGTAAAGCCTAAAACATGAAATTTATGGAATAAACAGGGCTTTTTAGCGCTTGTGTAGTACTTATATGGCTAGTTCAACGGTAAATTAAATAAGGTGTCTATATTCACGTGTGTATTGATGTACTTTTTCTGCCCATGTAAAGCATAAAAGATATACCAAAACGCAATCAAATAAGGCTAAAATTAACAGCCTAAACTTACGCTAGAAGACAGTTTACACTATACTATGCGGTATATCTTTTACTATTAACAAAAGGCAGCTCTTTTTTTATGAAAGTACTTGGCATTGAAACTTCTTGCGACGAAACCGGTATTGCAATATACGATAATGAAACAGGTCTGTTAGCGCATAAACTTTACAGCCAAGTAAAGCTACACGCTGACTACGGCGGTGTAGTGCCTGAATTAGCGTCACGTGATCACGTACGTAAAATTGTACCGCTGGTCACAGCCACGCTTGCACAAGCTAATTTAAGCGCTAAAGATATTGGTGGCATCGCCTACACTCGTGGTCCTGGCTTAATTGGCGCGCTTTTGGTGGGCTCGTCCATGGCGAAATCGTTGGCCTATGCTTGGCAAGTACCGGCCTTAGGCGTGCATCATATGGAAGGGCATTTGTTAGCCCCAATGTTAGATGAGCCAAAGCCACCGTTTCCATTTTTGTCGTTGCTTGTTTCAGGAGGCCACAGTATGTTGGTAAACGTACAGGGGCTTGGTCGCTATGAAGTGCTTGGTGAATCAGTAGACGACGCCGCGGGTGAGGCTTTTGATAAAACGGCTAAGCTACTTGGTCTTGATTATCCGGGCGGGCCTTTATTAGCTAAACTAGCAGAGCAAGGTCATACGGGTATTTACAAGTTCCCAAGGCCCATGACCGATAAGCCAGGCCTTAATATGAGTTTTAGTGGTCTAAAAACGTTTGTCGCTAACACCATAAAAAGTGAGCCGTGTGATATGCAAACGCGTGCCAATATCGCTTATGCATTTCAAGAAGCGGTAGTTGACACTTTACTTATAAAATGTCGCCGGGCGCTCGCGCAAACAGGCCTTAAACGCATTGTAATGGCCGGTGGTGTCGCGGCTAATAAAATGCTGCGCGATGAATTTGCGAAGGCGAGTAAAACGGATGGTTTTGAAGTGTATTATCCAAGTTTTGAATATTGTACCGACAACGGCGCTATGATTGCTTATGCTGGCTGTATGCGCTTAGCCGCAGGCGAAAGCACGGCGCTTGACAGTAAAGCAATGCCGCGCTGGTCGCTGGAGACGCTAAGCGCTGTATAGCGATATGCTATATGTTATTTTTTGCTACTGTGCTTGCGTATTTTTTCTTCCGACTTGCTTAAAATACGCGCTATATTATTTTTGTGCTTAATTATAATTAAACAGCATAGTATGGCCACCGCAAGGGTATACTGGGGCTTAAAAAGGTAGGCGTACACAGGTGCCAGAATAAGTGTTGCAATCGCGGCGATGGATGAAATTCTAGTAATCGCAAAAACGATAATCCACGTGCTTAGTACGCATAAAGCCAGCCAGCTGTTTAACGGCATTATTGCACCTAATGCCGTAGCAACGGCCTTACCGCCTTTAAACGAAAAGAAAATGGGGTACATGTGCCCAAGACAAGTGCTTATTGCGATAATGCTCAGCACCATAGGTTCATAGCCGAATAAAAAGCCTATGTACACCGGAACAGTGCCTTTTAGCACATCAAAAACAAGCACGGCAGTCGCTGCTTTTTTACCCGCTACCCTTAGTACGTTAGTTGCGCCAGGGTTACCTGAGCCTTGTTTGCGTATATCTTTATCGACAAATAGCCTTGTTACGAGTACCGCACTTGAAATCGAGCCAAGCAAATATGCCCCAACAATATGCAAAACGACCCATGTAGTCATGTACTTAACCTATGAGGTTGGATACACTATGCGCCAATATTAAAGCTACCAAGGGTTGCGCGCAGCGTAATCGACTAAAGTGTGTGAATGGACAAAGTGTATATAAAGGGGCTTCAACTGTATACCCTAATTGGGGTTTACGACTTTGAACGCCTTGCCAAGCAGCGAGTTATCATCGATATAGAGCTGCAGACTTGCTTAGCCCAAGCCGGTCAAAGCGACAACGTAAATGACACCTTAGACTATGGCAAAATTGCAGGCAGACTGGCCGATATTGCCGACACTGCCAGCTATAAACTACTTGAAGCCTTAGGTGAGCACATGGCTAAAATGCTCTTAGATGAGTTTACCGCGCAGTCTGTTTGTCTTACTATCAACAAGCCCGACATTCTCGATAATGTGACTGCTGTAGGCATACAAATTGTCCGAAATCGGGCATGAGTGATGCATCTATGCAGCATGAAATTCTTATTAGCGTAGGCTCTAATGTTGAAAAGGAGCATAACACCACGCTAGGAATACAGGCCATGCAGAATAGCTTTGGCAAGCTGGTGTTATCCACAGTCTTTGAAAGTGAATCGGTTGGTTTTAACGGCAACAACTTTTATAACTTAGTCGTGCTGGCACGTACTTCGTTGTCCATCAAATGCGTTTGTCAGCGCTTAAAAGCCATTGAAGATAAACAAGGCAGAACACGCGACATAAAGTTTGGCAATCGAACGCTTGATCTAGATTTGCTGACCTTTGACAGCGTCATCACCAGCACGCCAATAAAATTACCGCGCGGCGAAATTGAATATAATGCCTTTGTGCTGCAGCCTATGGCCGAAATTGTGCCGAATCATATTCATCCTACCACGCAAAAATCTTACCTTATTTTGTGGTCTGAGTTTTTATTACATAGCAAAAATAAACATCAGCGATTGTGGCCGTCGGGCTTTACATACAAAGGACAAGCGCAGTGACTATTTATGAAATAATTGTTCTAGCCATTATTCAAGGATTGACTGAGTTTTTACCTATTTCAAGCTCTGCGCATCTTATTTTACCAGCAGAAATTTTAGGCTGGCGTAATCAAGGCCTAGCCTTTGACGTGGCTGTGCATTTAGGTAGCTTGCTGGCGGTTATGATTTATTTTCGCGAAGATATTTGGCGCTTAGCCTTGGCTTGGCTTAACCATGGTTTTAGTAAAACGCAAAGCACCGACTCGCGCCTCGCTTGGTGGGTAATCATCGGCACTATTCCAGCCGGTTTTTTTGGCTTTTTAATGAAAGACTGGATTGAGCTAAATGCGCGCTCAGCCCTTGTTATTGCCATTACAACTATCGTGTTTGGCCTGCTGCTATGGTATGCCGACATAAAGGCAAAGCAAACTAAAACTACCGTTCACATCACCTTTAAAGACACTGTGCTTATTGGTATCGCACAAGCACTTGCCATTATTCCTGGTACATCTCGCTCTGGTATAACGATGACTGCTGGTTTACTGTTAGGTTTAAACCGCGAAAGTGCCGCTCGATTTTCGTTTTTACTCTCTATCCCCATTATTTTAGCCGCGGGCTTGTTCGCTACCATAGACCTATTAGCCCTTAAAACGCAAGTTGACTGGAGCGCGTTATTTTATGGTGCTGGCTTTTCTTTTGTTGCCGCTTATTTATGCATCTATTTATTTTTAAGCTGGATTGCCAGAATAGGCATGTTACCTTTTGTGATATATCGATTAATTTTAGGTACAGTGCTGCTCTACATTGTGTATAGTTAAATTTATTAGTGCTTAATATTATCCAAATATTTTTAAAATCTCTTATGTAAGACCTACGCCAGTTTGGCGCGAATTAAACGGAAAATAAAGGATAGAAACATGGCTACAATCTTTACAAAAATTATTGAAAAAGAAATTTCAGCCGACATTTTATTTGAAGATGAACGTGTGCTTGCTTTTCGTGATATCAATCCGCAGGCACCTATTCATTTTCTCGTTATCCCAAAGAAGCCTATCGCCACTGCTAATGACATTAGTCAAGAAGATGAGGCGCTTGTTGGCTATATGCATCGTGTTGCAGCAAAAGTAGCAAAAGATCTTGGGGCAGATAAACACGGATTTAGAACCGTTATGAATTGCAATGAGCACGGTGGACAAACTGTTTATCATATTCATCTGCATGTATTAGCAGGTAAGCCCTTAGGCTGGCCTCCTTATACCGAAAATCTAAAAGTGAACTAAATAGTCATTAAGCATTGTCAATTATACCTAGCTTGACTCATGTAAGCTTCCTAATGAACCGCCGTGATCCACTATGCGAAAATAAAAAGCTCAAGCTCTTAAAAACTTGGGCTTTCTTGTATTTTAAGATTAGCGCTATTTTATGAAAGCCTATTTTTAAAATCTTCATACGTGAAAGTCTTCACAAGTTTGAACTCACCGCTGCTTTGTAATATTCCGATAGCGGGATGTTCTACGCCATTAAAAAACGTTGTTTTTACCATAGTATAATGCAACATATCTTCGAAAATAAGCCTGTCGCCCGCTTTCAAGGGTTGGTCAAAGCTATAGTCATCGATAACATCACCCGCTAAACACGAATTACCGCCTAACTTGTAAGTGTATGCCTTTTCGTTTGGCAAGCCTGAACCATAAACAGCCGGTCGATAGGGCATCTCGAGTACGTCGGGCATGTGTCCCGTAGCGGAAATATCTAAAATAGCTATTTTCTGGCCGTTCTCAACAATGTCGACGACTTCAGCTATTAGAGGACCAGCCTGCCAAGCAACTGCCGAACCCGGCTCCATAATAATACGCAGATTAGGATACTTCACTTTAAACGCCTTAAGCGTGCTAATTAAGTGTTCAAGGTCATAATTAGCGCCGGTCATAAGGTGTCCACCGCCTAAATTAAACCATTTTAAAGTGGGCAAATATTGCCCAAATTTATCTTCAATCGCTTCAAGCGTACGCTGGGTGGCGAAAGAGTCAGACTCGCACAAGTTATGCACATGAAAACCTTCAATGCCACTTATGTCGACGCCATTTAACTGCTCTGCCAAAATGCCTAAGCGCGAACCTGGGGCACAAGGATCGTATAAAGGTGTGTGAGCTTCTTGGTTTTCAGGGTTTATACGCAGACCAGGCGATACACTGCTTGCCAATAGCTGGTCTTTATACTGTTGCCACTGGCTTATGCTATTAAATGAAATGTGTTCGCATAAGCCTATGAGTTCGTCCATATCTTGCGGTTTATAAGCCGGTGAATAGGCGTGAACCTCTTTCCCCATTTCATATTTGGCCAGCTTAGCTTCCCAAACTGAGCTTGCGGTGGCGCCTTGTAAGTACTCACTAACAATGCTGAAAGTTGACCACATTGAAAACCCTTTAAGTGCAAGAATAATGTCTACGCCGGCGCGCTGCTGTACGTCTTGCATAAGTACCAAATTGGCGCGCAGTTTGTCCTCTTCACACACAAAACAGGGGCTGGGGATATTCTTATCTACAAACAAAGAGTGTCGGTTCATTTAAATGGGCTCTCACATTTTATAACATGCCAGGCTAGACCGTGTTCATTCAGCATGTCCATAAAGGGGTCTGGATCAAATTGTTCCATGTTCCATACGCCTGGTTTATGCCACGTTTTATTTAACATTAAGGCTGCACCAATCATGGCAGGAACGCCTGTAGTGTAGGATACAGCTTGCGCACCGACTTCTTCATAGCATGCGCTGTGACTGCAGTTGTTATAAATAAAGATGGTCTTTTCTTGCCCGTCCTTAATACCCGTAACGTAGGTACCAATGCAGGTTTGGCCGGTGTAACCTTGTGCTAATGAGCCTGGGTTTGGCAGCACCGCTTTTAAAAACTCTAAAGGCACAATTTGCTGACCCTGAAAATCGATAGGCGTAATGCTGGTCATGCCGATACCTTCGAGCACTTTTAAATGATTCAGGTATGCGTCGCCAAAGGTCATCCAAAAACGCGCGCGCTTTAGGCTAGGAAAATGCTTCACAATAGACTCTAGTTCTTCATGAAACATTAAATACGACGCTCTTACACCAATGTTTTGATAATCGAGATCTTCGCGCACACTCAAAGGTGGCGTTTCTTTCCATTCTCCATTCTCAAAATATTTGCCTACTTGCGTAATCTCACGAATATTGATTTCAGGATTGAAGTTGGTTGCAAAGGCTTGGCCGTGATCGCCACCGTTACAATCAACAATATCTAAATAATGTATTTCATCAAAATAATGTTTCGCAGCATAGGCGGTATATACATTTGTAACGCCCGGGTCAAAGCCACTGCCAAGTAAGGCCATAATGCCAGCTTCTTTGAAGCGGTCCTGATAAGCCCATTGCCATGAGTATTCAAACTTAGCGACGTCTTTGGGTTCATAGTTGGCGGTGTCTAAATAGTCAGTTTTAGTGGCTAGGCAGGCGTCCATAATGGGCAAGTCTTGGTAAGGTAAAGCTAAGTTAACGACTAAGTCGGGCTGCACTTTTTGAATAAGCGCAGTGACTTGCGCGGCGCTGTCTGCATCAACTGCAAACACCGCTTTAACACGGTCAATGCCGACTTCTTTTTGGAGTGCTTCGCATTTCGAAATGGTCCTGCTAGCTAAATAAATTTCGTCAAACAGCTCTGGTAAACGAGCACATTTTTTGACTGTCACAGAGGCCACGCCGCCCGCGCCAATAATTAATACTTTTGACATATTAGAATTCCTTAAAAACAGTAACGTTTTGATAGTATAATAATGTAGATACTATCAATTTTTGCCGGATAATACGAGGTGATGGACACGCTGACAAGTGTCGATTTAGTCTGGAAAGTCACAGGTACAGGGCTGGCTTATTTTTATACCGCTTTTAACGCGTGTGAATGGATACAGTGTAATGGTGTTATGGCCTTGGGAGTCGGTGATTGTTAGTATTAGCGCGTCTGTATCAGGTATGCTTGACTGCTTAATGTCAGCCGCGTAAACCAGCACACTTGCATAGCGCGGCTCAATATTTTTATGCGCTTGAATTTGTGCTTGGAGTGATTCAATCATTGCGCCGTGAGCGAGTTGGCCCTCGTCATTTGCAAATATACTGTGTATTTCATTATTGGCACAAATTAGCGCAAACGGATAGAGCATATCGCTGCGCAATAACATGGACTCGCAAAAGTCTAAAGCACTGCTAATCATGTGCGCTAAGGGTAAGTGCTGCTGTAAAATAAAGCGCTCTTTCATTCCGAATTGCCTAATTGATTGACCATGCAATAGTTAACGCCAACCTTGTGTTAAAAGTTCAGTTTTCTTTTTTCAGGGTGTTTTAGTGCAGAAATGAATGCACTATTAAGTGGAACTATTTTTGTTGGCTGGCAAAGACCGAGCACCCTGCAAACCGCCTGTGTGTAAAATAAGAACTTTACTATTAGATGGGAAATAATCAGCGCTTAGCAAGGCGTTTAAGGCATAAAAGCACTTACCCGAATAAATAGGCTCGATGGCAAGTGGTCTAAGTCTGTTTTGATCTGCGTAAAACTGATTGAATTCACTCACATATTGTCTTAAAGATGCACTTGTCTTGGCATATCCTCCGTGATGATAGTCGTGCAATATTTTCCACTCTTTTCGCTGATAGCTAGGGGTTGATGAGGCAAGCAGACCGTTTACTAAATCTTCTAAATAACCTTCTCCGTTTAATACACCAACGCCGATAATTTTAACGTGAGGTAGCGTCTCATTTAAGACTAAGCCTGCTAAGGTTCCTGCACTTGCTACGGGCAGTATAATATGAGTAATATCAGGAGCCTGAGTTTCTAATTCCGTCATTATTGCGCCAACACCAACGATGCTTTTTGCATGTGAGCCGCCTTCAGGAATTAGATAATCTGCGTTTAATTGCTGGCGTAACAATTGGCAATACTGCGCGCTTGTTTTATTTTTATATTCAATTTTTGACACAAAGTGTAAGTGCGTACCCCACCGCTGCAGGTCTTGTAAGGTAGGAGTAAGCCGCTTGCTATAGTCGCCTCTTACTACTGCTGTAAAATTTATATTTAATGCTGCACAGGCATACCCTAGTGCATGTAAATGATTAGAGTAAGCGCCACCAAAGCTGGCAACATGCTGATATTGCTGTTGGCTAATAGTGGTAAGTGCCGCGCTTAGCTTGCGCCATTTATTACCAGACATAATAGGATGGATTAAGTCATCTCGCTTAACGAGTACTGAAATTTTGCTTGAAAGTGATGTTTTATCGGCATTTCTTTCATCGATAATAAAGGGTCCTGCTATATCTTCAACCGGCGAAGGCAAGCGTATGTTTAAATCCATTTTCGCTCTTTAATAAATCTGTCAGCGCTTATACTGACTATATTTTGATTACAAGACGTATACATAAATTAGGAAATAGCATATTAACAAGGTAAACATGCATAATGCACCGCTTACAGTGTTGATTACACAAACTTAATAATCTAAAGCTAAATGATATACGTTTTACATATTATCTGTTTTCATCTTAGGCAAAATATTAATGCTACCTTCAATTATCAAAAGGGCCATGGCGGTCCTCTTTATGTTAAATTTTTTATCTTTTAACGCAGGCGCACAAGTATCGCCTGTTGCTTTACAAGCGCATTTTGATGCGCCAGCGTTAGTAGGAAAGGCTCGCTTAAAAGTCATTTTTTGGGATATATACGATGCGTCCCTTATCGCACCTCAGGGAACCTTTGAGGAAAATAAACCTTTTGCGCTGGAGCTTAAGTATTTGCGCGATTTCAAAGGCAAAGAAATAGCCAGCAGGTCAGTTGACGAAATGCGTGATTTAGGTATGAATGATGAGGTAAGATTGGCAAAATGGTATCAAGAAATGCAGGACATTTTCCCAAACGTCAAAGAAGGTGAGATGATAACCGGTGTGGTAGATGCCGAAAATGTTAGCCATTTCTACCTTAACGAGACGCCGCTGGGCAAAGTTCATGACAAAGAATTTAGCATATGGTTTTTTGATATATGGCTGTCTGAAGAAACATCTGAGCCCGAGATGAGACGACAGCTCCTAGGTCTAGTAAAATAAAGAGGTAACAATGAAACAGTCTTCATACATCCGTCCCTTGTATAAATTATTTACGGCAGTCGCTACTGTTTTCTTATTTGCGGGCTGCTCTATATCAATAGACGGCGAAAACTACACATCGCAAGAGCCAAAGTTTGAATTAGAAGCATTTTTTGACGGCAAGGTAACGGCATGGGGAATTGTCCAAAATCGCTCTGGCGAGATTGTGCAGCGTTTTGTTGTTGACATTGACGGAAGTATCCAAGATGGCGCGTTAATCTTAGATGAAACCTTTACCTACGGCATGGGCGATGGACCAACAAAGCGAATCTGGACCATTACCAAAAATGCAAATGGTACTTATATAGGCAATGCAGGCGACATAGTAGGAGAAGCCAAAGGTATTGCCTATGGCAACGCCTTTAATTTTGCCTACGAGATGGACCTAGACGTTGACGGCACCACTTACCGCGTTAATTTCGACGATTGGTTTTGGGCGATGGATGGCAACAATATGATGAACAGGTCGTATATCAAAAAATTTGGGATTGTTATGGCCGAGGTCACCATATTTATGCAGAAACAAGACTAAACGCGCAGCGCAATCCACTTTGCGGTGGAATGTGCGAATTTTCGAACCATATTTTACCGCCGTGAAGTGACACAATCGCGCTCACTAGTGCAAGTCCTAAGCCATTTCCATTAGTGGTGCGGCTGTCGTCCTCTCGGTAAAAGCGCTGGGTTAAGTTCACAATGTTTTCTTCACTTACGCCAAGTCCAGAGTCGTCTACACTAAATACTACGGCAACGTCTTGCTGTTTAAGTTCAACGGCAATCTGACCATTTTCTGGTGTAAATTTAATGGCGTTGTCTAATACGTTAGCAAAAGACTGGAATAATAAATCTTTATCGCCTACAAATAGCAAAATAATGTCAGTTTCAAAGGTCAGGGTGATATTTTTTGCTTCCACCAATGGAGAATATAAATCAACTGCGTCACCCAAAATTTCGTCTAACATTATGTTTGAAAAGCCCGATATTTTGTTGCTGTTTTCTATATCACTAATACGTAAAAGTGAGTTGAAAATGCCGTGCAGATTATCGCATTCCTCAATAAGTTCAGCGCGTTCTTTACTGTCTTTTAAATCTTCTATGTGTCCTTTCAAACGGGTTAATGGCGTGCGCAGATCGTGTGCAATGTTATCTGAAACTGATGTAATGGCCTTTACCGACGACTCTATTTTATCGAGCAGTTGATTAAGCACTAGAGCAAGCTTACTTAAGTCGTCCCACTGCGACTCAATATACAAACGATCACTTAAATTGCCGGTGGTGATTATATCTCCGGCGGTATCGGCTATATTATTGATTCGACTTACCACATAATAAGACACCCCTAAGCTGGTGATAGCGATTACAAAAACGATGACTATCAGAACCCAAGACGAGGTTTGCGCGAGCGCAACTGCAAACTCAATGTCTTGTAAACTGCGGGCAACTAACAGGCTATCGCCATTCGTAAATTCAATAACCATTGCCATGGCTCGCTCTTTTTGGGCCATAGCAGGGTTACCTTGTTGGCTGTACTTTTGCCCTAAAGACACTTGAATGTCGAGTACGCCATTGCTAAAAAGGGCTATGTTTTCACTTGGCCATTGGGCTAAATTACCGGCTAGGTAGGTGCTATTTTTATCTTTAAAATAGTATAAAAAATCGTTGGCTTTATTACTAATACGTTCGTCAATAGCCTGTTCTACAGCTTGACGGCCTGAGCCGTTGTAGAGGCTTCGAAAGCCTCCTAAGTCGGCTTGAATCGCAGCTTGGGTTTCGCGTACTAATAAGTCATCGCTGGCCACGGTTAGCGTGTAAGTGTTAAAGCCTACGCCCGCCATTAACAAAATAATGAAGAAAACGCTGACCACAAAACTGGAGCTTTTCGTATAGTCGGAGATGGCTCGCACGGTGTCTTTCCTGTTTAATGGGCATTTTGAAAGGCTAGCTAATTAACGGTTGTTAATCATGTAACCAGCGCCGCGAATAGTTTCAATCATAGGATAATCGAAGCCCTTGTCTATTTTATTGCGTAGCCTACTAATATGTACGTCAATGACATTGGTTTGCGGGTCAAAATTGTACTCCCATACTTTTTCAAGCAGCATGGTACGTGTGACAATTTTACCAGGATTGTGCATCAAATATTCTAGCAGTTTGAACTCTTTTGACTGCAAGTCTATTACTTTGCCTTCACGCGTTACCTTGCGGTTAATCAAATCTAGGTCAAGTTCACCTAAGGTTAAATTAGTATTACTTAAGGGTGCATTGCGAGAAGCCAAAATTTCGATACGGGCTAATAGTTCTTCAAAGGCGAAGGGCTTAGTTAAATAGTCTTCAGCGCCCGCGCGCAGGCCTTTTACTTTATCTTCAACCTTATTTTTTGCGCTCAATATAAGCGTTGGTGTTATTACACCTTGGCTCCTATAGCTGTTAAGAACCTCTATTCCGTCCATTTGTGGCAGCATGCGATCCAAAATAATAACGTCATATTGTTTTGACGTAGCGAAACTCAAGCCATCTTTACCGTTGTCTGCATGTTCACAGCTATGACCACTCTCACTTAGTCCTTTTTGGATCAATCTTGCTACGGTGGGTTCGTCTTCTACTAATAATATATTCATTGGTAAAACTCAGTCAAGATAGTATCCTTTTTCAGGTTAAATTACTGTAGTGTGCATGCTTCATATAGCTACGGTGCATTTTGTGTAGCTAGATTAGTCAGTAAAAATAAGGAGATCAAGTGTTTATCATTATTATATGTGTTGCAGCGGTGATATTCATGCCCATGGTTGCAAAAGTGCCCTTGGCTTTTGCTATGTCAAGGCAAGGTAAATACGACAATATGCATCCACGTCAGCAGCAGGCTAACCTAGAAGGCTTAGGGGCTAGAGCACTTGCGGCGCACCAAAACTGCTATGAAGCCATTGCTTATTTTGCACCAACAATTTTGTTGGTATTAGCACTAGATGCTCAAAATGCGAATACTGGGGCATGGTGTGTTGCCTTTGTCGTGCTTCGGCTTGTTTATATTGCGCTTTATTGTGCTAATTTACATATTTTGCGCAGCTTAGCGTGGGCGCTGTCAATGGCAACCCTTGTTCCTCATTACTGGTTGCTGCTGAGCTAGCGTGTGTTGGTTTACACTTTGTTTATCTGATGTGAATAAGGTCTTCTGCTTTTTCATTCTCAAAAAAGTGAAAATAACATATTATGTGCGTCCACATTAAAATAGGTCTTTATAGATGCTACTGAGCTTTTCCAATGATAAATGCGTGCTAAACAGTCATGCTTACAACGGCCTTTGTGTCAGCAAAACACGATTTCTAAGTGCCAAATTGCTGCTGATTTTCTGCCTTTGTGCTTTTCTTTTTGCGTGTGAATCGGCTAAAAACGTCACCATAGCAAGTGTGCCAGTGGCAAGTGACACAAGCATAAGGGCTGTGCAGCAACTTTCTAATGTTTTGCCCGTTGATGAAAATATAGTAAAGGGAACCCTTGGCAATGGTCTTAATTACCTTATTCGTGAAAATGCAAAACCGGAAAATTTCGCTGAGTTAAGGCTAGTCGTAAAAACTGGTTCTATATTTGAAGATGATAGTCAGCAGGGGTTTGCGCACTTTGCTGAGCATATGGCGTTTAACGGCACGCAAGACTTCCAAGAACAAGAAATTATTGAATTTGTAGAGTCTATTGGTATGCGCTTTGGCGCTCATTTAAACGCTAGCACCAGCTTTGATAACACCATTTATAAGCTGCGAGTACCCACCGATAATCCTGAGCTTATTGAAAAGGCGATACATATACTCGAAAATTGGGCGCACAAAGTTACCTTTGACCCTACTGCCATAGACCAAGAGCGCGGGGTTGTGCTTGAAGAATGGCGCTCGCGTAAAGGGGTAGGCGAGCGTATCGCTAAACAGCAGTGGCCGGTTATGTTTGCAGGCACTAATTATGCGAGTCGTCTACCTATTGGCACGCAGGAAATAATTACCTTTGGTAAGCATGAAGACCTTATTCGCTTTTATAATACGTGGTACCGGCCCGACCTAATGTCGGTTGTGGCGGTGGGTGATTTTGATGCGGCAGTAATTCAAGGTTTAATTGAAAAGTACTTTGGGGATATTAAGCGGCCAAAGACGCCCGTTGTTGTGCCCGCACAATACTTGGACGTTTATGACTCTGCGGTATTTAATGTGTTTACAGATGAGGAGCTTAGCGGCATAACGCTCTCGAGTTCGTGGCGAAACACGAAGCCATTCGCTGCGTTTACTACGCAAACACAGTATAAACAACAGGTGATTAAAAATTTGTTGAATGGGGTGTTAAGCAAGCGTTTAAGTGACTTGGCGCTTGACACAAGCAGTCCCTTTACAGGCGCGCTTATAGGCTCCAATCAAACAATACCAACGTCGGAAGAATTTTTCTTTAGAGCCAGTGTTAAACCTGAGCAAACCAAGGCGGCATTTACGCGCTTGCTAACGGAAGTAAAGCGCGTAGTTGACCATGGCATAAGCGAGCAAGAGCTTGCGACCGAAAAAAGATTGTATTTGGAATGGTTTGAAAGTGCTCTTGAGAGCCAAAACACCCTAAGCCACTCGGCATATTTAGGCGGATACGTGGAGTACTTCTTAAACGAAGGCCCCATTACTAGCTTAGCGCAAGACTATGTCTTATCTAAAGTGTTTATAGATGAAATTATCTTGGCTGATTTGCAGGCGCAAATGATTGAGTGGGCCGCCCATCAAAATGCTGTGGTATTTTTAACTGCGCCTACCAATATGTTAAGTGAACTGCCTAATGAAGATGAATTAGCGCAAATTTGGCAGCAGGTGCAAAGCGTCCCTACTCAGGTTTTAGCCGATAAAGAGCAGGTGTCTGTGCTTATGCGCGAGCTGCCTAAGGCTGGCAGCGTGCTGTCTAAAAGACGTATTGAAAAGTGGGATGCGCATGAATGGGTATTATCAAATGGCATAAAGATCATCCTAAAACCCACTCCCTTTAAAGAAAACGCAATACAGTTTGCCGCCATCAGTGACGGCGGATATGCCCTTGTAGATGACGAAACCTACTTACGCTCGTTTGGGCTTATGAACAGCCTTGATTTTATGGGCTTAGGTGAATTAAACACGGAGCAGCTTGCCCAGTTTTCGCGTGAAAAACGTTTTTCAGTCAACCCGAACATTAGTACTTACAGTGAAAGTATGCGCGGAGGCAGCAATAAAGAAGACTTAATGTACATGATGCAAAGCATTTATTTGCGCTTTACAGCGCCGGTTAAAGATCTTGAGCGCTTTGAATGGTTGAAAGAAACATACAGACCTCAGCTAGAAAATAAGTACAACAGCTCTAGTGCACAGTTTTATGCGGCAATACAGTCTAAAACACAGTCGGATAATCCGCGCAACGTTGAGTTTGATGTGGGCATGCTCGACCAGCAAAATTTAGACACCATTTACACTGTCTACAAACAGCGATTTGCAAACTCCAGTGACTTCACCTTCATTTTTGTAGGCGATATTAACTTAGATGACATGGATGCTTATTTGTCGACTTACGTAGCGAGCTTACCCACCACTAGCGTCAAAGATCCGCGCAACAAACTGCCTGACTACGCCCTTCGCGGTGACTATCAAATTCATATGGAAAAAGGCACTGAAGACAAAGCCACGGTAATTATGAGTTTGTTTGGTGATGCAGTGTGGACGTATCAGAATCAAATGACAATGTCTGCCCTTAACGCTGCTTTAGAAAAAGACTTAAGGCTTCGTTTACGCGAGGACTTAGCTGGGGTTTATTCGGTGAGCGTGCGCGCCAGATTGAGTCGCTGGCCTTATGAAAACTATAGTATAAACGTGAGCTTTACCTGTGATCCGCAGCGAGTGGATGAACTTTATGAAGAAGTAAACGCCATATTTGCAAGCTTTGTTGATGGTAATATTGATGAACAGGCAATAGACAACTTCAAAACACAGGCAAAAACCAGTCGTGAAAAAAATCTAAAAGAAAACGGGTTTTGGTTAAACTACATGCTGAATCACTATACGCCCTTCATGCCTCTGCCAATAGATGATTATAAGGCCTTGGTTGACAGTGTTACCTTAGCGGCGGTAAAAGAGGCTGCAAAGCAATATTTGGTGACGGACAATCGTTTATATGCCACGTTAAAGCCACAGCCTAGCGGCTCGGAGCTTGATGAGCTTAATAATGCTGAGTTTGATGCTGTTGTGGCCGATGTTGTTGAGGTTGATGAGGCTAACGCTAGTGATGCCAAGGTAAAGACGCATGCAGAAAAGTAGCAAAGATATAATCACCTTCATCGACTATACACCAGCCTTGGCTCATCATTTTGGCGCAATAAACAAACAGTGGATAGACGACATGTTTGTGCTTGAAGAGATCGACAAAAAGGTGCTCAACGAGCCCCAGCACTACATTATTGATAAGGGTGGAAAAATATGGTTTGCGCAGCATCCTAAGCACAAAGTAGTAGGCACTTGTGCATTTATCAGTAAAGGCGAAGGTGTCTTTGAGCTTACCAAAATGGGGGTCTTGTCACCAGTGCGCGGTTTGAAAGTAGGTGAAAAGCTACTGCATCACGTCATTGATCAAGCCTTGAGCATGAAAGTAAAAACGCTATTTTTGCTAACCAATGCAAAGTGTGAAGCCGCTATTCACCTGTACGAAAAAAATGGCTTTGTACACAGCACAGAAATTATGCAAACCTACGGCCAGAGCTACGAAAGATGCAACGTGGCCATGAAGTACGTAGGGTACGGAAAAATAATAAAGCGGTAGATTGGCGCGCCTAACAAAGCGCCTTATTTTTTGTTTTTCGCATCGGGTCTGTATTTAATTACCATGCCTTGCAAGAAATTACGAAGCATTTGGTCTTGGCAGGGGCGGTAGCTTCTATGATCAGTATTTCTAAACAAAGCCGTTAACTCGCTTTTACCCACATTAAATTCAGCTAGGCGTAAAATAGCCATCATGTCTTCCTCGCGGTAGCTCATGGCAATTCTGATTTTACGCAAAATGTCATTGTTTGAAAGCCTGTCGCTGCCGCTAAGTACTTTTATTGGTTTCGCATTTGGGTTGTCTTGCTTACCGCGTCTTTTAATAATAAGGCCATCTAAAAACAGCGCTAACACTTTATCGCGACAAGGTATAAAACCTGTTTCTTCTTCTTTTTTCATCATGCCGTGCAAATATTCTTCTTCCATCTTGTAATCAACAAGCTTGAATATGCTAATAGTGGCGTTATCGTCTAAGGACAAGGCAAATCTAAGACGGCGTAAAACACTGTTGAAAAAGGCGTTGTAGTCTGCTGCTTTTGGAAGTTCGGTAGAGGACATGTAAAGTCTTTTGTAAAATTAAGTTACGTAATTATATAGCATGAATGCGCGTAGGCATAGCGGCACTGGCATGAAAAGGCAGCGCCGCTAAATTGAATCTGTAATACACCCAAGGAGCAAAACCGTCTCGGTCTTTTGTGCCAGGTCCGCCATGCGGATTTATTACTGTAAGATGTGGAGCCTTACCAAATTTTGGCAGCGCAATTAAGGCTTCAATTTCTAAGCCATCTTGGGCGACATGAACCTGCAGTGTACTTAATTAAAATTGATCAGTCCTTCCTACCAGAGATGTTAAAAGACACTGACGGTCTAGCGATTACCATCGAGTCGCATCGTTTTCTGAGTAATGGTAAATAGAGCATTTTGTTACCCGAAAATTTGAATTACTTAAATGCCCGATTTTTTGTTCATTAGACGTTCACTGCGTTACGCTAATTGCATACGACGTAGCAGGCTAAGATCGTCTATTAGACATAGTTTTGCGAGTTTGGCGATCAATCTTTATGAAATATTCTTTCAAGTAATCGATTAACAACCGAAGTTTCTTAGAGGCAGCGCTACCTGGAGGAAAAACGCCATATATATCGATGTCGTTTAGCTGATAATCATCTAGTACCGACTCTAAGGTACCCGCTTGAATTTTGGGCCAAGCGTCATATACCGGGATCCTGCCCAAACCATGCCCGCCTTCAATAAAGGCCGTGCGTGCAGCAGCGTTGTTGGTGGTAATGCCGCCTTTCATTTCAATGGTATATGAAAGGATGCCTTTACGTAGTTCAAGGGTGTTAGAGCTGAGCTTATACACTACCCATTCATGCTCGTGTAAATCAGCTGGCTGGGTCGGCCGGCCTCGTTTCTTAAAATAGTCAGCAGAGCCGCATAAGCAGGTCGACAGTTTAGAAAGCTTGAGTGCTTGTAAGCCTGAATCGGGTAGGGGAGCGCCGCGAATAGCAAGATCAATTCCTTCTTGCATAATATTGAGTACTTCGTCGGTTAAGGTTACATCAAGCTGTATTTTGGGATATAGGCTGCGAAAATTATTGAGTGCAGGCACCACCATATTCAGGCCAACATTAACCGGGCAGGTAATCTTCAATAAGCCTTGGGGTTCACTTTTGAGATTTTCAATTTGCTGATTGGCCATGATGGCGTGTTCGGCAATCATTCGACAAGACTGATAATACTCAGTGCCGGCCTGTGTCAATGAAATTGATCGGGTAGAGCGATTAAGTAACTTCACCTCAAGCTGAGACTCTAGCTTTTTGAGGTGATAGCTAACCACGGCTCTAGACAAACCAATATGTTGAGCGGCCGCAGTAAGATTGCCTTGCTCAACGATCTGAGCAAAGACCATCATGCTTTTGAGTTGTTCGAAATGTACATTCATAATGCATCATAACAAACATTGTATCAATAATTAAAACAATGTTGTTTATTTTCTACATATTGTTAGAAATTATAAAAAGACATAGACTGCCTGGACTTTAAAAGCAGATGCGAGAAAAATAATGAATACACAAGCAAAAACTAAACACATTTTAATGGTGTTAACCTCGCATGCCGAGCTAGGCGATAGTGGTGAAAAAACTGGTTTTTGGGTGGAAGAATTTGCAGCACCTTATTATGCGTTTATCGATGCAGGCGTAGAAGTGAGCATAGTGTCTCCACTAGGCGGCAAGCCACCGATTGATCCAAAAAGTGAACAAGCAGACTTTCAAACCCCGGCAACCAAACGCTACGATGCTGACACCAACGTGCAAGCCCTAATTGCCAACACCGCTACATTAAGCGATGTTAAGGCGGCAGATTACGACGCCGTTTTCTATCCAGGCGGGCACGGACCAATGTGGGATTTAACGGATAATGCGCTATCTATTGCCTTAATCGAAGGCTTCTTAGCGGCCAATAAGCCAGTCGCTGCGGTATGTCATGCAAGCGCTGCTTTCTTGAATATTAAAGATACTTCAGGTCAGTACTCTGTTAAGGGCAAAACCGTCACAGGTTTTACGAACAGTGAAGAAGAGGCCGTTCAGTTGACTAACATTGTGCCTTTCTTATTAGAAGATGAGTTAATTAAGCGTGGTGGTAACTATCATAAAGGTGAAGATTGGAGTGTGTTTGCTGTTCAAGACGGCTTATTGATAACTGGCCAAAATCCGGCAAGTTCAGAACTGGCCGCTGAAAAGCTCTTAGCAGCCATAGCATAAACTATTCACCTCACAGTGTTACTTAGCATACGACTTGAGCGTATGTTAAGTACTTTAATTAGCGTTATCAATTTGCGTTGAATTGTTCTCTAATGCTTTCTATTCGTTTTTTGTTTACGCCAAGATCTGAAATGCCAAGGCGTGAAGCAGAGCGTGCGTGTATGATGATTTTTCCACTCTCTCGTGAGGGGAAATAAAACTCAACATCGTCGACAAATCGGAAAATTGCAGAGATAGTTTCGGCTCGAATGTAATCTTCACGCTCTTGTGTGATTTGGGTTCGCTTCATTTGCTTAAGAACGGTTAAGAGTCGCTCTTTTGCCTCAGCCTGTGTTCCGGTGAACAAGATTGGTTGTATAGAGTCGACATCAGTGCTTGCTTGCGTGTTTACACAGTTGGGTGTGATGGGGCATGGGCTCAACTCGCCATTTGTGATGCCTAATCTAGGTGCACTGCCTGCGCATCCTGCCAAGAAAGTGGTAAATAATAGGACGGCTAATACTTTTTGACGCATTGATTTTCCTTAATAATTGAGGATACTTGTGTGCCTCGGAGAACTCTTTTTCTTCGCAGGTGAATTTGCAGAATCCAAAACTATTATTTAGCGCAGAATAGGTATTCACCTTCGCCAGAATATACAATAAATAGCCCCGAAGTAAACTCTGCTATCGAAATTTTGGCGGCATAGCATGATCTTTACCTCGGGAATAGACTGTTTATTACATCCGTATTAAAATGTTACACCAATTTCTGCATAAAGGACTCTGCCACGGATGGAGTGCGCTTCCTCATCAAAAAATGGACGAGCACCATATCGTGGTGGGTTTTCATCGGTGAGATTATTAGCCCCGAGCATTATCCAACTTCCAATTCCGATTATCTGTGAGGCATCATACCGGTATTGAAAATCTAGAGTCGTAAAGCTATCTATGTTTTGCCCTAAAAGATCGTTGTTTCGCGCTGCATCATCTTGTAAATAAGAATCTGTATAACGAAAAGTAAGCGTTGCTTGGTGGTTATCTTTTGTCCACCTCCCACTAGCATTCCCCGTCAGTTCTGGCATCGCTCCAAAAGAGTTTGTGTTGGCGTTGCGTCTTCCTGCTACGTCGATAGTAACCCCGCTTAGAACCGCTTCAAACGACATAACATAAGATACTGTGACATTAAAATCAAATGCACCCATATTGCTGTCAAAGCCATATTTAAATTTAGCATCAATACCATCAGTTTTTGCACTATCGGCATTTTCTAAGGAAGTATTAATAAATAGAGGAACCCCGTCAGAAGCTCTGGTGATATTAGGGTCATTCAATATCCCATCGTCGCAATCGCTATCTAATACGGCTTGCGGCGATTGAGCATTTACAATAAGACCCTTGTAATCGTATTGCCAGTAATCTACCGACACGCTACTTTTATTCGAGGCTTGCCACACTATCCCTAAGTTGATGTTGTCAGCTGACTGTGGGTTTAAGTTGCCAAGGACTTTAGCCGAAGTATCTGCAATAAAGTCGCCTTGTTCTGCATTTTGAGCGTTGCAAGTAACTCGTCCATTTGCTGTTAGAAAATCAACACCGGTATTGCTTGTTATTCCTCCTGCTTGAATTGCCGTTGGTGCTTGAAAAGATGAACCGTATGATGCGCGCAGTAAGATATCTTCTGTTAGCTTGTATAATGCAGCAACTTTGGGATCGGTAGTAGTGCCGATTTCTTTTCCATGGTCCTCATAGCGTAAGGCAAGCTGTAAATCTAAATTTTCCAGGGCTGGTATTGCGACTTCAACAAACACTGAATCAACATCTGTCTCGCCATTAACGGACAGCGATCTTGACGATGCAACACTTCCTAAACCCGCACTTGTTATTCTATCAGGCGTGAAAGTAAATGTTTCTTGGCGATTTTGAAAACCAAAAGCAACACCTACATAGCCAGCGTCCAGCTCAAAAACTTCACTGTTGCTCATTACAAAATCAACGGTTTGTTGTGAGCTTGTGCGAATATTAGTGGTGATGTAACCAATGTTATTGTTGTAGCTATCCAGATCATGAGCTGCGATGCTAGTACCATCTTTAGGAGAAATAAAGTCTGGTAAAGCATATGCGATACCAAATGGGTTGAGCGTGCCGTCCATTAAACCAGATTGCAAGCCGCTAGCGATGCTATCACCCTCTGCTATAAACCTATTCTCGTGCTCATATTTTTGATACCAAGCTGAAACACTCCAGTTTCCGGTGAATGCATCAATACCAATCAAATGGCGGTCAGAGTTGTTAATATAATCATTTCCATTTCCGTTTTTGCCTGCAATTGCTGCACCTATTGGTCTGAAGTTACCACTGGTTGTTAAATTAGCCGCCGCATTGGGATTTTGTTCCCAGAATTGAGAACCGCTTGCTGTGGTTGGGTCAATATATTGTAGACCATCTGCATTTTCTACAAAAAAATTGAAAGGATGGCTACTCGGAATTAAAAAGCGACCGCCGTATTCGCCGTTGCCGTTTATTTGAGGGCCGAAGGCGCGGGTAGCAGTATTTTGTGCGTAACTTACTTCGCCAAATGCCTTTACCTCTTCAAAACCTAATACCTGACCTAAATCATAGTCAAATTCTGCAAAAATCGATAAACGATTATTCTTTGGGACGGGGCTGGTATGGTCAAAAAAGTTATAGCTACAATTATTTCCTTGAACAACCTGCCCGGCTTCTTCACAGTAAGGGTCAATGACTTTAGTACTTCCAAACTCACCCGTAAGTGGGTCTAAGGTGCGATATTCATCAGGTGAGCCGCTGCTTGATAGTAATACCCCCCCAGAACGCTCCACAATGAAATCGAAATCATCGCGGTAGTTAATACTGCCATTGTAAGCCGTGGCGTATAAACCAAAAGAACCACGTTCACCATTACTGCCAAGCGCAAAATTAATAGTTTCTGTTTGATTACTTGCATCCTCATAGCGGGCACTGATTTCTAGACCCTCAAATCCTTTGCGTGTCACTATATTGACTACACCCGCAACAGCCTCAGAGCCATAGATGGCCGAAGCGCCGTCTGTTTGTATATCAACGCTTTTTACCATAGACAAGGGTAACTGATTCAAATCGTAAAATTGATTACCTAAATTATCACTCAATGGGCTCTTGCCTGCTCGGCGGCCATTGATTAAAACAAGTGTTGAGCCTGCGCCTAGGTTGCGGATGTTAAAATTTGAGGAACCAATATTTTCACCACTAACAGGATTTATTACAGATCCAGCATTTGCTGGTATGTTGAGAACGAGGTCTGAGATTGAACCGATACTGCTCAGCTCAATGCTGTCTCTATCAATATATTGAACTGGTGCGGCGCTTTCGGTGTCAATTTTACGAATGTTAGAGCCTAAAACAATTATTCTTTCAATTTTTTGAAGATCGTCCAGTTCTGTCTCGTCTTGTGCTTGTGTGTGGGCGGAGAGAGTGCCCAAAGCCGTTGCAATAGATGTGGCAATAATTAGCTTTTTGTGATTTTTAAAGTAGTCGTATCTTTTCATTTTGACTTTACCTTTTTTGTTATAGTTTTATCAGCGTTAAGTTACTAGCAGTGTGTTGTTTAAAATCAATTCTCATATTAACTAACGCGTAGGCACGAAAAACCCCCTACTAAATAAACAAATATTTTATATTATATGTACAAAAATTCGACGCTTAACGCTACACAAAACAGCAAACAGAAGTAGACAATATGTCTAATTAACGCCTAAGCATGAAACATTTTTATGGTTGTAACGATATGACGAGGGTGTTGCTTGAGAGCTCAGCGGGGAAAAAGTGGTTACGAATTCAGCACGTAAGTGCGTTATCCCCTAAAAAAATTGAGTAAGAAGCACGTATATCACCTTTCAGATCTGTCTTTTTAATGCGTTAACACATGCTGCTGATAAAACCTGCATGCTTAATTACTTCTTGAACACTCGCCTAAATCAAGCTGGCGATGTAAAATATTTGTAAAATAAATTGATCAATGTTACTTATATAAAAAATAATTAATAAGCAAAGCAAAGCAAAGCAAAGCAAAGCAAAGCAAAGTGAACTAACTACACTTATTTCAAAAGGCGAGTGACATTGTATAACCATCACAGTAAAAATAATGATGAATTGCTTGATACCGCCTTGTCGATATTTATGCATGAATCCAAAGCAAGTCTACTTGGGTTTTTAAGCAAACTGATTCCTAAGGAGGAAGCTGAAGAAGTAGCGCAAGAAGCATATCTGAAACTCTACCTTTTGATAAAAGAAAAGCCAAGCCATCATAACTATATAGATTTACTGCGGGGCTTAAGGTCGATGTTAACAATTATTGCTAAGAATTTGGCATTAAGTATATTACGCCATAAAAAAGTAGAAGGTAGATACGCAGATTCGCAGCTAATGCTTCACGTTCAAGCCACTGTTTCTCAAAATCCCAACAACCATAATGCAGAAGAACAAGCGATACTCGAGTACGAAAATATACAATTAATTGCTGCAATAAATCGCCTTCCTCCCATTTGCAGACAAGTATTTATTCAACGCAAACTGCTTGGAAAGTCACATCAGGAGATTGCTAATATGCTAGGTATTTCCACAAAGACAGTTGAAAACCATCTTACTAAAGGACTGTTGTTGTGCCGCAAACATATGCTTGAGCCCAAGCCCAAGCCCAAGCATATGCCCGAGCCTCAACAGAACCATTTGGCAACCAGCAATTTAATTACCAAGGTGGCATCTTGAATATAGAGCAGTGGTCGGGGTATGAAGTATCTAGTGAAGTGCTAGAGCAAGCCGCTTCTTGGATCGCTATGCTTGACACTACGCAAGATAAAGATTTCCAGCAATTTGAAGACGCTGCTCAGACTTTACGCAATCATCAGGCCTTGGACGCTAATCAATTGTTTAGTGCCGGCGAAGATATACATACTCACTTTTTCGACTGGCTGCAGGCCGATCCTTCTCACCAGCAAGCCTATTTTGAATTGTCTGAAATATGGGCTCGTAGTGCCTGCGCTAAATCTATGTCGAATATCATTGATAAGTCGGTGGTATTACCCTTTCCTTCACAATCGGATATACCCCCTAAAACATTATTTACCGAAGCTAGTTTTGGTGAGCAAACAGCAAGCCCATCATGGGCATATCCACTCACCATTGGACTCATACTTTGCGGTCTGCTCGTTCCCGTTATTCAGTCGCTTTTTTAGGACTTGCTTACTTTTTCAAAGGGTTATCAATTTTTCAATCTGACACCAAACCCACTCTATTGGGGGTCTTTAATATATTTTATGCTTTGTGTAGGGGATTTATGTTAGGTGCGCGTTAATGAAGTGTTAGTAAAAAATAACTGGAACAATCATGGAAACATACACACGACGTAACAAACTATCTTTTTTTGTACCTAAGCTACTGTCAGTAGCCATTGCGTCCGCACTTTGTGTTTCTGCTTTTGCGCAAGAAGCAGAAGTAGCCAGCAACGATAAAGATGTCGAAAAAATACAAGTTATAGGTTCAAATATACGCGGCGGTCAAGTGGCCGAAGCCTTAGCTGTCACCGTCATTGATGCAGAGATCATTGGCCAGATGGGCATCGATTCAATGGATGATCTACTACAGCTCATACCAGAGAATGGGCAAAATTTCTTTAGTGAAGCTGAAAACATCTCAGGCGGCGTTAATGCGGCGCGCGGTGATATCGGTACCTATAACTTACGTAATTTAGGCACAGGTAACACCCTTGTGCTGCTTAATGGACGCCGCATGGTTAATTCTGCCGCGTATCAAACCGAACAAGTTGGCGGTAGCTTTGTGCCCGTTAACTCGGCAAACGTGAACACAATTCCGGTACAAGGCTTAAGCCGAGTTGAAGTGCTGCGCGATGGCGCATCTGCTATATATGGTGCAGATGCTGTTGCTGGTGTCGTTAATCACGTTATGAAAACTGATTTTGTTGGGTTTACTGTTTCTGGTCGATGGTCTGAATACGAGAATATCCCGCGCGACGAACAAAGCCTTACTGTTGAATGGGGTAAAGACTTTAACGCTGGTCGCACTAATTTAAGCGTATTTGCTAATTACTATGCACGCGATCGTGTTAACTCACAAGATGATCCACGCTGGGCTAACTCCGATTTTAGAAGCAGAATTCCTGAGGACTCACCGTGGTTTGGCGATATTGCTTTTAGGGGCACCAGTGCTAATAGCTTGTTTGGTCAATTTGACTTGCTTACTAGTCGCGCTAGCTCTGGATTAGGGAGCGACATAGTTGACGGCGCGGGCGAATTTGAAGTGTATCCTGCTGGCGATGAGCGCTGTGCGTTTGCCATTAATGCCCAAACCTGTGGTGCGCCAGACGGGCAGGGCGTTATACGCTACAACTTAAATGCAGATCGTGATTTGAGTTCAGAATTAACGCGGGCCAACTTGTTTATGTTCATTAATCATGAATTTGATAATGGTGTTGAAAGTTTTACAGAATTCAGTTTGTACCAGTCAAAAACCAATTTACGCCGTCATCCTACGGCATCCTTCTCCAGCTCTAAATTACGCGTGGGCGCAGAAAACTATTACAACCCATTTGGGCCCTGTGGCTCACCTAATCGTTTACCCGACAGCGTGATAGGCGGAAACGTGCCATGCAGTGGCTTAGCTATTACCATGGATAATTACCGCTTCGCTGAGTTACCTCGAATTGTCGATAACGACGGCGACACCTTCCGCTTTTTGCAAGGTTTTAGAGGCACTTTTGGTGAGTGGGATTGGGAAACTGCAGTTAGCTACTCAAAAGCGAAAAAAGAAGATTTAACGCGTAATCGAGTGTCTAACAATCTGATGGTAGAAGCGCTTTTTGATAGTACACCAGCGGCTTATAATCCTTTTAGTGGTGGTGTGGATTCAAATATAGAGCGAACTCTTATTGACGTAGTGCGCAAAAACGAAACAGATCTCATGTCGTTTGACCTTAAATTTGCACATACTGACATTTTTGAACTACCGGCTGGTCCTGTGGGTTTTGTGCTGGGATTTGAATATCGAGAAGAGTCATTTACGGATGATAGAGATGATCGTCTTGACGGCACTATTGCCTTTACCGACTATGAAGGAGACACCTTTCCATTTGTCTCGGATGTGGTGAACTCAAGTCCAACGCCTGATAGCAGCGGCAATAGAGACGTAAGCTCTTTATTTGCTGAATTTCAAATTCCAGTGCTTGAAAATTTAAATGTACAAGCGGCTATTCGGTATGAAAACTTCTCAGACGTTGGCGATACGGCAGTGGGTAAACTTGCCTTTGGTTGGCGCCCACTCGAATCAGTATTACTAAGAGGTTCGTGGTCACAAGCGTATCGCGTGCCTAATCTTATTACAATTAACGAAAGTATCGTGACTAGAAGCGCCACCATTACCGACTATGCGTGCTTGTTCGCCGCTGAAAATGGGGGAGATCCAAACCAAGATATACTTAACTGCAGATATTCAACTCAACGTGTCGCGCAAGGTAGTGAAAGTTTAGTGCCAGAAGAGTCGGATAATACATCTTTAGGCTTGGTATTTACGCCTACTGACGAATTAACCATTACCGTTGATTATTGGTCAATTGAAAAGGAAAGTACCATTGGTTTATTTGGTGAAGAAAATCACACCTTGCTTGACCTATTATTTCGCTTAGAAAATGGCGATACTAACTGTGCTAGTAGCACCTTTAGCCCGGCAGTTCCAAGACAAGAAGCCAGTGCAGAAGCGGCCACAATTTATGCTGCGGCGGGTATATGTCCAGCAGGAGAGGTGAGCTCTATTAACGATCAGTACGCTAACCTTGATGATCGCAATCTTGCGGGCTTTGATGTCGCCTTGTACTACGATGTCGACACTGAGTTTGGTGATTTTAAATTTAGCTATAATGGATCATTTATCGATAAATTTGAACAACAAGCCGGTGGGCAAGCCGCATTATTAGTGCAAGCGCAAAACAATGGTGTAATTCCAATTAACTTTCCAATCACCGGCTTTGATGATCTTATTGGGCGAGACGGTAATCAAGAGCAACGTCACTCTATGCGAGCTTCATGGCGTAAAGACGACTTTGGGGCGAGCCTGAGCGGCAATAGAATAGGTGAATTTTACCAAAGCTCATTAACGCTTAGCGATGGTACCCGCTATGTTATTCCAGCCATGACGACTTATAATGCGACCGTTGACTATCGCTTTAATATGAATGAGGTAAACACGCGTTTACGTTTTGGTATTCGTAATTTGACCGACGAGCGTGCCCCACTGTCTGATAATTCATTTGGTTTTTTTGCTGATGCTCACAGAGACTTTGGCCGTAGCTATTACCTAGACCTTAGGGCTAGTTTTTAGGGCTTGTTTTAGGTCTGATGGGTTGTCAATAACTTGCAGGTTTTATTGCGCATAAACGCCTGTAAGTTAGTTTTCTGTTTAAAAGTATTAGGCTGTTTTTTATGAGTAATAGTTTACCCGATATTACGGATCAAACCCGTGCACGTTATCAGGATATAGGGCTTATTTTAGGGCCTTTAGTGTTTGTTATTATGATGTTGTTAGGCTCCAGCCATACAACCTTGGAGCCAACGGCTTGGCGCGTTGCTGCTGTGGGAATGTGGATGGCCATTTGGTGGGCGACCGAGGCTGTGCCCGTTCCTGTAACCGCCTTTTTACCTATTGTTACCTTCCCTTTTTTAGGTATCAGTAGTATGGCAGACGCGACATCTTCTTACGCAAATCCCATCATTTATTTATTCCTAGGTGCATTTATTCTGGCTTTAGCGGTTGAGCGCTGGGATTTGCACAAGCGTATTGCGCTGGCTATTTTAAGCTACACCGGTACCGACGGACGACGCTTAATAGGCGGCTTTATGATTGTGGCGGCGCTGCTGTCAATGTGGATGACAAATACCTCTACCACTATGATGCTTATGCCTATTGCATTATCAGTTGCCAAAGTCATTGCCGACAACAACACGCATCTAGATGCAAAGCAAACGAAGTCTTTTCAGGCTGCCATGCTATTGGGACTTGCTTATGCCGCCACTATTGGTGGTTTAGCAACACTTGTTGGTACGCCTCCTAATGCCTTGCTGGCTGCTTTTTTAACTGAAAACTATAACATTCACATTACTTTCGCTAGCTGGATGTTGGTAGGCGTTCCGGTTACTGTGTGCATGCTGCCCCTTGCTTGGTTTTCGCTAACGCGCTGGAGCTTTAATATCGACATTCCGGCTAACCTTGCAGTTAACCAACATTTAGCAAAACTGCGTAGCGAGCTTGGGCCAATGAGCAAGGCTGAAAAGCGCGTTGCCATTGTGTTTTCTTTAGTGATTTTATTTTGGATGGCACGACGCCCCATATCTACCCTTTTAGGTATCGATTTTCTAAGCGATACGGGCATAGTGATGACAGCAGCCTTGATACTCTTTTTGTTGCCAAGTGGTGATAAATCGCAACCTCAAGTCATGATTTGGCATGATGTGAATCGTTTGCCTTGGGGCGTTCTCATCTTATTTGGCGGCGGTTTAGCCTTGGCGGCAGCGGTGTCGTCATCAGGACTAGCAACTTGGCTAGGCGGACATTTAACCTATCTTGACGCTTTTGGTATTTTCGCCTTAGTTATTGCTGCTACAGGCTTGGTCATATTTTTAACTGAATTGACGAGCAATGTTGCCACCGCAGCTACTTTTTTGCCGGTTGTCGCTGCGGTAGCGCTGGAACTGGGTGTCTCGCCACTGCTGTTATGCGTGCCTATTACCTTAGCTGCAAGCTGCGCATTTATGCTGCCGGTTGCAACCCCGCCCAACGCCATTGTATTTGCCTCAGGTGTGCTCAATATTCCACAGATGATTAGAGCGGGCTTTATCTTAAATGTTATGGGTATGATTTTACTCAGTATCGTTTCTGTGTGGTTAGCGCCTTGGGTGTTCTCATGAAAAAGGCGTCAAATATGAAAAATGTAATCGGCAAATTATGTATATTAACTTTGCTTGGTATTTGGTCATTACATGGATTTGCATCAACTGTCAAACCGACATTAATTCAAGCGAAAATCGCGCCCGCTAAGGACGTAAAAAAAGCATTGTTTATGGGCAATAGTTTTAGCTTTTATAATAACGGTGTGCATAATCATCTGGGCAGTTTAGTCAGGGCTAGTGATAAATGGCGAGCGGGTGAGAATCGACTGCGTTTATCGACCTTGTCTGGTGGCCATATTTATGAACATTTGGACGATTTAGATTTTTTATTAGCAAAACCTAAAGGCACTTGGGAGGCGGTAGTTCTGCAAGGACACAGCAATGAGCCTATTGACGCTAAAAAACAGGCGCGGTTTACCAAGGCTTTGAAACAGGCCGTTAAACGAATCAAAGAAAAAGACTTACAGCCAATTTTGTTAATGACGTGGGGCTATAAAGGACAATTAGACATGGGTATGCAGCTTGCCAACGCGTATACATCTATAGCTAATGAACTCGATGTTTTGGTTGTGCCCGTGGGCCTCGCCTTTTGGCTTGCCGAACAAGAACTTCCCCATATCGAATTATTCGTGCCCGATGTGTTAGGAATTTCAAAAGATCAAGAGGGTCATGCGAGCTTAAGCTACAAAAAAGAGTTAAAGCATCCTAGTGTCGCTGGCACCTATTTAATGGCTTGCGTGCTGTACGCAAGTTTTTATCAGGAGTCGCCCCAAGGAAATATTTTTACGGCGGGGCTTGACCCAAGCCTTGCACTTGAATTGCAAAAACTAAGCTGGTTGGTGACGCAAGGATTTTATAAAAACGCTAAAAAATAGGTGCAGTATGCATAATGTAAAGACGAGTTTTGAACAAATAAACGTGCAAAAAAGAATAAGTCACTTAGCATTACTAAGCGCTTTTTTATTAGCGTTTAGCGCCTCTAGTTATGCATGCGAATTTAAAGATGTCCATTTTGCGGCTAACTTTGATGCTGGAAAGTTAGACGCTTGCGTGCAGCTAGCAGATGATGAATTTTCTAACAAACAATACGAACTGCTGAGCAAACCTGAAAATAGCCCTATTAACCCTAGCCCTTGGTATGCATTTAAAGTCATTAACCAAACACCAGCAAATACTCAGGAACTGCGCTTAGTGTTAAAAAGTGAAGGCGCCAAAGCACGCTATTCACCTAAAATGAGTATTGATGGCAAACATTGGCAGCCTATGCCTTTTGAAATAATCGATAGCAACATTCACATTAAGTTGACGCTTGGACAAGAGGCTATTTATATTGCCGCTCAAGAGATAGTTGACAACGCTTTTTATGCGCAGTGGATGAACAGTATTGCAGAAAACTCGCCGTTTTCACTAAGCAAATTGGGTTCATCTACCCAAGGCAGAAATATAGACGCGCTGGTGCATTCAAAACCTGAAAATAATGAATGGTTTTTAATTATTGGGCGCCAACATCCACCCGAAATAACAGGCGCTTTGGCACTTATTTCTTTTGTTGAACAACTATCTATAGAGCATGACCTCAACCGCGAATTTTTAGCCCGCTTTAATGTCATGATCGTGCCTAACTTGAATCCCGATGGGGTTGCCCACGGCAACTGGCGACATAACACTCTAGGTTCTGATTTAAATCGAGACTGGGGCAAGTTTACGCAAATCGAAACACAGCAGGTCAAATATTGGCTTGATTTAACCTTGATTGAGCAGCAAAGGCTTGTTTTTGCACTCGACTTTCACTCCACCCAACAAGATGTTTTTTATACCATGGGGTCTGACTACGCAGTAGCGCCACAAGACTTTTCAAAAGACTGGTTAAAGCGCCTTAAAAACGCCACACTGTCGTCTTTTGTTGTACGCCCGAGTCCAGGCACGAGCCCTGGTCGCGGTGTGTTTAAACAGTTTCTTGCAGATGAATACAAAATCCACTCTATCACTTATGAAATGGGTGATAATACCGATCGCCAATTGATCCGTCATGTTGCCCAAGAAGCCGCAAAAACACTTATGCAAAAAATGTTGGACACAGAACCGGAAAGTTTTATATTTACACCCTTGTTAGTGGAGCCTATTGTAAATGACAACCCTTCGAAGTGAATGGAGCTTTAAGGGTATTTCAGTTGTTCACATTAGTTGGTTCGACTATTTAAAAACTACGTAGATTACAATAAAACATAATTCACCGAATTTCTAGTTGACATATAGACGTCTATACGGCAAATTGAACCTATGAAAACAAATAAGAACACTAACGACATAAACATAATTATAAATGCGCCTGCTATTATGCGTACTATTATGATGACCTTAAACAAGGGCAGATGTTAGCGGGTGTCAGTCTAGTTAACAAAAGCCCGCATTAAGCGGGTTTTTTTTGTGCAAGAATTTTTGAAAAGCGTTTGAGAAATAAAAAATTATCTAGTCAGTAAACTTAATTGATAAGGGCGGAATTGTAAATGAAGGTGTTAAAGTTTGGTGGGTCCTCATTGGCCGATGCTACTCGTTATTTGAATGTCTTTGAAATAAGTGCTAACACGCATAAAAGCAAAGACTGCAAGGGGGCAGCGGTGGTATTGTCGGCGCCTAAAGGGGTTACCAATGCGCTATCGTTATTGTGCGAGCAAGCCAGTATGGGTAAAGACTTTGGTGAATTATATGCCAAATTAGATATGACCCTGCATGGGATTGCGAATGAGCTGCACCTTAAGCTACCTAACTTCGATTTTGAGGGTGTAGACGCCTACATTAGCGAACGTCTAGCGCTATTGAAGCAGCAGCTAGACGGCATTAGCCTTCTTCGAATTTGCCCTGATCAGGTGACCGCCAGTATTTTAAGCATGGGTGAATATGTCAGTGTACGTATATTCAGCGCCATTATGACCGCTCACAATATTAAAAATCTCATTATTGATCCCGTTGAATACATTGTTGCTGAAGGCGATTACCTCGACAGCCTAGCGGTGCTGTCTGACTGCAGAGTAAGATTTAGCGACGTGCCCAGCGACGGCAGCACCTTGATTATCATGCCAGGCTTTGTTGCCGCTAACGAGCTAGGTGAGAAGGTAACCTTAGGACGCAACGGTTCAGATTATTCTGCCGCTATTTTGGCTGCCTGTATCAATGCTAGCTGCTGTGAAATTTGGACCGACGTAGACGGTGTTTACAATGCCGATCCTAATCAAGTTGAAGGCGCGGTATTAATCGACAAGCTGACGTATCAAGAAGCCATGGAGCTGTCTTATTTTGGCGCCAAAGTGTTACACCCTAAGACCATAGGCCCCATTGCGCAATTTGGCATTCCTTGTCTTATTAGAAACACGCTTAATACTGCTGCACCGGGCACCTTAATTAGCCATGAAGCTAGCGAAAAGTGGACTAGCGTCAAAGGTATTTCGCATCTAGAAGATATAGCGATGTTTAACCTGTCAGGCCCGGGTATGAAAGGTATGGTGGGCATGGCGAGTCGTATATTCGACGTCATTTCTAAAGGCAATATATCGATTAGCTTAATTACGCAAAGCTCATCGGAATACAGCATTAGCTTTTGTATTGCCCACAAAGACGCGGTAAGAGCAAAAGAGTTACTTGAAGAGAATTTTGCTCTTGAGCTAGCGAATCATTTACTTGAGCCCATAGAAGTGCGTGAAGATTTAGCCATAGTGACCTTGGTAGGCGACGGTATGCGCCAGTCTAGAGGTTTGGCGGCGAAGTTTTTCAAATCCCTAGCCCAAGCGCGTGTGAATAATGTGGCTATTGCGCAGGGTTCTTCAGAGCGTTCCATTTCTACGGTTATTGAAAACAGCAAAGCCAAGAAAGCAGTTAAGATTATTCACCAAAATTTCTTTACCAATATGCTCAGTATTGATGTAATTTTAATTGGCATAGGTACCGTTGGTCTGGAGTTGCTTAATCAAATTGGTAAGCAGCAGCAGGCTTTGTTAGGCCGCAACATTCGTTTAACAGTGTTTGGCATCGCCAATTCAAAGCACTGTCTATTGCAAAATACCGGCATAGATTTGTCGCAAGACATAAACGAGCTGTTAAAGCAAAGTACCGGGAGCTTCAGTGTTGACCGTCTGGCTAATTTTGTTAGTTATAACAGCCTAACAAACCCTGTGGTGGTAGACTGTACTAGCAATAAAAAGATTGCCAGCTTGTACGTGCATATGATGAAAGCTGGTTTTCACGTGGTCACGCCAAATAAGAAAGCCAATACCGGCGATTACGCAGACTACTTAATGCTCAAAAAGACCGCCCAGCAGTGCAACCGCCAGTATTTGTATGAAACCACCGTTGGCGCAGGTTTACCGGTAATTGACAATCTTCAAAAGCTGGTTATTGCAGGCGATAAACTTGAAAAGTTCGAGGGCATACTGTCAGGTTCGCTTTCCTATGTATTTGGCAAATTGGATGAAGGCATGAGTATTTCCAAGGCCACCGAAACGGCGAAAAAGAATGGTTTTACTGAACCCGACCCACGCGATGACTTAAGCGGTATGGATGTCGCACGAAAACTGTTGATCATGGCGCGTGAATCAGGCTTAAGTCTGGAGCTTAGCGATATTGAAATAGAGTCGGTGCTGCCGCCATGGTTTGATGCAAGCGGTGATGTAGCGTCGTTTATGGCAAACCTGCCAAAACTAAATCAACACATAGGCGAAATGGCCTACGCAGCTAAAGAAGATGGCAAAGTACTGCGATATGTAGGCTCCATTAGCGAAGGTCAGTGCAAGGTAAGTATTCAGGCGGTGACCCTGAGCCATCCGCTGGCCACCGTAAAAGACGGCGAAAACGCTTTGGCTATTCACAGTCACTATTATCAGCCTATTCCGTTTGTTATTCGTGGCTATGGCGCTGGCGCGACGGTGACCGCTGCGGGCGTATTTGCTGATATACTACGCACCATGCCCTTACAGTTGGAATTTAACTAATATGACAAGTACGCGTGCCTTCACACCCGCTTCTATTGGAAATGTAAGTTTGGGCTTTGACGTGTTAGGGGCAGCGCTTGCGCCTATTGACCAAACGCAACTAGGTGACTGGGTCGAAGTGTTTGACGCGGCGCAATTTTCGCTGACGCAAGACGGCCGTTTCGCACATAAACTGCCAGCTGATCCGCAAGGCAATATTGTTACAGCCTGCTATGCGCATTTTCAAAACGCTATGCAAAAAGCGGGGCTTACACCGTTGAAAGTGCGTCTGCATTTACACAAAAATCTCCCCATAGGCAGCGGTTTAGGATCTAGCGCAAGCTCTATTGTTGCCGCATTTTATGCCCTTAACGCACACGCTGAAAAAACGCTTGGGCGAGCGCCATTTGATAAAAACGAACTGCTGTATATGATGGGTGAGTTAGAAGGGCAAATCAGCGGCTCAGTTCACTACGACAACGTGGCCCCTGGTTATTATGGCGGCATGACATTAATGACCGGTGAGCATTCGCCAATTGCAATTCAACTACCGGTGTTTGATAATTGGTATTGGGTAAGTTCTTATTCGGGCCTGTCGGTGTCAACCGCGAAGGCCAGAGCATTGCTACCGACACACTATAGTTTGGCTGATGCGCTTAACTTTGGGCGCCAGTTAGCAGTATTTGTTGATAGTTTGCATAGCAACAATCAAAGCTTAGCGGCTAAAATGATGAAAGATGTCATTGCAGAACAACACCGTAAAGTAATGCTGCCTGAATTTGATAAAGCGCGCGCGTTTAGTGAGCAAAATAATGCCTTAAGTTTTGGTATATCAGGGTCGGGGCCAACCATATTTGTGGTAACTGACAGTCTTCAAAGCGCACAAGTGATTGAGCAATGGTTAAACCAGCACTACATTCAAAACAACGATGGCTTTAGCCATATTTGTAAAATAGATACTGTGGGAACCCGCATTATCCTACCAATAGGAAATGAATAAACTGTGGAATTAGTTAATTTAAAAGACAGTAGTGATACTGCAAGCTTTTGCTACGCCGTTCAAAAAGGCTTAGGTAAACAGCAGGGCCTTTACTTTCCCGAAAAAATCACCCCATTAGAAAATATCAACGCGCTACTTGCTATGCCTTTAGCCGAGCGTAGCGTGCAAATACTAAGCCATTTAATTGGGGATGAGTTACCCCATGCAACCGTGGCTGACTTTGTGAACAATGCCTTTACTTTTGCTGCGCCCTTAGTGGCTGTTAGTGATAACGTGTTTAGTCTAGAGCTTTTTCATGGCCCAACGCTGGCCTTTAAAGATTTTGGCGGTCGTTTTATGGCGCAGTGTTTAACCCATATTAGTAAGGGCAAACCTGTCACTATTCTTACTGCGACCTCTGGAGATACTGGCGCGGCAGTTGCACATGCCTTTCACGGTATTGACAATATCCAAGTGGTAATATTGTTCCCCAAAGACAAAATAAGCAAACTGCAGGAAAAGCTCTTTACAACCTTAGGCGGTAATATTCACACCGTGGCTATTCAAGGTGACTTTGACGCCTGCCAGCAACTTGTGAAAACTGCGTTTGACGATCCAGATGTACGCGATGGTTTGCACTTAAATTCTGCCAATTCAATTAATATTAGCCGGTTAATGGCGCAAATATGCTATTACTTTGAAGCCATTGCGCAACTGCCTGTAGAGAAGAGAGATAGAGCTGTATTTGCGGTGCCCAGTGGTAATTTTGGTAATTTGACGGCGGGTATTATTGCTAAGTTACTAGGCTTGCCTATTAAGCGTTTTATAGCCGCTACCAATAGCAACGACACTGTTCCGCGATTCTTGCACACTGGAAAATGGGAGCCTAACGCGACTATTCCCACCATTTCAAATGCAATGGACGTAAGCCAGCCAAACAACTGGCCGCGCATTCAAGCGATGGTTGATAAAGGCTGGATAGATGTCGATATTATCACAGGCGAAGCGGTTGATGAAGAATACACGCAGGTGGCAATGCGCCAGTTGGCGGCTTTAGGCTATATCTGTGAACCGCACGCGGCTATTGGCTATAGATCTTTAAGTAAGTCGCTGACAGGTGATGAAGTAGGGATCTTTTTAGGCACCGCGCACCCAGCTAAATTTAGAGAAACAGTTGAAAATGTACTAGGCCAATCAATAGCATTGCCAACGGCCTTAGCAGAAGCGTCGGCTAAAGAAGCGCATTTTACCGATATAGACAATAATTATGAAGCGCTTAAAGCGCATATGTTCAGCATCTTAAAATAAGCGCTGCGCCGCAATCAAAGGGTAGGTATGCAAGAGCACAATAAGATAGATTGGCAAACACTGCTTGGCGCCGAGAAAGAGAAAGAGTACTTTAAAGCACTCTTGGCGTTTGTGCAGTCAAGGCGCTTAAGTGGCATGAAAGTATTTCCGCCCAAAGCCGATGTGTTCAATGCTTTTTCACTTACGCCTTGTGATCATGTTAACGTTGTGATCCTAGGGCAAGATCCCTACCACGGCGAAGGTCAGGCTCACGGTCTTTGTTTTTCTGTGCAAGATAATGTGAAAATCCCGCCCTCTTTACGTAATATTTATAAAGAACTACAGACAGATGTTGCAGATTTTAGTATGCCAAAGCACGGCAACCTCACAAAGTGGGCACAGCAAGGCGTATTAATGATAAATACGGTGATGACAGTGGACGAAGCAAACGCGAACTCGCATAAAGGCATGGGCTGGGAGCAGTTTACTGACACCGTTATAATGCAGGTAAGTGAGCATCTTCAAGATCTTATATTTTTACTGTGGGGTAAGCCTGCGCAGCAAAAAATCAAATTAATCAACACGTCAAAGCACCATGTGTTGACTAGCGTTCATCCATCGCCGCTGTCAGCGCATCGTGGCTTCTTGGGGTGCAAGCATTTTAGCCAAGCCAATGATTTACTCATTAAGCTTGGCAAAAAACCTATAGATTGGCAAGTGCCATAAGGTATATGCTGTTAAGGATATGTCAGCGTCCTCGACTGAGTTCCGCCTCCCAGCTCATGTCCATATCGCATAGTTCTTTTTTTAATCTGAAACGATCTTTAATTGCCTCAATTTCGCGCCACTTTCTTTTTTTACTTTTAGTTTTCTCACCGCGACTCTCACGTTCTACCGCATTCAAAAAATCTATTGATTCCATGATATTTCTCCATTAGCTACAACGAGTGGTAAACCTACTGCATATATTGAGATTTTGCTGTTCGTGCTCTCGAATGTTTACTGTGACCAAACATAGTAGTATCACATACATCGGTAAAATAATATAACAATGTAAAGTTAATGTTAAGTTGGGATTACAATTTAGTAATAAAAATAAGAATAAAAATATTATTTTGCCTGCTTGAAGCGTTTAATGAGTGCTTGAGTAGAGGCGTCTGCGCCGTCAATATTCATCCTACCTTGGATCATATCAAGTACCTTATTACCCAGGTCTTTGCCTAGTTCAACCCCCCACTGGTCAAACGAATTCAAGTCCCAAATACAGCCCTGAACAAACACCTTATGCTCGTACAAAGCGATCAACGCGCCTAAGCTGGCAGGGTTAAGTTCATCAAATATTAAGGTATTGCTTGGGTTGTTACCGGGCATTGTTTTATGTGCCGCAAGTGTTTGCATTTCCTTTTCGGATAAACCAGTGTTGGCAAGCTCTTTGTAGCACTGTTCGAATGTTTTACCTTGCATAAGCGCTTGGGTTTGCCCAAAGCAGTTTGACGCCAGCATATCGTGGTGAGTTTGTTGCTGTGCTTGGTCTAAATAAGGCACTTTTACAGGAAACAAAAAGTCGCAAGGTATGGGCATGTTACTTTGGTGGATCAGTTGAAAAAATGAGTGCTGGGCGTTTGTGCCTTCCCCGCCCCATATAATAGGGCCTGTTCCATGATCTACCGCCTTTCCTTTAAGAGTAGTAGCTTTGCCATTACTTTCCATGTCAAGCTGCTGCACGTAGGCGGGGAAGCCTCTTAGGTAATGGTAATAAGGCAGCAGTGCATGTGACTGAGCACCCATGAAGTTGCGATACCAAATTCCTAACATCGCCATTATAACAGGCATATTTTGCGCAAGAGGTGCTTCTTGAAAATGGCAGTCCATTTCGTGAGCACCTTTTAGCAGGGCTTCAAAATGATCATAACCAAGTGCTAAACTAATCGGTAAGCCTATTGCTGACCACAACGAATAGCGTCCACCTACCCAATCGGCCATGGGAAATATATTGCTTTCGGCCATGCCAAATTCAACCGCCTTGGCCACATTTGAAGACACTGCTACGAAATGTTTCGCAATATCCTTTTGGCCAGCACCTTGGGCTAAAAACCATGCTTTGGCAGATAAAGCGTTTTGCAGTGTTTCTTGGGTGCTAAACGATTTTGAGGACATCACAAACAGGGTGTCGTGAGCACTACATTGCGCTAATACATCTGCTATATGGCAGCCATCAACGTTAGCTACAAACACCACTTCTAGCGCGGCAACTTTGTAGGGCTTAAGCGCTTGCGTCACTATTTTAGGGCCTAAGAATGACCCACCTATGCCAATTGCGACGACTTTTTTAATCGCTTTGCCGGTGTAGCCTCTGTGTGTTTTGTTGTGAATAGCTTGCGTAAAGGCTTTTACCTTTTGTAAGGTTTCCATCACCTCGGGCATGACGTCTTTGCCATCAAACATAACAGGCTTGCCAGAAAAGTTTCGCAGTGCGGTATGTAAAACAGCGCGCCCTTCGCTTGTGTTAATTTTCTCACCGCTGAACATAGCCTTGATTTTAGCTGGCAATAAGCGCTCGTTTGCCAATGCATAAAGATCATCAAGCACGTCTGCGCTTACTCTATTTTTTGAATAATCTAAAAACAAGCCAGCGGCATGTAGTGAATACTTTTCAGCCCGTAGGGGATCTGTTTTAAACATGTCGCGCATATGCTGACGCTTTACAAGCGGCGCATGGTGCTCAAGTGAAATCCAAGCATCTGTTTGTGTTAACTTATTCATTTATTTTCCTTTGCGTGAGCACACAACTACTTATACAAAAATATGATCACTTAGCGATTTAATTTTAGTGCTAACAGCGCTTCAAGCTTCACTTGGTCGCCAGCAAAGTTACGAATACCCTCACTTAGTTTTTGCGTTGACATGGCGTCCTCATTCATTTCCCACCTAAAGGCTGCTTCACTTAAAGGAGTAGGCGCGGGGCTTGTGGCGCCGTTGTCGACTAATTTAGGACTAAGAGTACCTGCAGTGTTGGCTAATTCTTCTAGCAACGGCGGGCTAATGGTGAGTCTGTCGCAGCCAGCAAGCTCTATTATTTCACTGGTGTTTCTGAAACTTGCGCCCATTACCACGGTTTTATAACCATGTTCTTTATAGTAATTATAAATGCTGGTGACCGATATAACGCCTGGGTCTTTAGCGCCATCAAAGTCTTCATTTTGCATATTTGCTTTATACCAGTCGAGTATACGACCTACAAATGGCGATATTAAAAAAGCACCTGCTTCTGCGCAAGCACGTGCTTGGGCAAAGCTGAATAATAAGGTTAAGTTGCAGTTAATCCCTTCTTTTTCAAGAACCTCTGCTGCTTTTATGCCTTCCCAGGTTGAGGCCATTTTTATTAATATTCGCGATTTATCAACCCCCGCTTCTTTATACATACCAATTAACTGTCTGGCTTTAGCAAGAGTGGCTTGGGTATTGAACGACAGGCGAGCGTCTACTTCTGTGGATATACGGCCTGGAATGACATTTAAAATTTCTTTTCCGATCAGTACCGAGAGTCTGTCGCCTGCCGCAGCAAGCTGCTCACTTTGTACATTACTTTGGCTTTTTGCATATTCTATAGACTGGTCTATTAAAGTGGCATAATAAGGCATAGACGCCGCTTTTAACAGCAGCGAGGGATTGGTGGTTGCATCTACCGGGGTATGTTTTTTTATTGCCTCAATGTCGCCTGTGTCAGCAACAACGGTGGTTATGGCACGTAAAGATTCTAATTGGTTAGACATGTATAAAGGCTCGCTTGTATTGAATTTCGTTAAAGCATCATCATATCAAGTATAGCGGTTGAAAAACCAGTGAAAACCAATCTATGGGTATAAAATATATCGTTAAAGTGGTTTTCGTATAACTAAAACTTGAGGTGTTTGCTGGCCAAGTTGCTTAACATTAGCGTATTATAATACGTATTAAAGGCCAAGTGCATGGCTTAACTCATTAACTAAAAGGTATGTTTATGCTTGTTGTTGTGTCACCGGCTAAAAATCTCGATTTTACATCACCGCTTCCTGCATTTTTGAACAGTGAAACGCAAGCATCGTTAGTCACTTCTCAGCCGTTGTTAATTGACAATGTGAAGGAGTTGGTTAAAAGATGTAAAACACTGTCTCCGGCAGATTTAAGCAGCCTAATGAAAATTAGCGATAAATTGGCCATTTTGAATGCTCAACGCTTTTCGAGTTTTGAGTTTCCGTTTACCGACAATAACGCACGCCCGGCCATGTATGCCTTTAACGGCGACGTTTATACGGGGCTAGATGCGGGGTCTTTAGACCAAAAATCCGTTGAATTTGCGAATGCGCATTTACGTATTTTGTCGGGTTTATATGGCACTTTAAAACCCTTAGATTTAATGCAACCTTACAGGTTAGAAATGGGCATTAAGCTAAAAGTAGACGATGCCAATAATCTGTATCAATATTGGGATAACACCATAAGCGCCGAGTTAAACAAGGCATTGAAAGACCAAGGTGACGAGGTGCTTATAAACTTGGCGTCTAATGAATATTTTTCTTCAATCAATACTAAACTTCTTAATGCGACGGTTATTACACCGCAGTTTAAGGATGAGAAGAATGGTAAATTCAAAATTATAAGTTTTTATGCGAAAAGAGCGCGGGGCTTAATGGCGCGCTTTATTATTGAGCATAAAGTTATGGATGTAAGCATTCTGAAACAGTTTGACGTTGACGGCTACTATTTTGATGAAAGTGAATCTAGTGATATCAAGCTAGTGTTCAAGCGCGCCCAGCGCTAGCTCAAGTGCGCTCAGCGCTAGAGTATGCCAAGTGCAAAGGACAAGCTAGCGCGATATAAAACCGCTGAGTCTAGTCTTCAACATACATGGTTTGTTGGAATTGGAGGTTTTGATTACTGCGGCCCTGATTAATATCAATATCAAAACGCAGTATTTCTTTATCTGAAAACCCTACGCTGGCTAGATAATAAATTGCTTTGCCTTCTTTCACCTGCGTAAACGCAAGGGTTTTGCTTGTGCCCAGCAGATTACGCGCAGTGCCTGTAATATTTACTTCTTGTGCTTCTTTGGTGCGTTTGTTGAGCACCGAAATATTCACTAAGGCGTTTCTACCACTACGTACTATATTATTCGCTCGCGCTATTTCTGGTGATAAAAAAGTGGTCGTAAGGGCAATGTAATGCACTTCCCAATCTCCTAGGTCCTTTTTAATTTCAGCGCTGGCTTGCGCCGAAATAGCGGCAAAAATCACCCACGCTGATAAGCATATAAATTTAATTTTCATTTTCGTGTTTGCCTCTTTGTTCATATTCTGTGTCTTTGAGCGATCTTATGACGTGTATACAAATTTGCTTACACAAAGGGACCAAAAGCGCTGCCAAATAGATTAATGATAAACTGTAAACCCAGTAAAAATACCAATACAGACAAATCTAAACCGCCCATCTCAGGCATTATTTTACGAATAGGGCGCAGCAATGGCTCGGTTAATTGGCTCATCACCATTTCAACCGGATGACCGCCTTGGCTTACCCAGCTTAAAATTGCGCGAATAATCACAATGATAAATATAAGCCATAGCACCTGATTAACAAGGTTGAATAATGCAAATATAAAGGCTGTAAATAAAGGGGGAAGGGCGCCTTGAGCGATTAGCGCATAAGTCAATATTTTTACATATACAACCAGTATGGCAAATACCAGCGTGGCGGTATCTAATGGTCCAATTGACGGAACAATACGCCGCAGCGGGCCCACCACAGGCTGGGTTGCCTTCACCGTAAATTGACTGAAAGGATTGTAAAAATCTGCTTTTACCAACTGCAGCCAAATTCTAATCACTATTATCATTAAATACAGATTGAACACTGACATTAATAACGTTAACACGGGAGAAGCCATACTTATTTTTCCTATTAAAACTGTTCTGACATTTCTTTTGCACGAGCAACTGCGGCCTGCATGGCGCGTGCAAATATTTTGTCGATGTTGTCTTGCTGTAGGCTTTCAACCGCTTTAGCAGTCGTGCCACCTTTAGATGTAACTTGGGCCCTAAGCTGTGATAATTCTAGCTCTGGCGTTTTTTGCATAAGGCTGGCACTGCCTAGCATCGCCTGCTCAACTAAAGTGCGTGCACTGGTTTTATCCATGCCCATGTCAATCGCAGTGCGCTGCATTACTTCGGCAATTAAGAAGAAATATGCAGGGCTTGAACCCGCGGCGGCAATCACCGTGTTAATGTCATCTTCAGTCTTTACCACGACTGTTTTGCCCACGCTTTGCATTATTTGTTCCACTAAATGAACTTGTGAATCGGTAATGTCGCTAGTGGCATAAATCCCCGACATGCCTAAGCCAATGGCCGAGGGCGTGTTAGGCATTACTCTGACAATATGGGCATTTTCAGGTAAAAACTCACGCAGCCTTTTTACTGTGAGCCCGGCCGCAATAGACACAAACAAAGTGTCAAGGTTGTGTAATGTGAAGCCAGCGCATACGCTGTGCATTAAGTGCGGTTTTACCGACAGCATCACCACGTCGGCAAAATCGATGGCTTCTTGATTATTGTGCGTGGTATGAATGCCTAATGTGTCTTTTAAGGCATCAAGTTTCCCCGCACTGGGGTTACTTGCCATAATATTAGTGGGTAAATAACCCTTGTCTACGAGGCCTGAAATAATGGCTTTGCTCATGTTGCCTGCGCCAATAAAGCTAATTTTTTGTGTGTTATTCAAAATGTCCCCTGTTAGGTCAGTTTAGGTCAGTTTAGGTCAAGATAGCGTTAATGCTTAGTCGCGCTTGCCAAAAAGAGCGGTGCCTACCCGCACCATTGTGCTGCCATATTCTATCGCAATAGCAAGATCATCGCTCATGCCCATCGATAAGGTGTCTATGTTGTCAAAGCGTTGTGCGCATTGCGAAAATAAATCCTGCATTTTTGCAAAACTAGCCCTGCGCTCAGTATCACTCACGTCTGCTTTGGGTATAGTCATTAAGCCTCGGCATTTTATGCGGCTTAAGGGCTGCAGTTGTTCTATAAAGTTTATCACTTCTGAAGGCGCAATGCCTGCCTTGCTCTGCTCGTCGTCAATATTGACCTGCACGCACACATTTAACGGGCTTTGATGCGCACTACGCTGCTCATTTAGGCGCTTGGCAATTTTGATTCGGTCTAGCGAATGCATCCAATCAAAATATTCTGCAATGAGTTTGCTTTTATTTGACTGCAAGGGGCCGACAAAGTGCCACAAAATGTCTGAGTATGAAGACATTTGCTGAATTTTTTCGACCGCCTCCTGTACGTAGTTTTCACCGAAATCGCGGTGCCCGAATGCATACGCAACTACTATATCCGATACGGGTTTGGTTTTACTTACGGCCAGCAATTTAATATGGCTGGGGTCGCGTTTATTAGCGTTTGCTGCCTGTTTTATTTGGTCGTTAATGCGCGCAAAATTTGCCGTTAGTGTCGCTGTTGCTTGTGTAGTCTCGGTTGCCATAACATTTTTTACTTATAGTTGGAATTAGCCTGTGGATATTAACGAATTATTGGCCTTTAGTGTGCAAAATAAAGCCTCGGATTTACATTTAAGTGCAGGATTGCCTCCCATCATCCGTGTGGACGGTGAAATGCGAAAGCTAAATCTACCAGAGCTTGACCACAAAACCGTAAATGCACTCATTTTCGATATAATGAATGACAAACATCGTAAAGAATACGAAGAAAACCTAGAAGTAGATTTTTCTTTTGAAATACAGAACTTATCGCGCTTCAGAGTAAACGCTTTCACACAAAACCGCGGCGCTGCTGCGGTAATGCGGACTATTCCCAACGAAGTCTTAAGCTTAGAACAGCTTGGCGCACCTGAAATATTCAAGAAAATAATTAATCAGCCAACCGGCATAGTGCTGGTGACGGGGGCTACTGGCTCGGGTAAATCAACCACGCTGGCGGCGATGGTTGACCATATTAATACTTATAAGCGCGAGCATATTCTTACCATAGAAGACCCCATTGAATTTGTACATCAAAACAAGCTGTGCGTACTAAACCAGCGTGAAGTACACCGCGATACTCACAGCTTTAATAATGCACTGCGCTCGGCTTTACGAGAAGATCCCGACGTAATAATGGTGGGCGAGCTGCGTGACTTAGAAACCATACGCCTAGCAATATCGGCGGCTGAAACCGGTCACTTGGTGTTTGGCACCTTGCACACTAACTCGGCACCCAAAACAATAGACAGAATTATAGATGTATTTCCTGCTGCAGAAAAGTCGCTGGTGCGCTCGATGCTGTCTGGGTCACTGCGCGCGGTTATATCACAAACCCTGCTGAAAAAAACCGGCGGCGGGCGCGTCGCGGCACACGAAATAATGATTGGTATTCCGGCCATTCGAAATCTAATAAGACAGGACAAAGTGCCGCAAATGTACTCGGTTATGCAAACGGGCCAAGCTCGTGGCATGCAAACCATGGAGCAGTGCCTCCAAAAATTAGTCGCCCAAGGCATTATTAGTCGTCAAGATGCAGCAGCCGAGTCAATCGATAAATCCTCGACGTTATTTTGATTGGTGAAATTCGCTCTATGGAAACCATAGAATATGCAATGTCGTTTGCCGAGACAGGACATTTATGTGTGGCGACTTTGCACGCAAACAACGCCAACCAGGCCATTGAGCGCATAATGCATTTACCTCCAGCGAGCAGTCACGCAAAGCGAAGGTTTGATTTAAGCCAAAACATTCGCGCCATTTTTGCCCAGCAACTTGTGCCAAATATTGACGGCAACGGCCGAGTAGCTGCGATAGAAATATTACTCAACACGCCGCTTATTAAAGCTCTTATTCAACGAAACGAAATTGGCCTTTTAAAAGAAGCTATGGTGAAGGGCCAAGATCAGGGCATGCAAAAGTGTGTCTATTGATATGGACAACTAGCCGGAATTATTCGTAGTTTAATTTTGAAATAATCAGTTTAATAGAAGATATCGAGCTTTGCGCAAGACTAATATATCCGTGAGCAGCAACGAGGTCACAAAAATTGTGGAAGGGGTGAGTGGCGTAAGCCGGAAGGAATTGCTAGAGTGCGTTTAGACAATGTACAAATCGTCAGGATTGATTATTTTGGAAAAATTTTATACCGACTACAACCAAATAAAAGTACGTGAAATTAAAGCGATGCTTGATGATGCCGACATTCCGTGTTTTTTAAAAAACGAATTTATCCAAGGCGCCAGCGGCGAAATTCCGCCGCATGAAACCTTACCTGAAATATGGCTGGTAGATGAACAATGGCGACAAAGGGCGCAAGGCTTGGTTGATACCTTAGAGCGGGAGTTAGCAAAAGCTAGCCAAATCGAATGGCAATGCAGCACGTGTAATGAGGTAAACGAAGGTCAATTTATGATGTGTTGGCAGTGCCAGCAAGAAAAGCCTGCAGATGCTTAGACAGTAAAAACCCAGCTTTCATAAATCAAACAGGCAGACACGCTGTCGACCTTTTCTTTACTGAGCTTCTTGTAGCCGCCCAGTTCAAATAATTTTGCTTTTGCGTCTACTGTTGATAAGCGCTCGTCGTGCAAAAATACTGGAAGATTATATTTGTGTTTGAGCCTACCAACAAAGCGCTTTACGCTGGCAGTAATAGGCTGCTCAGTGCCGTCCATGTTGAGCGGTAAACCCACAAGCAGTCCGTCTGGCTCCCACTGCGAGATGATCTTAGCTAAATTCTCCCAGTTAGGAATGCCGTCTTGGGCTTTAATTGCTTGCAAAGGGGAGGCGGTGTTAGTAATCGCTTGTCCTACTGCTAAGCCTATACTTTTCATGCCAAAATCAAAAGCAATAACGGTGCGTATGGAGTCGCTGGGCAATGTATGCATATTTACGATCGCATTCTTAACAGCAGCCGTGTTAACAAGCCTTGGGCTAAAAAGGGCCGCATCATCATGCTTGTCCTGCCTGCTGCGTTAGCTGCCATACATTGATGCCCAATTTATTAACCGCTGCTTCCCATTTTTTACTATTAGGGGTGTCGAAAAGTATTTCCTTGTCGGCCTCAATGGTCAGCCATGCGCTGTCTTGAATTTCTTGTTCAAGCTGTCCAGCATCCCAACCGGCGTAGCCAAGGGCGACGACTGATTTTGCCGGCCCGTCTTGCTTGCCTAGCATAGACAAAATATCTTTTGAAGTAGTTAACATAATATCAGAGCTAACGTTAATAGAAGAGCTGTAGCCACCTTTGGCCATATGCAGTATAAACCCACGGTCGGTATGCACCGGGCCGCCGCATACAACAACTTTATTACTTATGTCGTCGTCAACAATTGCACTTGCATCAGCCATTTTTATGAGTTCTCTAAACGTCATAGTAGAAGGCTGATTAATCACAATGCCCATTGCGCCTTCGCTCGTGTGTTCAACAATAAAGGTGAGCGAACGTGAAAAATACTGGTCGCTTAATACTGGCATTGCAATTAAAAAGTGATTTTTGAGACTTTGCGTGGTTTTGATTTTAGACATAAAATAGTATCCCTTATTGCGTTTTAGCGACATAAATGGTCTAGCATAGTTTAGTGTAAGCGTTTTTCAATGGCATCGAACAGCTTAGCGCATATGTTAATGTCATAAGCTGCTTCAATTTCTCTTACACAGGTTGGGCTGGTGATGTTAATTTCAGTGACCTTATTGCCAATCATATCTAAACCAACAAATAGGATGCCTCTATCGGGCATATCCTTGGCAATCGCTTGGGCTACTTGCATGTCTTGCTGATTTACCTGCTGGGACTGCCCGATGCCCCCAGCGGCTAAGTTTCCGCGCGTTTCGTTACCGCTGGGCAAGCGTGCTAAGCAATAGGGGATCACTTCACCGTCTACTAGCAAAATACGTTTATCGCCTAGTTTAATTTCTGGCATGTACGCTTGCACCATTGCATGCACACTTTCATTAGAGGTAATAATTTCACAAATAACGCCCAAATTAACGCCATCTTCTTTTACACGAAATATGCTGGTGCCGCCCATACCGTCAAGCGGCTTCACAATGATATCTTTATGCGCTGCATGAAACGCTTTTATGCGTTCTTTATTACTCGTAACCAATGTGGGAGGAATGAAGTCACTATATAAAGAGGTAAATAATTTCTCATTAAAGTCGCGCAATGCCTGTGGGTCGTTTACGACAAGCGTACCTAAGTCTTTTGCTAAAGAAAATATATGTGTCGCATAAATGAACTGACTATCAACAGGCGGATCTTTACGCATTAACAGCACCGTCAAATCACCTAGGCAGATGTCGTCTTGTGCCAGTATTGAATAATAATCAGATGCTTTTTCTTGCACGCTAATGCGGGTAACAGTCGCCCTAGGTTGGCCGTTAGTAATGTATAAATCGCCAATTTGCATATAGTAAATTTCGTAGCCGCGTTTTTGCGCCTCTAGCATCATTGCGAAGGTCGTATCTTTTTTAATGTTAATGGACTCAATCGGATCCATTACAATGCCAAGCTTAATAGTCATAGGGGCTCGTGTATTAGTTGCATATTTTGTCACTCAATTGTGTGGGTTTTATAGATAAAAGCAAGCGCAGCTGCCAATAATCTAATTTAATAGACACAAAATTCGCGGCTTATATATCACCGTGCTTAGCTTGTAATATAGCCAAACAAGCAATAGCGGCGGTTTCAGTGCGTAAGATACGACTGCCAATATTGACCGGTGTATATCCTGTCTCAGTGGCCGTATAAATTTCTTTTTCGCTTAAGCCTCCTTCAGGTCCAATAACAACTCTAAAGCCTTTTTGCGGCTGTTGCAGGCCCGACAAGTAGGTTTTCGCACCCGGCGCTAAAATGATTTTTGTTAAATCGCTAGACTGTCCTAGCCACTGATGCATAGTCACTGGCTGATGCAGTATGGGTAAGATGTTCCGCTGGCTTTGTTCGCAGGCGCCAATAATCAGTTTTTGCCATGCAGCAAGTTTCTTATCCCAACGTTCTTGGTCAAGCTTTACGTTGCAATTTTCAGTAATAATAGGCGTAATTTCCGTCACGCCTAATTCAACCGACTTTTGCAAAGCAAAATCCATTCGTTCACCTTTAGAGACACCTTGGCCTAAATGTAAATGCAGAGGTGACTCGAGCGACAGTGAAATTTGCGCATTAATGAGGATGCTTGCGCTGCGTTTTTGTATGTCGACTATCTCGCTAGGAAAATCACTGCCATTGCCATTAAATAAAACAATGGGCGTGCCTATGCGAAGGCGCAGTACATTATGCATGTAGTGCGCTAATTCGGTAGGGGCGTTAATAGTGCTGTCGATAATTAAAGGGTCTTCTATAAAAAATCTTGGAATTCGCATTTTTGCAGATAGTAGAGGATAAATGACCATTAGTATAAATCAAAACGGCATAAATAATAACTTTGTTTTGCGCTGCTAACTTGGTATTTTAAGTCCTGTATGTATTCTTATTACCTCATTGAAGCAATAAGAATATGTTCAAAAATACGGCACTTGAAATGACGAAACAATAGCGCCTCTTGTTAAATATAGTCAGTAAGGAAGCGAATTCATGTTGGAAAACACCACTGAAGAAGCAGCAAAATATGGAATTACCATTGAAGAAGCATCAAAATACGTAGATCAGTACCTTATTCCATTTGGTATTAATATCGCAATGGCGATAGTAATACTCATAGTGGGTAAAATAGTCGTCAAAATCTTACTCAGTATTTTTGGCAAAGTAATGGCTAAATCAAAATACGATGAAATGCTAGTTGATTTTCTGAAATCGATTATAGGCGCAATTTTGATGCTATTTGTCGTCATTGCGGCTATAGATCAGTTGGGCGTGAACACTACCTCGTTCGCCGCCATTTTAGCCGCCGCAGGTTTGGCAATAGGCTTATCTTTGCAAGGCTCTCTTGCAAATTTTGCGGCAGGCGTAATGTTACTGGTATTTCGCCCCTTCAAAGCAGGTGACTATGTAGATGCTGCTAATACCTCGGGTACCATAAAAAGTGTCGGTATTTTCACCTCAATGATGGTCACCCCCGACAACAAAGAAATTATTATACCAAACGGGTCAATTTACAGTGGTAACGTAACCAACTACAGTGCCAAAGAAACACGCCGTGTAGATATGGTGTTTGGTATTGGTTATGACGACGACCTTCGAAAAGCCAAATCGGTGTTACTGGAAATGCTGGCTGCCGATCCTCGCGTATTGGCTGATCCTACCCCACAGGTAGCGGTGTCTGAACTTGGCGACAGCAGCGTTAATTTTGTGGTGCGCCCATGGACAGCGTCCAGTGATTACTGGGGTTTTAAGTTTGACTTCATTGAAGCCGTGAAGCTGCGCTTTGACGAGGAAGGTATTTCTATCCCTTATCCTCAAATGGATGTTCACATGCATAAAAATGAAGAGCCCATAGCAAAGGAGCACTTATAAACATGGCGTATTCACTTACGTAATAATGAATCCGTTAATAGTAATATCAACGGATTTTATTGTAATCGTCTACATCGTATAAGAAGCAAGCTAATCGCCGCAGTTAGGTCGGTTGCGAGCTGCCTTAAATAACTTTTCAGCCTGTGGCATTTGGTTTATCAGATTTTCTATGCGCGATTCTGGCGCTGGATGGGTCGACATAAATTCAGGCTGACGTTTGCCCCCACTTTGCGCCGCCATGTTTTGCCAAAGCGAAACAGATTCAGTGGGTTTGAAGCCCGCTTTAGCCATTAAGGTAAGGCCTATTTCGTCGGCTTCACTTTCATGCACGCGGCTATATTTTAAGGTGCCAAACTGCAGGCCAACGCCAAGTGCCATCATAATTTCAGGCGTTTGTGACACTTGGTTAGCCGCTAACACTTGACCCACTGCCTGCTGTCCAAATCCTATGACGGCGTTGTTCGACATACGCTCATTCCCATGCTTAGCAATGACGTGGCCAATTTCATGGCCTATTACTGCGGCTACCTGATGCTGATTGACCGCCACATTTAATAAGCCGGTATATACTCCAATTTTACCACCAGGAAGGGCAAAAGCATTCACTTGGTCATCGTCAAATACCACCACTTCCCATTCGCCCTTATAGACTGAGTCATCGACGTATTTAAGGAGCTCACGAGCAATACACTGCACCATGTCGTTTGCTACAGGCTTGTTTGATATTTTAATATCAGACTTCATACCTGCAAAGGCTTGTTGACCCATAGTGGCTAATTCACCGTCGGGAAACAGCAGCACTTGGCTGCGGCCGGTAGGTGATGTGGCGCAGGCATTTAGCAGTAGCGCAGTAGCAATGACTGCTAGGGCTTTTATCGCCATTAATTTCATACAAGCTCCTAAGCATTCGCCACAAAACGCAGTGACGTTTTACACAAGTCAATATTATAAACCAGCGTCGCTTCTTAGGGAAACGGCTTTGTCGGTTGCTTCCCATGGGAACTGCTCGCGACCAAAGTGACCGTAAGCGGCTGTTTCTTTGTAAATAGGTTGCTCTAGGTTGAGCATTTTTACAAGTCCGTAAGGCGTTAAGTCGAAATGAGTTTTGACCAATTCTACTAGCAGTGTCTCGCTAATTTTGCCGGTACCGAATGTTTCTATGCTGATGGAGGTTGGCTCGGCAACGCCGATAGCATAAGATATTTGGATTTCACAGCGTTTAGCCAGACCAGCGGCAACAATGTTCTTTGCCACATAGCGACCTGCATAGGCCGCGCTACGATCTACTTTTGATGGGTCTTTACCTGAGAAGGCACCGCCGCCGTGACGCGCCATACCGCCATAGGTATCCACAATAATTTTACGACCTGTTAGGCCGCAGTCGCCCATTGGGCCGCCAATCACAAAGCGACCGGTTGGATTAATGTGGAATTTAGTTTTGTTACTTAGCCACTGCGCGGGCAGTATGGGCTTAATAATCTCTTCCATTACCGCTTCACGTAAGGTTTTAATCGAAACACTATCGCAGTGCTGAGTAGACAATACGACAGCATCTATCCCTACTGGCACATTGTCTTCATATATGAAGGTAATTTGGCTTTTTGCATCGGGACGCAGCCAGTTTAAAGTGCCGTTTTTACGCAGCTTGGCTTGCTGCTGCACCAGTCTGTGTGCATACGTTATGGGTGCAGGCATGAGCACGTCGGTTTCATCACTGGCATAGCCGAACATGAGTCCTTGATCGCCCGCACCTTGAGCTTGGGGGCTTTCTCTGTCGACGCCTTGGTTAATGTCTGATGACTGCTTACCGATTGCATTTAGTACGGCGCACGAGCCGCCATCAAAGCCCATGTCAGAGTGAACATAACCAATATCTTTGACGGTTTTACGGGTTAATTCTTCAATATCAACCCACGCCGTTGTGTTTATCTCGCCGCCGACCAAGACCATGCCTGTTTTCACAAACGTTTCGCACGCCACTCTTGCTTTGGGATCTTTTGTAAGAATGGCGTCGAGTACCGCATCAGAAATTTGATCTGCGATTTTATCAGGGTGCCCCTCAGATACCGATTCCGAAGTAAATACGTGTGTTGTCATGCCAAAATCCTAAAAAATAAACAGCCCCCCCACTGTGCTTTACTCAGCAACGGGCTTAGTTAAACTATAAAATGCTTACGTTCACTGCTTTTGATGAGCGTTCCATTATAAAAACAGGCAAAGTAAATATGCAGGCCAATATTATAGCTCACATCAGCTCATTTACCAGTCTTTACTTCTAGACGTCTAAAATTCACAGCGAAATCGATATGGTGCTTTACGTTAAAAAAGTCTATTTGGTTTTTACAAGTCCTTAATACTCCATAACAAGTGAATAAAAGAAACCCAAAACGAGATTTAATTATTGAACAAGCGGGGCGGGTGAGTAACAATAGCGGCCGTCGTAATTTTTACCAAGGAGCAATCATGCCTTCTCGTCGTCACCTTGCTAATGCAGTTCGTGCATTAAGTATGGATGCAGTACAAAAAGCTAAATCAGGACATCCTGGCGCCCCAATGGGGATGGCCGATATTAGCCAGGTGTTGTGGTGTGATTACTTATCGCACAATCCAAAAAACCCTAACTGGGCTAACCGCGATCGCTTCATTCTTTCTAACGGTCATGGATCCATGCTGCTGTATTCGCTATTGCACCTTACGGGCTATGATTTACCTATTGAAGAGCTAAAAAACTTTCGCCAGCTGCATTCTAAAACACCCGGTCACCCAGAATACGGCTATGCACCCGGTGTTGAGACCACCACCGGTCCTTTAGGCCAAGGCATTACCAACGCCGTTGGCATGGCGCTGGCTGAAAAAGTATTGGCTGCGCAATTTAACAAAGACGACTTAGACATTGTTAATCACTACACCTATTCATTTTTAGGCGACGGCTGCCTCATGGAAGGTATTTCTCATGAAGCATGTTCGCTAGCCGGTACGCTTGGCCTAGGCAAGCTTATTGCAGTCTGGGATGACAACGGTATATCAATAGACGGCGACGTACAAGGCTGGTTTACTGACGATACGGTGAAGCGTTTTGAGGCCTATGGCTGGCACGTAATTGCTGATGTAAACGGACATGAACCTAACGAGATTTCAGCGGCCATTGCAAAAGCGCAGGCGCAAACAGATAAACCAAGCTTAATTTGTTGTAAAACCACCATTGGCTTTGGCTCGCCTAACAAGCAGGGCAGTGAAAGTTGTCATGGTGCGCCTTTGGGCGATGACGAAATAGTACTTGTGCGTGAGGCCCTTGGCTGGACATCCCCTCCATTTGAAGTGCCTAAAGACGTTTACGCAGCTTGGGATGCTAGCAAAAAAGGCGCTGTTGCAGAACAAACATGGAATGATAAATTCGCCCGCTACGCGCAGGCCCACCCTGAGTTAGCCGCTGAGTTCACTCGTCGTAAGAACGCGACACTGCCAGATGTCTGGGAAAAAACATGCAGCGATTATATAAGCGAACTACAGCAAAACCCAGCCTCCTTAGCCACGCGCAAAGCCTCGCAAAACACCTTAAACGCATATGCACCAGTATTACCCGAATTATTAGGCGGATCTGCAGACTTAGCCGGGTCTAACCTAACCATCCACAACACCAGCAAAACCATTGTTGCAAGTGACGCCAGTGGTAACTACGTTAATTATGGCGTGCGTGAATTTGGCATGTCGGCAATGATGAACGGCCTTAGTTTATATGGCGGTTTTAAGCCATATGGTGCGACCTTCCTTATGTTTGTGGAATACGCACGAAATGCGGTGCGCATGGCCGCGCTCATGAAGCTGCCAGTTATATTCGTATATACGCATGACTCAATTGGTTTGGGCGAAGATGGGCCCACACACCAGCCGGTTGAGCAACTTGTTGCGCTTCGTGCTACGCCTAACTTAGATACGTGGCGTCCTTGTGACCAAGTTGAATCGGCTATTTCTTGGAAATCCGCGATAGAAAAAACCGATGGGCCTAGCGCGCTTATATTTACTCGCCAAGGACTGCCACAGCAGGCAAGAAACGCAGCGCAAGTGAAAGACGTTGAACGCGGCGCTTATGTGTTGCTTGATACTGGCGAACATCCTGATGTGGTATTTATTGCAACAGGTTCTGAAGTGCATTTAGCAGCGCAAGCGGCCGAGCAATTAGCCACAAAGGGTATGTCGGTAAGAGTGGTATCAATGCCGTGCACAAGCGTGTTTGATCGTCAATCTAAAGAATATCGCGACTCAGTATTACCCCCCACTATTACCAAACGTATCGCCATTGAAGCGCTTGCAAAAGACACGTGGTATAAATATGTTGGCTTAGACGGCGTTGTAATTGGCATGGACACTTTTGGTGAGTCAGCGCCTGCGGGTGAATTGTTCCAGCATTTTGGAATAACGGTAGAAGCGGCTGTAGACGCTGCATTAGCCCTTCAACGCTAGGAGACATTCTTGCTCAAAATAGCCATTAACGGCTTTGGTAGAATAGGGCGCAATATTGTGCGCGCCCTATTTGAAAACGGTTACGCAGAGTACGTACAGGTGGTAGCCATTAATGAAATTGCCGAGCCAGATGCCATGGCCCATCTGCTCAAATACGATTCTGCCCACGGACGTTTTGCACATAAAGTAAGCGTAGATAAAGGCCATCTGTATATTGACGGGCATAAAATTGTATTAATGCGCCATAACAACATAAGCGATATTGACTGGAATAGCGTGAATGCTGATATTGTGCTTGAGTGTACTGGCATTTACAGCGAGAAATCTGAAGCGCTGGCACATATAGGTCAAGGTGCTAAAAAAGTACTGTTTTCATCACCCGCTAGCCAAGACGTAGACGCCACAATTATATATGGCGTAAATCATAGTTCTTTAAAAATAAGCGATACCGTGGTGTCAAACGGTTCGTGCACCACAAACTGTATAGTGCCGGTTATTCAGGCCTTACACAGCGCGTTTGGCGTTGTAAGCGGAACTATTACTACTATTCATGCGTCGATGAACGATCAGCAGGTCATCGACGGTTATCACCAAGACCCTCGGCGCGCGCGCGCAGCGAGTCAGTCGATTATTCCAGTAGACACCAAACTTGCGGCAGGCATAGAGCGCATACTACCAGAATTTGCGGGCAAGTTTGAGGCCATCGCGGTGCGAGTCCCTACTATCAATGTCACCGCAATGGATTTAAGCGTAACGCTACGTGATGACGTGACTACCGCCGATGTTAACCATACGCTTAAGTACGCAGGCCGAGATTACCCCGCTAATATTATTGATTACACCGAAGAACCTTTGGTGTCGATAGATTTTAACCACAACCCGCATTCTTGCATTGTTGATGGTACGCAAACACGCGTGAGTCACAAAACCTTAGTGAAAACACTGCTGTGGTGTGACAATGAATGGGGTTTTGCCAATAGAATGTTAGACACTGCTTTGTATATGCATAAAATTGGTTATGCTTGTGATGGCCAGTGAAATTCACGCATAGCCAATAGTGAGCATTAGAAGTTCTTAGTCATCAGCTTAGCATTACTATTCTGCAAATGGGTGAATATAAGCATAAAGACGAAACAACAGCAGCGCTTATTCACATATTAATCTGCAATGAGGAAACAGCTATGCCAATACGTACAATGTCTGAGCTAGATATAAACCAGCAAACCGTTTTAATTCGACAAGATTTAAATGTTCCTATTGACGAAGGCCAGATTAGCTCCGATGCGCGACTAAGAGCATCCTTACCCACCATAAAAACAGCGCTAGAAAAAGGGGCAGCAGTCTTGCTTATGTCTCATTTAGGCAGGCCTACCCCGGGGTCGCCAGAAACAAAGTATTCGCTGCAGCCGGTGGCTGATTATTTGAGTGAGGCCTTAGGTCAAAAAGTGGCGCTTATTAGTCATTATTTAGATCAAAGAGTTGCGCTTAAGTCCGGGCAAGTTGCGCTTTTAGAAAACGTTCGCTTTAATGTGGGTGAAGTCGAAAACGACGATATTTTAGCCAAAAAATACGCAGCCTTGTGCGATATTTTCGTTATGGATGCATTTGGTACTGCTCATAGAGCACAGGCGAGCACTCACGGTGTGGCGAAATATGCTAAGCAAGTGTGCGCCGGGCCCTTGCTTGACGGTGAGCTAAAAGCACTAGGCAAAGCGCTAGATAATCCAGCAAGGCCCATGGTGGCTATTGTAGGCGGCTCTAAAGTAAGCACTAAACTTACCGTGCTTGATAGCTTATCAAGCAAAGTTGACCAGCTTATTGTAGGCGGTGGGATTGCAAACACTTTTATTGCTGCCCAAGGGCACAATGTGGGCAAGTCTCTTGTTGAAATGAATTTAATTGATCAGGCAAAAGCGCTCATAAAAGCGGCGAAAGACAACGGCGGTGATATTCCCATCCCCAGCGACGTGTTAGTAGGATCGCAGTTCTCAAAAGATGAGCCCGCTATTACCAAATCGGTAGATGCGGTAAGTGACAATGATATGATTTTCGATATAGGGCCTAATACCGTCAAGGTGCTAACCAATATATTGAAAAATGCCGGCACTATTGTGTGGAACGGCCCGCTAGGCGTATTTGAATTTGACCAGTTTGGTGAAGGCACTAAAGCGATTGCGCATGCTATTGCGCAAAGTGACGCATTTTCAATTGCCGGTGGCGGTGATACACTCGCCGCTGTGGACAAATACGGTATTGCTGATAAAGTCTCGTATATATCCACAGGAGGCGGTGCGTTTTTAGCGTTCCTTGAGGGTAAAACCTTGCCCGCAGTGGCTATTTTAGACAGAGATTAAATGACATTACCAGCAATGGTAAAATACAAAAGAACGTAGACTAAATTATAGCGTAAAAGGAGTTGAATATGACCACGGCTGCTCAGCAAGCAATGTTGGAAAAAGTAAAAATTACGGTAGGGTTTATTGCGGCACTTGATCAAAGTGGCGGCAGCACGCCAAAAGCCTTAGGTTTATACGGTATTGACGAGTCGGGCTACGCTAACGACGAGGAAATGTTCGCCTGTGTTCATGCTATGCGAACGCGTATAATCACAAGTCCGTCTTTTGATGGTAGTCGTGTACTGGGCGCTATATTGTTTGAAGATACCCTAGACAGAGGCATAAAAGGGAAATCTTCAGCGCGTTTTTTGTGGGAAAACAAACAGGTAGTGCCATTTTTGAAGGTGGACAAAGGTTTAGCGGATGCAGAAAACGGCGCACAAATCATGAAACCTATGCCTGAGTTGGACGCATTATTAGCAAAAGCAAGGGCGCAAGATGTGTTTGGTACAAAAATGCGCTCCGTCATAAAAATGGCTAAGCAAGCAGGTGTTGACGCGGTCGTGGCGCAGCAGTTTGAAATAGGAAAACAAATTTTAGCGGCAGGCTTAATGCCCATTATAGAGCCTGAGATAGATATTAACAGTCCTGAAAAAGCCGCCGCTGAAGGCTTGCTCAAAGCTTCTATTTTGGCGCATTTAGACAGTCTAAATGATGATCAAATGGTTATGTTAAAGCTTACGTTGCCAGAACACGCAAATTTTTACGCCGATTTAATTAATCACCCTAAAGTGTTAAAAGTGCTTGCCTTGTCGGGCGGGTATAGCCGTGACGAAGCTAACAAGCGTTTGTCTGAAAATAAATCGATGATAGCCAGTTTTTCGCGCGCACTAACGCAAGGTTTAAGCGCTCAGCTTTGTGAAGATGATTTTAACGATGAGTTGGATCATACCATTCAAACAATTTACGATGCCTCTGCTACATAAGCTTGTTTGTATTGCTTGTAACAACTAAAAAAGCACCTAATACATAAGCTTTTTTAGTTGTTACAAGCTGCTTTAAAGTAAGACTACAGCAAGGTTAAATGCATATCTGTATGCTTTAAATAGTCATTTTCTTGACCAATATCAGCCAGTAATAAAGGCGATAATTCAAACCATTCTTGCGCAAAACCGAGCTTAAGCTCATTATCTTCTACGGTAATAGTAAACTCAGGTAAGGTCGACTTTGAACGATTGATGTTTAGCAGCACCGCTAAACGTAAAATCACTAGCAGTTGAGTCAACTCTCTTTCACTTATACTTGCCTCTGTTAGCAAGTCGTCTTTGCGGATCTTTTTACGATGGAACCTAACTAAAGATGCAATTATTTGCTGCTGATCTTGGTTAAATCCGGCCATCTCAGAGTATTGTAGTATATAGCTAGAGTGCTTTTGTATGCCTCTTGAATGTATTTGAAGGCCTACTTCGTGCAATAGCGCAGACCAGCCTAAGAAATGCCTGAGGGACGGTTTTTTGAGCTCCCACGCGTCTTTAACACTGTCAAAAATGTACATGCAGGTGGTAAGGACTTTGTGGGCGTAGTTTATATCAACCGCATAGCGTGTAGCTAAGCTTTGGGCCGTGCGCACGCGCACATTTTGGCTGCTGTGATTAGGCTGCAGTTCATACAGAACACCTTCGCGCAGGGCTGCTTCACTAAACGCCATTTGGGTCACTTTTAACGATTGAAATATCGCAATTAAAATACATAGCCCAGCCACAAATACAGGCTGCCTATCTACACTTAAGCCTTCAAACTTAAGGGCTTCGCTGTGGCCTAATTCAATACATTGAGAAAGTAAATCAAGCAACGCTTGGTATGTTACTGGCGCATCTACAGACACGCCTTTTTTACTATTAATTACCGCGCACACCGCGCGTGCTGTGCCCGAACTGGCCACGGTCTGTTCCCACTTAAAGCGGTTTAAACTTATCGCAGCAAGTTCAAGTTCAACTTTGGCCGCGGTTACCGCTCTTCGTGTGGCGTCTTTGCTTATTTCGCCATTCTGGAAAAAGCGCTGCTGATGGCTAACGCAGCCTATTTGAATACTTTTAGTAATTCTAGGCTCGGTGCCGCTGCCAATGGCGAATTCTGTAGAACCTCCGCCTATATCAAAAATTAAGCGCTCACCCGAATAGGAAGAGTTACTGCCTATGCCTACAAAAATAAGCCGTGCTTCTTCATTGCCTGAAATAATTTCGATAGGAAAGGGCAGCACTTTACGCGCTTGGCGTAAAAACGCGCGTGAGTTCTTTGCTCGGCGCAGCGTGTGTGTTGCCACAACGCGAATCGCTCTTGGCTCAATGCCTTGCATTGATTCTTTCATACTTTCCAGTACGCTTACGCCTCGCGAGATTGCTTCGCTTGATAGAATATTGCGATCGTCTAAACCTTCCGCCAAGCGCACCTTTTGTTTTACCTTACTCACTACTTGAACAGCATCGGCAACAACTCTTGCAACGACCAAATGAAAACTGTTTGAGCCTAAATCTAGGGCGGCATATAGTTCAGTTTTTGCGTGTTGCTTGTCGTTGAAAACTTGGTACAGGTCGCTCAACTAGAACTCCTCTCGTTTGGTTAAATATTCGTGAGTTTGTATTTGTGAACGTATGTTTTTACGATTGCCTCGTTTCACATACTCGTTAGTTTGCTTTTCATCAATAACACGGGCTTTTAGGGTGTCTTGAAATTGAAGTTCAAGTAAATCTATCAGCATCTGCTTAGCGTCTTCATCAAATACCGGGCAGCCAACCTCAATGCGGTAATCCATGTTGCGTGTCATCCAGTCGGCTGAGGATATAAACACCTTACGCTCGCCGCCGTTTTCAAACACCATTATGCGCGGATGCTCTAAAAAGCGATCTACAATACTGATTATACTAATGTTTTCACTTCGTCCTTTAACGCCCGGTATTAACGAGCACATTCCTCTGCATATAATTCTGATTCTTACACCGGCCTGCGATGCGCGATACAAATCGTCAATGAGCTCTGGGTCAACCAAGTTATTCAGTTTAATCGTAATGCAGGCCTTGTTGCCTTCTGTGTGGCGCTGAATTTCTTGGCGAATAAGCGATTGTATTTTACTACGCGCATTAATAGGCGAGACCTGCAGCAGGTTGAAGCGGTACTTACGATAGGGGTTTATGATCATCTCAAAGACTTCAATACCCTCTAGTCCAAGCTCTTGGTTGCAGGTAAACAGTGAAAAATCAGTGTAGATCCTCGCCGTTTTTTCATTAAAGTTACCGGTGCCAAAGTGCGAATAGTGGCGCAGTTTGCCGCGTTCCTCGCGCGTAACAATACACAGTTTACTATGAATTTTTACCGAAGGGTTGCCCAAAATCACTTTAATGCCCGCGTCGGTCATGCGTTTTGACCAAGCAATGTTATTTTCTTCATCAAAGCGGGCGCGAAGCTCCACCACCACTGTCACTTTTTTACCATTATCAACGGCGTCAACCAAAGAGTTAATTATGCGTGAACCTTTGGCAACTCGGTACATATTCAGCCTAATATGTTTAACCATGGGATCAAAAGCGGCCTGGCGCACAAATTCTGTAAAATGCAAAAAGTCGTGATACGGGTAGTAAAGCAAAATATCTTGCTTGTTTATGGCTTGAAAAACAGTGTCGTGTTGGGCAAAGGTTTTGTTCCTTATGCGCGCTAGGGGCGCATATTCTAAGTAAGCACGCCCCACATTTGGAAAGCTAATAAAGTCTTTGAAGTTGCGGTAATGCCCCGCCGATTGAATGGTATCAGAAGATGAAATACGCAGGCGTTTGCGTAAATCTGCAATCATCTCATTGGGCATGCCAAAGTCGTGAATAATGCGTACGGGCTCAGCAATTAAGCGCTGTTTCATGCTTTCCGACATTTTTTCTACGTAGCTTTCGTCAATCTCGTCGTTTATGGAATACTCTGCGTCGCGGGTAATCTTAAACGAATAGGCTTCAGCGTTTTCAAACTTGACAAAACCCCTAAAAATTTCGTGAACGCACAGCTTTATAATGTCATCAAGTAAAATGATTTGTTTCTTTTTGCGAGTGCGTTGAGGTGGTAACACAATAAAGCGGTCGGTGGCGTTAGTGGGGATTTCTACCACCGCATATCTAGTGGTTCTGCCGGGACGATACAGGGCCACATCTAAATAAACCGAGCTGTCGTTTAGACGCTGAATTAGCTGTACTTTATTGTCTAGTAAAATGGGTGCTACATGACGCAGAACATGATTACGAAAGTATTCTTGTACCCATTGATTTTGCGTCTGGCTAAGCTGGGAATGATGCAAAATGAAAATATTATAGCGTTCTAATTCTTTCGTGACTTTGCGGTGTGTTTGGTCAAATTTGGCTGACAGGCCGCGCACTTTTTCATGAATACGCGTCAGCAAAGAGATTAATTCGGCGGCTGTATCAAACTGTTCTTCGTTTTGACTAATGGTAATAAGGCGTTTTACATCGGCCACCCGCACACGATAGAACTCGTCTAAATTATTGCTATAAATCCCCAAAAACCGTAGACGTTCAACTAAAGGGGTATTTATATCTTCTGCCTCTTGTAACACACGTTCGTTAAATGCAAGCCAACTGATTTCTTTAGGGAAATACAAAATACTCATGCTAGTCATAGTTCCTTGTTTTTGATAGTATTTATACAGAATTACTTCTCTTTTAAGTCTACCATTAAATCATCTGCAATACCTTCTATTGCGGCACGTAGCTTAGTGGTATCAATATTTTCAGAGGTTTCTACCACAATATTTGCGCTAAAGAGTAAATTCCCCCAGTTGGGTGCGCTTTCGCATTTTGTGTCTAGCTCAACGATGTTTAAATCAAAGCGTGTTAAGGCGCTCGTTACGTCCGACACTATGCCTTTGCGATCGTTGCCGGTCACTTTTATGCGAATGCGCTTAGTGTTTGTTGATGTCGCCTCATTTGCGGGCAATAGGGTTATTTGTAAGTTTGACAGCGCGTGGCAGTCACGCACTAAACTGCTGTGATTTTCTTTGGGCAGCATTATTTCTACAAACCCAGCAAAATGGCCGCTTAAATGGCAAAAACTACTGCGCAGCCAGTTACCATCGGCCTTGGCAACTGCACTGGCAACCTCGTCTACTAAGCCTAATTTGTCTGCCCCTATTATCGAAAGTACCATTGCCTGCATATTCTTGATTCCTTGTAGTTGATTTGTGGGTGGTAAAGTGTTTTTATAATCGCAAAATCACATCTTGTTTATGAAATGTAAACCCAATTCTATGTAATGAAAAGCAAAACTACCCTATTTGAGAAACGCCGTTTTCGCCGTGACTACTTTTTTAAGCTAGTTGTTACTGCGTTTGGCCTATTGGTGTTGGCCATTTTTGCCACCTTACTACTACATATACTCACAAATGCCTTGCCCTTGCTGCAATCGCCTAAAAGCGAAAGAATCCATAATACCTTAAGTAGCTTTGCTAGCAACAGTATTGGCCTTACTCAACTGCAGGGGGAATGGGTGAATTTAAGCGTAAAAGACTGTGCGCTGTATCTAAGCGCAAGCGTGTCTTTAGCCCACGACGGCAGTGCTAGCGTTAACCCTGCTAATCGCGCGATTAAAAAATTTGCACCAAACTGCACTAAACATACCATTGCCTTAGCAGGCGATCAAAATCAACATGTAGTAGTGTTGACCAGTGACAATGTCTTAGAAATATATTATTTAGAAAATAAAGATTCTTTCTTCTTAACATCGTCTATTGCACTGCCAGATGAATTTAGTCAAACAAACTCAAGTACTTGGAACATTTCTTTAAGTGGCGAAGAACTATTTATTCAACGCCCCGTTCGCACGCAAAGTCGTGTTAATAATATCCTCACTCTCAGGCACAGCTTTTCAAGCTTAGAGGCGCCCACTATCAGATTATATGAAGGTGCGATGCGTTTGTTGCCTATCGTACCGTTTGAGCAAGTGTTAGTGGCGACGCATAACGAACTGCGAATGTACGATAGTCAATTGAACATTATTCAAACGTTGGTGCTGGATGAAGCCGGTAATTTTACTGACGTATCCAACAGCGTAATCAATAATACAATCAATAATACAATCAACAGTACAGTTAACAGCGCAATGACAGACAAGGCTAAAGCTTATGAAAACGGCAGATCCACACACAATGAAGCGAACATTAATGCGCTTAGTCTTTCGCCATCGTCACTCGACATCTTTGTGCGCTCAGTAGAGCCTAACATAGACCATAGCAATGATAACAAACAAGCTAGCAACAACGATAAAAATACAAATAGCCGCGTCAGCCTGAACAAATTTACACTTGTTAACAACAGCGGTGATTTCTTATTAAGAAAGACTTTAGCATTGCCTATGCCAATAGAAATGGGCCTAGGCACGTTGCACACAGCGTTTGATTTACAACATAACGCTGGTTTTTTCGTAGATGAACACGGTCACTTAATCTTAATGAATATTGTGACAGGCGACATAAAGCTACAAAAAACCTTAAAGGGCCCAATTAGCAGAATCAACTATGCGCAAGGCCAGCTGCAGCTAAGCTTAGACGACAGGTTTGAGCTATATCAAATTAGCCAGCTCCAAGGCATGACAAGCATGCAAATACTGTTCGGTAAAAACGACTATGCCGGCTATGCCAGTAAAGAGTATTTATGGCAAACTTCGGTGTCGAATGCGTCTCAATCGCCCAAATATAGCGTTATTCCGTTAATCATGGGGAGTGTAAAAGCATCTGTTCTGGCGCTTATCGTAGCGTTGCCGCTAGCCCTTGGCGCGGCTATTTACACGGCTTACTTTGCACCTCCCCATATTCGCAATGCCATCAAGCCAAGTATTGAAATGCTAGAGGCTATTCCTTCGGTAATTATCGGCTTTATAGCCGCGGTGTGGCTGGCACCTTTTGCCGAGCGCTATCTAATTTCCATTTTCTCGGTGCTTATATTATTACCTTTTGTGGTCTTAATTATTGCCGCGATCCACGGATTTTTACACAGCAGAATTGCGCATAAGAAGCTGGATAACTGGCAGCTTCCTCTAAACGCTTCGCTGCTGCTGCTTGGAGTCGTCTTTATTTTCGCATTAAGCTTATTAATTACTGACTACTCACACAGTAAGGGTTATGACTCGCTGGTGCTAGTAGCGTCTAATTTAACCCTGTCAAAAACCGCTATTGTAGTGTCACTAGCGCTTGGTGTGGCCATTGCCCCTACGATTTATACCTTAATTGACGACGCCTTATTTGAAGTGCCAGAAGGGGTAAAACAAGCATCATTTGCCTTGGGCGCGACCAAAGTTCAAACCCTCGTAAGAGTGGTGTTGGTGGTGGCATTTCCCAGTATAGTATCGGCCATTATGTTGGGCTTTGGGCGGGCCTTTGGTGAAACCATGATTGTTCTAATGGTGACCGGCAATACGCCTATTGCCAACTGGGATTTACTCTCAGGTTTGCGCACATTAACCTCAAATCTAGCCATAGAGCTGCAAGAAGCGCCGGTCGACAGTACCGTATATCATATTTTATTTTTGACCGCCGCTATCTTGTTTGCCTTCACTTTTGTAGTGAATACCATTGCTGCTTTGCTAAAACGTAGGATGCACAACAATGATCAGTAAATTAAGCCTACTTACTAACAAATATGTGCGCGGTGATTATGCGCAGCAGTTCAAACAGTCTTTATTAGAAGTGCTGGCTATGCTTGCATGCGCCACTATTTTAATTGTACTAGTAGGTATTTTTGCTTTTATTGGCGTGCAGGGCGGGCGTTATTTTATGCCTATGTCTGCTTATCAGATCACGACTGTTCATACGCTATCGCACGCACAAGATGTGCAAGGAAAAGGCACGTCAGTGCCAGATAGGTCAGTTCAAAAGGAGCAAATTCAGTATACCCTCAGCCATTTGTCAGCCGCAGAGCTTGCCAGTAGCTTGCAGCAAAAGTTGCTTATTCAGTACATAGCCCAAACCCAAGAAATGCCAAAAATAACGGTCAGCGCAGCAGACAGTTTATACCAAATTAATACTACCTCAGGGCAAACCCTAGTAGGCAAATTCGTAAGCTTGCAAGAAGGCAGCAAGGTGTCGCAAAGCTTAGCGAATTTAGTTGTTTTGCAGTCAGAAGTGGCGCGTTTACAGCAAAATTTAAGCGACATTCAAATTCAGCGCCTGCAAAGTCTGCACCGGGCGATAAGTGAGCTTGACAATAAGCAGGTTGCAAGGGATACGCCGCTTTACCAAACTACCTTAGCCGAATTCATGCTTTGGCAAGCGCACGCCAACAATATTATTGAACAAATTGGCAGCTATAAAATAAATATTCGCCTAGACAGCGGCGAGCTCTTGAGTCTTGCCATAAATAAAGTGCAGGATATTTATCAGCCCAACCAGTTAAGCTCTTGGCAATCTATTGGCTACATTTTGAATAAAATAGTTGTATTTATAAGCGACTCGCCCAAGCAGGCCTCCACCAGTGGCGGTGTCTTTCCCGCCATATTTGGGACCTTACTAATGGTGATTATTATGGCCATAATAGTGACCCCCTTTGGTGCAATTGCGGCTATTTATTTACATGAATATGCACCCGACAACAGATTGACTACCACTATTCGTATTTGCGTAAGCAACATGGCCGCAGTGCCGTCAGTGGTGTATGGCGTGTTTGGCTTAGGTTTCTTTGTATACGTGCTAGGCGGCTCTATCGACAGCTTACTATATTCAGATAAGCTACCTTCGCCTACGTTTGGTGCGCCTGGTTTGTTATGGGCGTCGCTAACCATGGGTATACTGACCTTGCCGGTGGTGATTGTGGCCACTCAAGAAGGCTTAAGCCGCGTGCCGAGCAATTTGCGCTCGGGTGCTATAGCGCTAGGCGCTACAAAATACGAAACCATCGTAAAAGTCGTGCTGCCAATGGCCAGTCCGGGTATTTTAACAGGTGTTATTTTAGCCATTGCACGCGCTGCTGGTGAAGTTGCGCCGCTTATTCTTGTAGGTGCCGTAAAGTTTGCACCCACACTACCCATAGACGGTGAGTTTCCATTCGTACATTTAGAACGACAGTTTATGCATTTAGGCGTATTTATTTATGACGGTGCATTTCATAATCAAACGGAGTCGCAGGTATCGTCTTTAATGTTTGCTTCTTGTATGCTGCTGCTACTCGTTGTACTTTTACTTAACCTGTCTGCTATTTTATTGCGTAATAAGCTTAGAAATAAATATGAGCGGCTGTAATGAATGGTTGTAATGAATGACTATCATGAGCGAACATAAAAAATATGTTTAAACTATTTGAACGTGAGGCACTGTCTGTCGAAGAGTTCTCAAAAGAACAAACGAGTGTCGATGTTCGGCATTTATGCGTGTCGCTAAATGCCAAAAAGGTGCTAAACGACATTAGTATTCGCATACCTAAAAATAAGATTACCGCGCTTATTGGGCAAAGCGGCTGCGGTAAAACCACTTTGTTGAACAGCTTTAATCGTATGAATGAATTTATAAGTACGCATGAGATAAGCGGTGAAGTATGGATAGACAATCGTAATATTTACGATAAGCGCGAACGGGTTTCAAGGCTTCGTAGCCAAATAGGCATGGTGTTCCAGCGTCCTAACCCGTTTCCGATGAGTATTTACGATAACGTCAGTTTTGGCCTGCGCATTCAAGGCGAAAAGCGTCGACGCTTTCTTGACGACAGCGTTGAAAAGGCCCTTCGAAACGCGGCTTTATGGGACGAGGTAAGAGACAGGCTGTTTGAATCTGCACTCACGCTCTCGGGCGGTCAGCAGCAGCGCTTAATGATAGCAAGAGCCTTAGCCCTAGAGCCTAAAGTACTGTTGCTAGACGAGCCTACCTCGGCGCTAGATCCCCTTACCACTTTGTATATAGAAGAACTAATGGTAGCGCTTAAACAGCAGTGCACCTTAATTATAGTGACACACAATATGCAGCAAGCGGCGAGGGTGTCTGACTACGCGGCGTTTATTCACAAGGGTGAATTAATTGAATATTCAGACAGTGATTCTTTATTTACTATGCCCAACAAACAGCAAACCGAAGACTATATTACAGGTCGGTATGGATAGCTTTATATGCGCGTTAAGGCGTTTACAGCCGCTATCAAGCGCTAATAGTGGGAGTCAGTAATGCGCCGTCAAATACAGTTGAATACGCACATCTCTGCCAAATACAATCAAGAGTTAGAGAACTTAAAGCACTCGGTGTTGACCATGGGCGGTGTGCTAGAGCAGCAGCTTGTTAACACTCTAGTTGCACTTAAAGAAAATGCGCCAAGTTTAGCAGAACGCGTTGCTTTAAATGATTCACGCATAGACTCCATGGAGTCGCAGGTGGAGCAAGAGTGCATGCGTATTATTGCTAAGCGAAACCCTACCGCTGGTGATTTACGCTTGGTCATGACGGTTTCAAAAACCGCCACCGACTTAGAGCGCATTGGCGATGAAATAGCCAGAGTGGCGAAGCTTGTGACTAAAGATCGCATTCCTGCATCAGATATAGTGCTGTCGGGCATGATGGATATTGGCAATCGCAATGTTGCCATGATGCGAGCTACTTTCGATGCTTTTGCCAGACAAGATGACAAGGCCGCGGTTATTGCGCACAAACTAGACACCCAAATTGACAAAGTATATAAAAAAATCATCGAACAAACTGCAGCCGAAATACAATCTAATCCACAAGATATAGCAATATGGATGGACGTGCTGTGGGCAATAAGGTCCTTTGAACGTATAGGCGACAGATGCAAAAATATCTGTGAGTACGTCATTTATTTAACTTATGGTCGAGATTTACACAGCTCTAGCATGAAAAAAACGGTCAAGAAGCTCTTAAAATAAACTAACTTTCGCTGCCTTTTCGAGCAAACGAAGGTTTTGGCTTGCGGTTTGCCCTAATTAATTGCCTCTGGCACAGGCTTGCCTATATCCACCACGCAAACCAAGGTTGGCGTGCAATAATGGCTTGGTAACAAGCTCGTGCACGTGCTAACCTTAGATTATTAAGACACTTTGATTTAGCGTGTGTACTTTTGCGATTACCCAATTTAAAACATCTTTACTACTTAAGTGTATTGCACAAAGAGCAGCATTTTGCCCGCGCGGCCCAAAAATGCAGTGTGAGTCAATCAACCCTTAGTGCGGCCATTCAAAACCTCGAAGATTCTATTGGCCAACAGCTTCTTGAAAGAGAGCATAAAACCTTTGTGTTCACCTACTTTGGTGAAGCTCTTGTCGAAAAAAGTAGGGACTTGTTAAACCAAACACAAGACTGGATAGCCTTTGCACAGTCGTCTGGCGATTGGCAGGCCGGGAATATAAAAATAGGCGTCATCCCCACGATCGCGCCATTTTTGTTTGAACAGCTCGTTAATACCTTGCAGCAAAATTTACCCAAACTAACGCTACAGTTATTAGAAGATACCACTGATAATCTAACGGATCTTCTAATAAAAGGTGATGTTGACTTGTTGATGTTGGCCTTGCCCATGAAAACACCAGGCTGCAAACAGCTATTGCTGGGTCAAGACCCGTTTCATTTAATTGCGCACAAAGACAAAGCAAAGCAGCTGCCTAAAAACGTACAAATTGAACAGCTCCCGCTAAACAGTATTTTCTTGCTGCAAAAAGAGCATTGTTTAACTGGACATGCTATAAGCGCCTGCGGTTTAGCGCATAAAGCGCAGGTGAGTTCCTTAACCGCAAGCAGTTTGTACACCCTAGTCACGCTGGTGAACAGCCAGATGGGATTTACCTTCATGCCTGCTATGGCACTGCAGCACGGCATTTTAAATGGCACAAACGTAGAGGCCATGGCGGTGACCAACAATGCTTTTCGGGAAATTGGTTTAGTATGGCGAAACGGCACTACCCGCGTGCAGTTGTTTAGAGCAATAGCAACCTTGCTTGCGCCCCTTATGCCAAAGCCTGCATTGTTAAGGTAAATTTTGCGCCGATGAGGCTAGTCAAAAGTCTTAAAAGTATAATACGTCGATTGCCCGCTCATTTGCATATAGTTATGTATGCAAATATAGAATAAACCTAGTATGCTTGAGCATATACAGACAGCTTTGAACACTATTACTCAGGTTAGGCGCTTAAACAACCCGAATATTAGCTCACCATCGGCAATTAAATAGGAGTAAATATGCAACAAGTTGTGATCAGCGGTTCTGGTTTATGGACACCCAAACATAGTATAAGCAACGAAGAGCTAATTAACTCGTATAACGATTATGCTGATTATTATAACGAGCAAAATAAAACGCAAATCGACTCAGGGCAGTTGTCTGCTAAGCCCCATTCAAGCGCTGAATTTGTTGAAAAAGCCTCGGGTATTAAAAGCCGCTATATATTTGAAAAAAAAGGCGTGCTCGACATTCACAGAATGCGCCCACTACTGCCATGCCGGGCTGATAACGAACTATCTCAGCAGGCTGAAATTGGGCTAGAAGCAGCCCAAAAAGCCCTTGCCAGCGCCAATAAAACTGCCGCAGACATCGACGCTATCATCGTTGCATGCGCCTACACTCAGCGTTCTTATCCTGCTATTGCCATTGAAATACAAGAAGCGCTAGGCGTCAAAGGATTCGGTTTTGATATGCTAGTAGCCTGCTCTGCAGCCACATTTGGGATGCATAGAGCTTATGAAATGGTGGCTGCTGGCACTGCCAGAGCAGTATTAGTGATTAACCCTGAGTTAGTATCACCACAAATAGATTACACCGATCGCGACAGCCATTTTATTTTTGGCGATGTGGCTACTGCCGTTGTGCTTGAAAGCGCAGAAACGGTTAGCAGTGAGCATGCTTACAATATCTTAAGCACAAGAGCGATGACCCAGTACTCTAATAATATACGTTCTAATTTTGGCTATATAACGCATGCCACTGATGAAGACCCTTATGGACCAGATAAGCTTTTTCACCAAGAAGGACGCAAAGTATTTAAAGAAGTATGCCCCTTAGCGGCGCAGCATATAACTGAACATCTGGCTGCTCATGAGCTTGTGCCACAAGATTTACGCAGATGGTGGCTACATCAGGCCAATATAAATATGAATACCTTAATAAGTAAGCGATTATTGGGCCGAGAAGCTACCACCGATGAAGCCCCAGTAGTACTAGATACTTATGCAAACACTGCTTCAGCGGGCTCTGTGATTGCTTTTAACCTGCATAACCATGACTTGCAGCGCGGTGATTATGGAATTTTATGTTCATTTGGCGCAGGCTATTCTATTGGCAGCTTACTGGTCCAAAAACGCTAAATGCCTTTGTTATTCGATATCGGCTTCGGCTTTAGGTTTCATCATTACTACTGATCAGTTTGCAATGCTTGACCGCATTGCGCTATCAATGCCATGTTAAATCACAAATGGCCGGATAACTTCCGTGAGTTTCAAAATAGAAGTCAGAGCAGAATATGCCAAAAACAGCTGAATTGTTTGGGATCACAAGTCCCACTCTATATTCGCTTATAGATAAATACCAGTTAGACGATTTGAAGGCGGGTTCTTAGTCGCCACACTCACATTAAGGTAGTATATTAAGGCTATCTTTGTTTATTAATATTTAAGGACACATGATGACACATCCTGCCGAAGTAAAAAATATGGAAGGTAAAGCAGTACCACAAGCAAGTTGGCCTACTCGCGTTGGCCAGGAATGGAAAAAACTGACTAGCGACGACTTGTTTGCCAATAAAAAAGTAGTGGTATTTTCGTTACCGGGTGCATATACGCCTACCTGTTCATCAACCCATTTGCCGCGTTACAACCAGCTTGCAGGCTTATTCAAAAAGCATGGTGTGGACAATATTTGCTGTATTTCGGTTAACGATACCTTTGTAATGAATGCTTGGTTAGCCGATCAAGAAGCCGATAATATTACGGTCGTGCCCGACGGCAACGGTAAATTCACATTCGACATGGGCATGCTAGTAGACAAAGAAGATTTAGGCTTTGGCAAGCGCAGCTGGCGTTATTCTATGCTGGTGAATAACGGCATTGTGGAGAAAATGTTTATTGAGCCAAATAAACCAGGCGACCCCTTTGAAGTGTCAGACGCCGACACGATGCTCAATTATTTAGCGCCCGGTGAAGGCGCACCAGCTGAAGTGTCTTTGTTTACCAAGCCAAACTGCCCTTTTTGCGTAGATGCAAAAGCACTGCTAACTAAACACGGCTACGATTATGAAGAAATTGTGCTTGGCAAAGACGCTAGCTTGTCTTCTCTAAAAGCAGTGAGCGGCCGGGATACGGTACCGCAGGTATTTATAGGCGGTAAACACATAGGCGGAAGCGATGATTTAGAAGCGTACTTCGCTGCAAAGTAAGTAGCGTAGTGCTTGCTAGTTATCCTAAAAGAGCCTACGTTGGCTCTTTTTTTCGATCTTTTACTGACCCAATTTAAGGTACGAATTTCATGACCATACTAGTTTGTTTACGAAACAGCTTTGCTGCTAAAAAGGCGCTCTTTTGCTATTCACTGGTTCATTTGCTGTTGTGTTCGCCTGTGGCATCTGCTGTTCAAGATAGACCTAATTCGAGCCAAAAAATGCAGACCTTATTTGTGCAGTCGCAGGGCTTTTTCAATATTTATGCGGATGAATTAGGGCCGGTAAAAGCCTGCGATGAGACCTTTACCAATGGCGTGAAGGTTTGCTATGAAAACCTTAAAAACGACGGTAATGCCCCTTTTGTATTACTGCCTAGACTTTCTCCTAGCATGGATGAACCTAAAGGTGTGGTAGTGTTGTTTCATGGTTTAAGTGATTCTCCGTATTTCATAAGTTCAATAGGCGAGTTTTTGCGCAACCAAGGCTTTGTGGTAATAGCGCCGCTTATTCCTGGCCATGGCAAACTAAACGCCGATGCCGACATGCAAGATCCGCAGCTCAAAACAAGATGGGTGGCGCATACAAACAGCGTAATGGCGGTTGCCCGAGATATGGCAGCGTCAGCGGACTTGCCCATTGTGGTGGGCGGATTCTCTGCAGGAGGTACATTTGCCACCTATTACACGCTTAACAACCCTCACGAGACTGCAGCGCTGTTGCTATTTTCGGGTGCCCTTGAGCTTTCTGGCTCTGCTGAGTCAATGTCAAAAATTTGGGGCATGAAGACATTGGCAACGTGGCTAGATGGTAAGTATGAAACCCTTGGTGCACACCCTTTCAAGTACCCTTCAGTGGCCAGTTATGCTGGGCTGGTGCTAATGGATCTTCTGCATGATATTAGAGGTATATTGAAAACTAAGCAAATAAACAAGCCTATTTTTGCTGCGCATTCAATGGCCGACAAGGTAACTTTGTTTAATGGGGTTGAAGCACTGACCCAACAAATGAAAGGCGAGCATACTATATTCAAAATTGATGAGTCGTATGATTTATGCCATGCCGACTTGCCCATGAGTTCAGCGCAAATCGTTAATCTAACCTTTGATAAGACTAAAATAAATGAAAATGAAAAGTGCTCGATGCCTCAGACTAACCCAGTGCATAGGAAAATGCTAATGATGTTGGACATTTTCTTATCCGAGACATTAGCAAAACAAAATGATGTATAGTCTGGGCATTTACACTAGATCTTAGCGCTTGAAGCCACTGTTTCGACCTGTGATCATACTCGTGGCAAGCTGTTGTTATATTTCTTTTGAATGCTATGCCCGCTGTAGCTTCAGTCAAGTAATTAATGCAACGCAAGCTATTTGAAAATGAGTGTTCATGAATATCAACGTTTGTTTTGACAACCGTCTAGTACATACTCCTGCATTTTTTTCCTTAAAAACAGCGCCTATGGACAAATAATTTTAAGGGCTTATTAAAAAAGAAATATGAATATCAGGAACCTATAGGAAGTCTTTGTTAAAATTTGGTTAAATAGTGACTTTTAAGCGCATTTATACAATAATACGCGGCTTCTTTGAGCTTAAAATAAAATATTAAAATAGAGATTTACACATGGCTACTAATTACGTTCCCCTTGATAAAGAAAAGCACAGTGCATTAAAAGTTGTACCAAAAGTTAATTTTGACATGGTGGCTAATACCCATTTAGCCGCTACCACTATTCGTGAATATGCGCAGCTAGCAGGCTCTATGCCGCTGGTGTTTATTGAAGATCCAAAATCTAAAAATGTGCATTCTGTGGCAATGCTCGGGTTAGAGCAAGGCCAAAACTTGTTTTATGCTGAAGGACGCTGGCAGGGACCCCACGTACCAATGAATATTCAGCGTTACCCTTTTGACATACGTCCAGACGGTGACCGCCTTGGTTTATATATCGATGAGAACAGTGAGTTGCTAAGCGACGAAGGTCAGCCCTTGTTCACAGAAGCGGGCGAGGCTAGCGATTTTCTTAAAAATCGTCAGCAATTTTTAACCGAACTGGCTAATAGTGAAGTACAAAATCAGCGTTTTATAAAGCAACTCCAAGCGCTAGAATTACTGGAAGTAATCCAAATTCGTATTGCGTACAGCAGCGGCCAAGCGCGCAATGTGACGGGTATTTTGTCAATAGACGAGAAAAAACTTATCGCTTTAGCCGATGACAAAGTGCTAGAACTGCATAAGTCTGGTTTTTTAGGCGCAGCATATTCGACCATGCTGTCTTTAGGTCAGTTAAATCGTTTAGTTGAGCTGTCGAACAAAACAGACAACCCGATAAAGTCAATTCAAATAGCGCCAGCGACGCCTGCAGCAACCCCTGACGTTGAGCAAGCGCCAATTGCTTAAGTGATCAATAGCGATTACCACGTTGTTATCTTAAAAATATTGTAAAAAACCGCTAAGGCGGTTTTTTACGTCAGTAATGTTACGCCCGCAACAAAGCGAGCTAAATAAGTTTTAAAAAACAAGAACTAATGACCGCAACGTTTACTTTTCAATCTATAACCTTTATTTTATAAATTACCCCTAAGTATATGATAAATATGGTTACTTAACACGAATATAAATTTGGATCTGAACATAAGATTTCTCTAGGTGTATTTTATACGCCATAAAGTGTAAATAAACTTGACATTAAGCGTTGAAAGTCAATAAACTGTCAAATAGTGGGAGAAAGTGGTAAAAAAGGGTTTATTTATACTTTGTTCTTTTATCAACTGTGGCAGCCAGTTTAATAATAAAAATAACATGAGCTACTAACAACTAAAAAGGCTAGGGGTAATGTTCCGCGGCGCTAACGCAATCAATCTTGACACAAAAGGTCGTTTGACGGTTCCCACAAGATACCGTCAATCCCTTATGGATGATTGCCAGGGACAGCTGGTCTGTACGGTTGATAATCGACAATCCTGTTTACTACTTTACCCACTCCCAGAGTGGGATATTATTGAAGAAAAACTAAGTAAATTTTCGACCATGAATTCCGATGAAAGGCGCATTCAGCGTTTGCTTATTGGTTATGCAACCGACGTAGAAATGGATAAAAGTGGCCGTGTGCTAGTCGCACCTACGCTAAGGCAATATGCCAATCTTGATAAAGAGATTATGTTAGTGGGTCAGCGTAATCGTATTGAAATTTGGTCACAAAGCACATGGTTTGCACAAGTAGCAGAAGATCTTAAAATAGAGCAAACGGGCGACTACGAGCAGTCCGAAAGACTTCAGGACTTCTCTTTATGAAAAAAGCCATACCCGAACAAGCCAACGCAAGTGCGACACTCTCGCACCGTTCTGTGTTGCTGCAAGAATCCATTGCAGCCCTTGACATCAAAGCTAACGGTATATACATAGACGCGACCTTTGGCCGCGGCGGTCACAGCCGCGCTATTTTAAGCCAGTTGGGTGACAGCGGCCGTCTCATAGCTCTAGACCGTGACCCACAGGCTATTGAAGCTGGAGCAAGCCTTGCTAGCGACCAGCGATTTAGTATTCATCATTGTGCATTTGCCAACATCAAGACCGTTGTAAACGATCTTGGTTTATATGGCAAAATAGACGGCGTATTAATGGATATTGGCGTATCGTCTCCTCAGCTAGACGATGCCAAGCGCGGGTTCAGCTTTCAAAAAGATGGTCCACTTGACATGCGTATGGACACCGGTTCTGGTGTAAGCGCAGCACAGTGGTTAAATACCGCCAGCCTTAGCGAGATCGCTACAGTCATCAAGCAATACGGAGAAGAAAAGTTTGGCACGCGCATTGCTCATGCAGTACTAGAACAGCGCGTTATTAAGCCCTTAGAAACTACGGCCGAATTTGCGGCATTAATAGATAAAGCCGTGCCGGTCAAAGACAAGTTTAAGCACCCCGCAACACGGACCTTCCAAGGCGTGCGTATATTTATTAATGGCGAGCTTAAACAGCTTGAATTAGGACTTGCTGAATCGGTAGACGTGCTTTGCACGGGTGGCCGTTTGGTGGTAATTAGCTTTCATTCTTTAGAAGACAGAATGGTTAAGCGTTTTATTAAAAGCCAAAGCCAAGGGCCAAAATACCCCTCAAAACTGCCGCTTACCCAAGCCGTGCTTGACCTTGGAAAAATCCTCAAGCCAATTGGTAAGGCTATCAAGCCAAGCGATGAAGAGGTGCAGCGAAATTCTAGATCGCGAAGTTCGGTGCTTAGAGCGGCCATGAAACTATGAGTAAGCCAAGCACGAATTTTAATTTATTAGTGATTGTTATGTCGGACTTGAGCCGGCATTTGTTTCTCTTGGCTTTGTTTTTTTGTGTAATCGCTTCAGCCCTTGCCGTTATTATTAGTAGCCATGAAAATAGACAGCTTGTGATAACACAAGAGCAACTGGTAAAACAAAAGGATGCTTTAGACATTGAGTGGCGACACTTAATAATAGAGCAAAGTGCACTTACCGAGCACAACCGTATTGAACGCGCTATGTCAGAAAAATTGGGCATGAAAAGGCCTACCCGCGAAGACGAAGTCTTACTGAGGGTGAAATAATGACAGCCGTGTCAAGTCCGTCAAAGCCACGAAAGCGAATAGCAAAGAAAAGTTCGCGTCACGCTAAACAAAAAGTCGCCCCTACGCTGTTGCAATGGCGTTTTTGGGTGGTGTTAATTGCGGTGCTAGCCGTGTTTGTCGCCTTGGCCTCTCGCACCGCTTTTATTCAAGTCATCCAAAGTGACCAACTGATTCAAAAAGGCGATAAACGTACTATACGTATTCGCGAAAACGCTACCTATCGAGGCCTAATAAGCGATAGAAATGGCCAGCAACTTGCGGTGAGCGTGCCGGCGCAAGCGGTGTCTGCAGATCCTAAGATAATCGCAGATAATAATTCATTGGAAGATTTGCGTAAATGGGAGGCCTTAGCAGAGGTATTAGACACCGATGTTGACAGATTGATAGGACGCGTTAGCGGCCCCGGCCGCTTTGTCTATTTACAGCGCCAAGTTACGCCGGCTATGGCCACCTTTGTGAGAAACTTAGCTCTGCCTGGTGTGTTTTTACTTGACGAGTCAAAAAGATATTATCCAAAAGGTGAAGTGTCATCACATATTATTGGCATGACCGACGCCGACGATAAAGGCCGCGAAGGTATCGAGAGTCTTTATAATAAATGGCTTACCGGCACGCCTGGTGAACGTAAAATTATTCGCGATGGGAAAAATAGACAGGTTGAAATACTCGAACAGACGGCCGGTAAACAGGGCAACGATGTCACGCTAACCATTGACCAACGCATTCAAGCAATCGCATTTAGGCAGTTAAAAGAAGCTACAATCATTTTTCAGGCCGCGTCTGCGTCAGTGGTCATTGTTGATGTGCACACAGGTGAAGTGCTGGCAATGGCTAATACACCTTCGTATAACCCTAACAATCGCGCAACCATGGAAAGCTATCGCGTGAGAAACAGAGCCATCACCGACGCCTTTGAGCCGGGCTCCGTGCTTAAACCTTTATCCATAATCGCCGCGCTCGAAAGCGGCTATTATGAGAAAGACAGTATAATTGATACCTCTCCAGGCTGGCGTCGATTGGGCGGCAGTCGTATACAAGATGCTAGAAATTACGGCAAACTGAGTATTACCGAAATTATGCAGCATTCTAGTAATATAGGTACCTCAGCGCTGGCCTTGTCTATGCCCAAAGAAGTGCTGATAGACTTCTATTACAATATGGGTTTAATGAGTGAGTCGGGTACTAACATGATTGGCGAATCAAGCGGCCTTTTCCATGAGCGCGCGCGCTGGTCCGATCATGAAATTTCGTCACTTTCCTTTGGTTATAACATTGCAGTTACCACGGTACAATTGGCTCGCATGTATGCCACTATTGCAAACGGCGGTTTGAAGCGCCCGCTGTCGGTGGTAAAGAATATGAATCCGGTCACCGAGCCTGAACGTGTCATTTCAAAGCAGGTGGCCAGTGATGTGCTGCTAATGTTGGAAGCGGTAACGCAAAAAGACGGCACCGCTTACAAGGCGAGAGTCCCAGGATACAGGGTAGCAGGTAAAACGGGCACAAGTTTAAAGGCCTTTGCGGGCAGTTACGGTCAAGAGTATGTTAATATTTTTGCGGGAATTGCGCCTGTTTCAAATCCACAAATTGCGGTGGTAGTGTTAATTAACGAACCAGGCGGTGACTACTATCACGCCGGCGACACCGCCGCGACTGTGTTTTCATCTATTGTGTCAGACACTATGCAAATATTGAATATTCCTCCCGACGCTATGAATATAGACGCAGTAGTGGAGCGACAGCTTAATGCCCGGCGCTAACCTTAGGCTGCACAACGTGCTGCGCTATTTACACATAGACTCAGCCACATTGTGCCAGCGTGACTTTTCAGCGCTTGACTGTTTAAGTTTAGACAGTCGCGCGGTTAACGCTAGCACTTTATTTTTAGCTATATCAGGTAGCCATACCTCAGGTCATCAGTATATTGATATGGCCGCCAAAAGCGGTTGCTCACTGGCTTTTTTAGATACCGCCAAGTCACAGCAGCACGGCATGCTTGAAGAGCGCCGCGGTAAAAGTGAGCATGCTATAAGCTGCTTGTTTGTGCACGATTTACAGCAGAAGCTCGCAGATATTGCCTACTGTTTTTATACTGGTAATAACACCACAAATCAATCACAAAATGCGCTGCCCAGTATTACCGCCGTTACCGGCACTAATGGTAAAACATCGGTGGCATCGTTAATGGCGCAGTTAAGCAGTTTATGTCATGAGCCGAGCGCCAGTATAGGTACACTTGGGGTGAATTTGTTTACTAAAGGCGCGCAACAAAAGCTAAGTGAAACGATTAACACAACGCCTGACATCATTTCGCTTGTTACTACCTTAGCCACGCTGCAAAAAAGAGGCTGCACCAGTGTAATGCTAGAAGCGTCTTCACATGGACTTGCGCAAGACCGCTTGAGTAAACTAAAGGTTGGCTGCGGTGTGTTCACTAATTTGACCCAAGATCATCTTGATTACCATGGTTCTATGGCATCTTACGGTCAGGCCAAGCGTCTGCTGTTAAAGGCCCAAGACCTAAGTGAAATTGTGCTTAATGCCGATGATGATGAGTCGTTAAAGTGGCAAGTTGAGACCTTTGATGAGCAAGCGGTATACTGGTTTTCGCTGCATGATTTAAGTGCAAAGAGGCATGGATGTTGGGCCAGCGAGATAAACTATTCCACACAAGGAATAAGCTTTATGCTGCACGCACGGTTTCCCTATTTTAACGCTCAGCAGCGCGTCACCGGGCCGTTAATAGGTGCGTTTAATGTGGCAAATTTATTGGCCGCAGTAACCGCCTTGCTTGCTCAAGGGTTCTCGTTTGCTGCGCTTGTTGATGCCGTTTCAAGCATTAGCGCTGTTGCTGGCAGGATGGAGCTGTTTACAAGTACAAAAGCCAGCGTTTTAGTAGACTATGCACATACTCCCGATGCACTAAAGCAAGCCTTACTAGCAGCGCGCGTGCATACTCAAGGCAAATTAATTTGTATTTTTGGCTGCGGTGGCAATCGCGATAGCAGTAAGCGAGTGCTAATGGGCCGTATAGCAAAGCAATATGCTGACAGCATTGTACTTACCCAAGACAATTCAAGAAACGAAAAGCCTTCTACTATTATAGCAGACATACAAAAAGGCCTGCATGACTTAGCGCCGCACCAAAGCCTTAGCATTGAACTTGATCGCGAAAAGGCGATTTGCCAAACGTGGCAAGCCAGCAGCGTCGGCGACATTATTTTAGTGGCGGGTAAAGGACATGAAGACTACCTAGAGATCAATAATCAGCGTATTGACTATAACGAAAGAAACATTGTTAGGCGACTAACTAGTGCTGTTGCACCGCGCACAAACACGCCAAGCGCGCAAAGTTCAAGAGGCCCACAATGATAGCCGTTTCTGTCGCGTGGATAGCGCAAAAAATTGAAGCTGCTTGCACGCCAGAGCCTATGCTAGAGAGTGTTGCTAACCAAATTATTAAGGGCGTGAGTACCGACACTCGCTCTATCCGCCAAGGCGATTTATTTATTGCCCTAGTGGGTCCAAATTTTAATGGGCATGACTATGTTGCCGCCGCTATCGATAAAGGGGCTGCTGCGGTAATTGTCAGTGAGCCTGATTTTACATGTGCTATTCCTACCTTAAGAGTCAGCGACACGCGAATTGCCTTAGGCAAACTTGGGGCAGCAGTAAAACAAAAATTATCTCCCAAAACAATCGCTATAACCGGCTCTAGTGGAAAAACTACGGTCAAGGAAATGGTTAATGCAATTTTAAGCACTCGGGGCAAAGTACTCGCAACCAAAGACAATTTCAATAACGATATTGGTGTGCCGCTTACTTTACTAAACCTGAACGAAAGCCATGAGTATGCGGTAATTGAAATAGGCGCTAACCACCAAGGTGAAATTGACTACACCTGCGGTTTAGTTAAACCCGATGTTGCCACCATTATCAACGCTGCACCAGCACACATTGAAGGCTTCGGCAGTTTGTTTGGGGTTGCCCGTGCAAAAAGTGAAATTATTAAAGGCCTGGCGCCAGAGGCGGTTGCGATACTGAATCATGACAGTCAGTTTTTCGAATTTTGGCAAGGTACCTCAAGCACGCAGCAAATACTCACCTTTTCATATGAATCTGATAAGGGTGACTTTCATGCTAAAAAAGTTTCTATCAACTCTGCCGGCTGCGCTGAGTTTGAGATGATTACGCCCATTGGCAGCGTGGCCATAAAATTGCGAGTGCCTGGTATTCACAACGTTGGAAATGCTGTGCTTTCAGCGGCTTTAGCAATAAGTGCAGGGGCTAATTTATCAAATGTTCAACAAGGACTGTTCAATATGCAAAGTGTTGCCGGCAGACTCAGCGTCAAGCAGCTAACGCCGTTTATTAAAGTACTTGATGATACTTATAATGCAAACGTGGGTTCAGTTAAAGCCGCGATTGATTTACTGGCAAGTTTTACTGGCACAAGGGTACTTGTATTTGGTGATATGGGCGAGCTAGGTGACCAAGCGAGTATGTATCATACGCAAATAGGCGAATACGCACAGACACATAATATAGACGCCTTGATTAGTTGCGGTCCCTTAAGTAGGCATGCCAGCAGCGCAATGCAAAGCAAAGGTATCGCCTGTGCTGACACCCAATCTGCATTTGAAGCATTAATTAAAATTATACGGCCACTCATTGCCCGTTCTACGCCGCTTCGTTCAAATACTAGCGTGAGTAAAAATACACTGGGCCAAATGGAACAAAGCACCAGCGTAACTATCCTAGTGAAGGGGTCGCGCGGTGCGGCTATGGAAAAAGTGGTCGAGGCCTTAATGGCATTTGACTTTAGTCAAAGCGATGATGGTTTACTGTCGAACAAAAAGGAGCCTGATTAATGTTATTCTGGCTGGCACAATGGCTTACTCAATACGAAAGTGGCTTTAATGTAATTTCTTATATTACCTTACGAGCAATTTTAAGTACCTTAACCGCGCTACTTATCGCTATTTTAATTGGGCCTAAAATGATTGCGTGGTTAAAGCGTATGCAAATTGGACAAACCGTACGCGATGACGGGCCGCAAACTCATTTGGCAAAATCAGGCACGCCTACCATGGGCGGCGTGCTGATACTTGCGGCTATATTAACCAGCTGTCTGCTATGGGCCGACTTAACTAATAAGTATGTGCTGGTGACGCTGTTTGTGGTGGTGAGTTTTGGCATTTTAGGTTTTGTAGATGACTATCGCAAAGTGGTGCGCAAAGATCCCAACGGGCTTATTGCCAGATGGAAATACTTTTGGCAGTCCATCATTGCCATTGGGGTGGCCTTCTTTTTGTACTCAACCACCACCATGGCGGCCGAAACTTCGCTAATTGTGCCTTTCTTCAAAGACGTTTTACCTCAGCTTGGCCTTTTTTATTTAGTTTTGAGCTACTTTGTTATTGTGGGCACCAGCAACGCGGTTAATTTGACCGACGGTTTAGACGGCCTTGCCATAGTGCCGGTTATATTAGTGGCAGGTGCCTTCGCGATTTTCGCCTACGCCACGGGCAATATAAATTTTTCAAGCTACTTACACATTCCTTTTATTCCAATGACCAGTGAGCTAGTCATTGTGTGCACCGCTATAGTCGGCGCAGGTCTTGGTTTTTTATGGTTTAACACTTATCCGGCCCAAGTTTTCATGGGCGATGTGGGATCCCTATCATTAGGCGCCACCTTAGGCGTGCTAGCGGTGCTGGTCAGACAAGAAATAGTGCTATTTATCATGGGCGGTATATTTGTAGCAGAGACGCTGTCAGTTATTTTGCAAGTGTGGAGTTTTAAAACACGTGGCAAACGCATATTCAGAATGGCGCCTATTCACCATCATTTTGAGCTAAAGGGCTGGCCTGAGCCAAGAGTCATTGTGAGGTTTTGGATCATTTCGCTTATCCTCGTGTTAGTTGGCTTAGCCACGCTTAAGTTGAGGTAGAGTATGAGGCCTCTCGCAAATGCTTATTCTTACGAAAACCAGTCAGTTGCCATTATTGGCTATGGTGTAACGGGTAAAGCATGCGTGGCGTTTTTGCTTAATAAAGGCGCGAAGGTAAGCGTGTTTGACGATTCCTTCAACACTAGCAATAAGCAAAGTCTCGCCAATACTGAAAATCTCACTTTTTGCGAAGTGCATGAAGCCCTTGATTTAAGAGAATTTGACCAAGTAGTGGTAAGCCCTGGTGTTAATTTACGCAAGGCCTTTATACAAAATTATATCGCACATAAGGGGCATGCTAGCGCAGTAATAGGCGACATTGAACTATTTGCACGCCAGCTCAACGAAATCAATAGCGGGCTTGTGCCGGGTGAAAATCCTATTAAAGTTGTTGCGGTTACCGGCTCAAACGGTAAAAGCACCGTGGTTGACATGCTGACCAAAGTGCTGCTCAAGCAGGGCGTGAATGTGGCGCTTGGGGGCAATTTTGGTACCGCCGCGCTAGCACTTATTGCGCCTAATTTTATTTTAGCTGGCAATAATGGCCACAGCGAACAAAACACATCTGCGCCGCGCATCGACATCATTGTACTTGAGCTTTCTAGTTTCCAACTAGAATCTACCTTTAGTTTGTGTCCTGACATAGGCTGCATTTTAAACATTAGTTCTGATCATCTTGACCGCCACGGCTCTATGGCGGCATACACGCTCGCCAAGCAGCAAATATATGCAAATGCTGCCACTGTTGTATTCAATCGAGACGATAGCGCGACATCTCCTTCTTCCTTAGAAAACGCGATAAGTGTCGGCTATAATCAATTTGATGGAGGCCAACTAGGTGATTCTACCAAGCACTTTTATCAAACCAGCAAGGGCATTTACTGTGGCCAGCATTTTTTATTTGATGCAAGTCAGGTTATGGGCATAAGCCAGTTTCAGCTTGTGAACATGCAGGTAGTGTTTGCGTGTTGCCAAATATTGAAGGTTAACCTAGTGCTTGCGGCGCAGTCACTAGGTGAATATAAAGGGTTGCCGCACCGCTTTGAAACGGTTTATCACAGCAAAACAAGCATATGGATAAACGATTCTAAAGCCACTAACCCAGGCGCTTGTTTGGCCGCGCTTGAAAGTTTAGCAAAGCAGGTAAGCCATATTATTCTTATTGCCGGTGGTGATGCAAAAGGCGCCGACATTCAAATGCTTGCTCATGCTATGTCGACGCATGTAGACAGGCTAATTCTAATTGGTAAAGATGCCGACTTATTTACTCAATTTGGCACGCCGTTTACACGCGCTAATTCAATTGAAGACGCGGTTGAAAAAGCAAAGGCGTATGCCGGTGAGCTTGCGCGCAATCATGACAATCCTTACATAGGCGTAATGCTGTCGCCAGCGTGTGCAAGCATTGATATGTTCAACAACTATCAACATCGCGGCCAGCTTTTTTGCCAAGCGGTCACCGCGCAGGTAACCGCGTAATGGATCCTAGCATGCAAAGCACCTCACATAGAATTATACAGCAGTTCAGCCTGAGCGAAATGTTTGCAAATAGGCATGATCACGCAAGTCAGCGCCCTTACAGCTTATTGCTTGTATTGGTCTGCTTAGCCTTATATACCATTGGCTTTATTATTGTGACATCAGCCTCAATGCCCATTGCTGAGCGCATGTACGATAACCCTTACCACTTTGCTATTCGTCACGGTATTTACGTATTACTGGCTATTACAGCCGCATTAATTGTACTAAATATACCCATGCAATTTTGGCGGGTGGTAAATCCCTACCTACTATTTTTGGCCATTGCGCTGCTTATTATTGTTATCGTAAATGGCAAGGCCGTTTATGGAAGTACACGATGGATAGTGCTTGGGCCCATCACTGTGCAGCCTGCAGAGCCTGCAAAACTGTTTTTCTTTCTTTACTTAGCCGGCTATTTAGTGCGCAGATACGAGCAAGTACAAGACAACTTAAGAGGTTTTTTTAAGCCCTTAATTGTTTTTTTTGTGTTTGCTGCTTTATTATTAATGCAGCCCGATTTAGGCACCGTAGTGGTGATGTTTACTACTACCCTCGCACTTTTATTTTTAGCTGGTGCGCGGCTAGGGCACTTTCTTGCGGTCATTTTTACAGGCGCCGCGGCTTTTGCCTTGTTAATTGCTACCTCTGATTACCGACGCGCGCGCATATCAGGTTTTTTAGATCCGTGGGCTGACCCTTTTGGTGATGGCTATCAGCTTACGCAGTCACTTATGGCATATGGGAGAGGCTCTTGGTTTGGAGAAGGTCTTGGCAATAGCTTGCAAAAACTAGAGTTTTTACCCGAAGCACACACCGATTTTATTATGGCTATTTTGGCCGAAGAATTTGGATACGTGGGTATATTGATAGTGCTAGTACTGCTGTTCACGCTTATTGTGAAAGGCTTACAAATAAGTAATTTAGCCTTGTCTAACCAACGTCCGTTTGAAGCGTTTACCGCCTATGGCATTAGCATTTGGATTTGCCTACAAACGGCAATTAACATTGGGGCTAGCTCTGGTTTATTGCCTACAAAAGGACTCACCCTTCCGCTGGTGAGCTACGGAGGTTCATCCTTAATTATTATGAGCATTGCGGTAGCCCTGCTGGTGCGAATCGATTTTGAATTACGGGTGGATGGTGTACATGCCATTTCCCGCAGCGCTCGTTCATCAAGCGCCAAAAAGACGAAAGCGGGCAGAGGCGACGATGAATAAATGCTCATTAGTGATTATGGCGGGTGGCACCGGCGGGCATGTTTTTCCAGGTCTTGCGGTAGCAAGCCTTATGCGCGAAAAAGGCTGGCAGGTAGAGTGGATTGGGACCGCTGATAAAATGGAGGCTCAACTAGTCCCTAAGTACGGCTTCAATATTCATTTTATTAATATCGGCGGTTTACGCGGTAAATCAATAATCACGCAGTTATTAACGCCTTTTAAGCTGGCAGGTGCGCTTTTTCAATCTATTGCCTTATTGCGTAAATTAAGGCCTAGTGCGGTACTCGGAATGGGCGGCTACGCTAGCGGGCCTGGTGGTATTGCCGCTTGGCTGTTAAAAGTTCCCTTAGTGGTACACGAGCAAAATGCAGTGTTTGGCATGACCAACAGATATTTGGCAAAAATAGCGACCTTCACGCTGACAGGATTCGACTTAGCCAGCGTTGTGCCGGCAAATGCTGCCAACAAGTCTTCGCCTTCAAATACACATTATGTCGGCAACCCTATACGCCAAGATTTCTTTGATATTGCCCCTAAACACCGAGCAAATAGCACACAAAGCCTTAATATTCTTATTGTGGGAGGGAGTTTGGGCGCATTAGCATTAAATCAAATCGTTCCCAAGGTGTTAATCACGCTGGGTAAACGTTTTTCAGTGTCGGTAATGCATCAGTCGGGCGCAAATAAACACGCGCAGGTACAAGCGGCTTATCAGAACATGCCAAACGTTGAGGTAATTGAATTTATAGATAATATGCAAAGCGCCTTTAGCTGGTCAGATATTATCATTTGTAGAGCCGGTGCGTTAACCGTCGCCGAGGTTGCCGGCGCCGGCAGAGTCGCGATTTTTGTGCCTTTACCAAATGCGGTAGACGATCATCAAAGCGCAAATGCTAGGTATTTAAGCGATAAAGGCGGTGCTCTATTGATCCAACAAAGCGCCTTAGAAACGTCACTGTTACCCGCTTTAGAGACGGTCTGTTTGTCGCTTGAAAAACGCGATGAAATTGCGTCTATAGCAAGGGCGAGCGCACATAAAAATGCGACGTTTGAGGTAGCCTCGTTTATCGAAAAAGCAGTGAATGCTAATATGCAAAACAAAAATAATAAGAGGGATTAGCAGTGAAATCACCCATAGCAAGTACGACTAAATTACCTTCAAACGCTCCCGTTCATAAGATGCGCGCAGTCGAGCATATCTATTTTGTAGGTATAGGCGGCGCAGGCATGGGCGGCATTGCCGAAGTCATGCTCAACTTAGGCTACAAAGTAAGCGGTTCAGATATAAGTATGAGTAAAATGACGTCGCGTTTGCAAAGCATGGGCGCACAGGTATTCATTGGGCATAGAAGCGATAACTTACTCGCGGTAGATGTCGTAGTGGTGTCTTCTGCAATTGACGCCACTAACCCTGAAATTGTTAAAGCAAACGAAAATCGCATTCCAGTTATTCGTCGCGCGCAAATGTTGGCAGAGCTAATGCGTTTTCGCTACGGCATAGCCATAGCCGGCACACATGGTAAAACGACCACCACTAGCTTGATTGCGACTATTTTTTCACAGGCTAATTTAGACCCTACCTTCGTGATTGGCGGCTTACTTAACAGTGCCGGCACCAATGCTAGATTAGGTGAAAGTAAATATCTTATTGCTGAAGCCGATGAAAGCGACGCATCATTTTTACATTTGCAGCCCACGGTCAGCGTGGTGACTAACATTGAGGCTGATCATCTTGACGCTTATGACGGTGACTTTAGTAAAATGAAAAGCGCCTACGTGGAGTTTCTGCACAACTTACCTTTTTATGGACTTGCCGTGCTGTGCGCCGATGACAAGGTAATTCAAGAGCTTATCCCTAAAATTGAACGAAAGTACATCACCTATGGCATTAAGAAGGATAGTGATTATGTTGCTTGCAACATAAGCTATAGTGTAAATAAGAGTCGCTTTGAGGTCTTAAGAAAAAATCATACCGCACTGCAGGTCGACTTAAATATTACTGGCATTCACAATGTACTAAACGCCACGGCCGCTATTGCCATAGCGACCGAAGAAGGCTTGAGTGACCGCGATATTTTAGCGGCACTAGCTTCATTTGAGGGTATAGGCAGACGGTTTCAGGTGTTGGGTCAATTTGATTTGCCCAGCGCTAACGCCAGCGCACGAAGTGTTACCTTAGTTGACGATTATGGTCATCATCCCACTGAGGTTGATATGACAGTAGCAGCGGCTAGAAGTAACTGGCCTAATAAACGTTTAGTGATGGTGTATCAGCCTCACCGTTATTCGCGAACGCGCGATTTATATGAAGATTTTGTAGAAGTATTATCTAAAGTTGACGTGCTTTTATTGCTTGACGTGTATGGCGCAAGTGAGGCCCCGATTGAAGGTGTTGATAGCCGAACACTGTGCGGTTCAATAAGGCAAAGAGGTAAAATAGACCCAATATATGTAGGTAAACCCCAGCAGGTTTACGAAATACTTAACGATGTGCTGTGCGATCAAGACGTGGTGTTTTTGCAAGGTGCGGGTAACATAGGCAATATTGCCACTGCTTTAGCCGAGAACGGCTGCAAGCTAAATCTATTAATGGGTGATGAGGCATAGTTATGACACTAAGTTCACTTGCGTCTATTACAGTTAGCCCTGAAACCTTCGGTAAGGTCGCCGTTGTTTTTGGCGGTAATTCAGCTGAACGCAAGGTAAGCTTAGCATCTGGCAAGGCAATATTAGATGCGCTCAACCACTGCGGCATTGATGCACACGGGTTTGATCCAAAATATCGCCGTATATGCGAACTTAAAGACGAAAAATTTGACAGGGTGTTCATTGCTCTACATGGAAGAGGCGGCGAGGACGGATCTATCCAGGGCGCCCTGGAACTGTTTGGCTTACCTTACACCGGGTCCGGCGTTACAGGCTCTGCTTTATCTATCGACAAGGTATTGAGTAAACTCATATGGCACGCACGTAAACTACCAACAGCCGAGTATGTGGTAATATTAAAAGATGAATTCAAAGCCTCAGACGCAGCCCAAATATTGGCGCTAATTGGCAGCGAAGTGATGGTAAAACCGAGTTTAGAAGGGTCAAGTCTAGGCATGACGAAAGCCACAAACGAACGAGAACTGCTAAGCGCCATAAAAACAGCTTTTGAATATGACTCACAGGTGCTAGTAGAAGCCTTCATAACCGGGCCAGAATATACGGTCAGTATTTTAGGCACCCGCGCTTTGCCGTCTATTAGTATGAAAGCGGCGTCAGGGTTTTATGATTATTTTGCAAAATATCAAGCAACTACTACCCAGTACAATTGCCCAAGTGGTTTAAGCAATAGCGATGAATTATATGTTCAATCCTTAGCGCTTGAGGCCTTTAAAGCCTTACAGGGAAAGGGTTGGGGACGTATAGATATTATGCGCGACAGGGCGATTGATAATAAAGGTAAGCCATGCGGGAAGTTTTATCTATTAGAAAGTAACACCGTGCCGGGCATGACAAAGACCAGTTTGGTGCCAAAAGCGGCTAAGCAAACTGGTTTGAGTTTTGAGCAACTGGTGGTACACATTTTGGCGCAAACATTGACGTCAGACTTAGAGCGAAATTCGCTTAGTAGTAGTTTAGAGGAAAGCTTAATTAAACAGCAAGATACACTCAACAATGATGGGCAAAACACCTCGGCAAACCTCATCAACAAAGGTTTGGGAGATAATAGTGAGTGACAAAGGGCCAGCAGCGCAGAACAAGCTGAAAAAGAACGTGCTGCCTGATACCGCGCTGACAACATCAGCAAGGTCGCAAAAGGCAGATAAAGCGCTGCAAAAAACTCCCTTTTTAGTCGGTTTCCCTATTTTTTTGGTGGTAATTTCAGCCTTAGCTTATGCAAGCTTTGGCGCATACGAGTGGTTACAAGACGAGCAAAGGCTGCCGGTGCAAGAAATTGTTATCAGCGGTGAAATAAAAATGCTCGATAAGCTTGGGCTTCAAAATATTATTAGAAGCCAAGCTAAGGGTAGTTTTTTTACACTTGATGTAAATCATGTGCACCGTCTAATGGCGGTGCAGCCATGGGTGTACAACGCGTCGGTACGAAAGCGTTGGCCCAGCAAATTATATATACATGTTGTGGAGCAACAGGCGGTTGCAATATGGAATGATGATTTGCTGCTAAATCGATACGGGGACACGTTTGAAGGGTTGCCTGCTAAGCAAGAGAACATGCAAGCAAATGGTGAGTCCCCATTTACCCAAATGCGGCGAGCAGAATTACAAAAATTACCGCTTTTATACGGTCCAATGGGTAGCGAAAAAACAGCGCTAACAGGGTATACTCATATGCAGCGACTACTGAATATAAGTGGTCAAAAAATTGCCTTATTGTCACTAAGTGAACGCTTTGCGTGGCAAGTAAAGTTACACAATCAAGTTTTATTAAAATTAGGACGTCAAGAGTATATAAACAGACTGCAGCGATATATAGACGTTTATCCATTGTTGCTGCAGGAAGAAAAGTCAGTAGCGTATGTTGATTTGCGCTATGACACTGGTTTGGCTGTTGGTTGGGGGGCGCCACGTAACCTCAAAAAGCTTGGCCTCCAAAGTATCAATAATAATAGTTAAGGAACGAAAATACTGTGTCTAAGGCATTAGAAAGAGACTTAATAGTTGGGCTAGATATCGGCACGAGTACCGTTAAAGCGGTCCTGGGTGAAATATTAGACGATGGCAATATAAGTATTGTGGGCGTAGGCAAACACAAGTCTCGTGGAATGGATAAAGGCGGCGTAAACGATTTGAATTTAGTCATTGATTCAATTCGCCATGCGATCAACGAAATGGAACTTATGGCTGATTGCCAAGTGTCCAGTGTATTTATGTCAATTAGTGGCCGCCACGTTCAGTGCCAAAATGAAACTGGTATGGTGCCCATTAATAATCAAGAAGTGACACAAGATGATGTTGATAACGTCATTCACGCCGCGCGTTCGGTACCAATGGCCGCTGAACGAAAGCTTCTGCATGTGTTGCCTCAAGAATATGTGATTGATGTGCAAGAGGGTATTAAAAACCCCATAGGGATGTCGGGCGTCAGAATGGTGGCCGCGGCGCATATTATTACGTGTGCAGAGGACATGGCAAAGAATTTAGTGAAGTGTGTTGAAAGCTGCGATTTAACTGTTGATCAGACCATATTTGGAGCGCTAGCGTCAAGCTATGCCGTGTTAACCGAAGACGAGAAAGAATTAGGTGTTTGTGTCGCTGATATTGGGGGCGGGACTCTCGACATAGTGATTTACACAGACGGTGCAATAAGACATACTGCTGTTATACCATTAGCGGGTAATCAGATAACAAGTGATATAGCAAAAATATTCCGAACACCAATGAATAATGCAGAGCAAATTAAAGTGAATTATGCCTGTGCATTAAAAAGCATGGTTAGTATGGAAGAAACCATTGATGTGCCAAGTGTTGGCGGTAGACCAGCGCGCGCTATGTCGCGCCACACACTCGCTGAAGTAATCGAACCTAGGTACCACGAGCTATTAGAAATTGCCTATGAGCATATCAAAGCCAGTGGATTAGAAGAGCAGATAGCCGCCGGTTTAGTTATTACAGGAGGCACTTCCAAAATGGAGGGTGCTGTAGAGTTCGCAGAAGAAATATTTCAAATGCCAGTACGAATTGGTAAGCCGCACAGTGTAAAAGGCTTAGCCGAGTATGTAGACGATCCTTGTTTTGCAACCGCAGTCGGTCTGCTGCAGTACGGCAAACAAAATTCTAATAATAAGAAAGCGTCAGCTAAGCATGACGACGAAAGCGTGTTAAAACGCATAAAGAGCTGGTTTAAAGGTGCATTTTAGGGGGCCTTTGAGCGCTAAAACAATAACAAGTCTGTTGCGCAGACTTAACGGTATCGGAGAATAACCATGTTCGAACTAATGGAACCGCCTTCAGACGAAGCGGTAATAAAAGTAGTGGGTGTTGGTGGCGGCGGCGGAAACGCAGTCCAATATATGGTTGATGCAACCATCGAAGGCGTTGACTTTATAGCGATGAATACTGATGCGCAAGCATTAAAAAAATCCACCGCAGCAATCAAAATACAAATTGGCACAGAGCTAACCAAAGGCTTAGGCGCAGGCGCCGATCCTAACGTAGGAATGGAAGCGGCAAGAGAAGACCGTGAAAAAATCCGTCAAGCCTTAGAAGGCGCTGATATGATTTTTATCACCGCTGGCATGGGCGGTGGTACTGGCACGGGAGCAGCCCCTGTGGTTGCCCAATTAGCCAAAGAAATGGGGATACTGACTGTTGCTGTGGTGACAAAACCTTTTCCGTTTGAAGGTAAAAAGCGGCTAGATTTTGCGAACCAAGGTATTGCTGAGTTGTCTCAATACGTCGACTCGTTAATTACTATACCCAATGAAAAATTGCTAAAAGTAATGGGCAAAGGCACGCCTTTATTGCAAGCGTTTAATGCCGCTAACGACGTATTAAAAGGCTCTGTGCAGGGTATTGCCGAGCTTATTACCCGCACCGGCTTAGTTAACGTCGACTTTGCCGACGTTAAAACGGTAATGTCTGAAATGGGCACTGCGATGATGGGCAGCGGCGTTGGACGCGGCGAAGATAGAGCAGAAGAAGCTGCAGAAGCTGCAATAGCGTGCCCACTGTTAGAAGATATTGATTTGTCGGGAGCCCGTGGCATTCTAGTGAACATTACCGCAGGTTTAGACTTTTCCATTGACGAGTATGAAATCATTGGTAATGCCGTAAAAGCCTTTGCTTCAGAAAATGCTACGGTAGTAGTAGGAACGGTGATTGATCCAGAATTAGAAGGCGAAATAAGAGTCACGGTCGTTGCCACAGGCATTGGTGCCGACCGCAAGCCTGATATTTCACTTGTTACTTCAGAGTCTACGAAACCTTATAGAGAGCCTAGTGGAGCATCTGAAAGTCGCTCGAAGGGCTCTGTAGAGGGTAATCAAGCGATGAAATTAGATGAAGAGCAGCCAAGTGAATTGGAATATTTAGACATTCCAGCGTTTTTACGCAGACAAGCAGACTGATAACAACGCACCAAATTATACGAATAGTTTGGTGCGAATTTTTTTGGATCACACAGGTGGTCTGAACAGTTATAAACTTGTCGATAAAGCTTGCAAAATTAAAATCCTTTGACTTTTAGTTGTTTAATCTGTAATATTTTCAAGCTCAAAGTGACGACGATACGGATATGTTAAAACAAAGAACCCTCAAAACATCTATTACAGAAACTGGGATCGGCTTACACAAAGGCCGCAAAGTGACAATGTCACTACGTCCAGCGCCTGCAGACACAGGTATTGTTTTTAGGCGTATGGATATAAACCCGCCCGCCTATATTCACGCCAACGCAAAAGACGTAGGTGATACCACGCTGTGTACCTGCATTACAAATGCTGATGGCCATTCTATTTATACCGTAGAGCATTTAGCGTCAGCGCTTTCCGGCTTGGGAATCGACAATATTATTGTTGAAGTTGATAGTCACGAGCTCCCAATTTTGGACGGCAGCGCCAGTCCTTTTATTTTCCTGCTGCAAAGCGCGGGTATCGTGGAACTAGACAAACCCAAAAAGTTCATTAAAGTAAATAAAGTAGTGCGTGTTGAAGACGATGACAAATGGGCAGAGTTCAGGCCATATAGCGGCTTTAGAGTGGATTTTAGGATTGACTTTGCACACCCTGCAATTTCACAAACAAGACAGCACTGCATATTAGATTTTTCTAAGGACTCTTATCTTGATGAAGTAAGCCGAGCACGAACTTTCGGCTTCATGCGCGATTTAGAAACGATGAATTCGATGAACCTTGCATTAGGCGGGAGCATGGATAACGCAGTGGCACTTGACGAATTTAGAGTGCTTAATCCTGAAGGCTTACGCTATTCAGACGAGTTTTTAAAGCATAAGATATTAGACGCAATAGGCGACTTATTTTTAGGTGGGCATAATTTAATTGGTGAATTAGTTGCCTACAAAACGGGGCATGGTTTAAATAACAAGCTACTCAATGCTATTCTAGATGATAGAAGCGCATGGGAGTACGTTGAATTTGAAAATGAAGAGAACTTGCCCATTAAATTTATTGAAAATCCAAGAAAATTAGGCGTTAACTTTGCCTAAACTTATGTGTAGACTACAGCAATGCAAAAAACTGGTTACTTGTAGCCAGTTTTTTTACGTTTGTTGCCAAGCAATTACGCACGGTAGCTTTGCACGGTAGCTTTGCACGATCATTGCAATTCCACAGCAGTCATTTTATGACATGCTGCAGGGCGTATCATTTTATTTTTTAGGTATACATACAAATACATAACACTGGGCTTATTGCTTTATACTAAATGGTCTATAAAAGAATGAACGGCTGTGTAGCTTAGTCAGTCCATATAAACTGTAAAAGAGAATCCAAGGCCATGAGTATCACCATTTTAATCAAAGGCAAGAACACACGAATTGCGAAGAGATTTTCTATTCGTAAAACGGTAAGCCTAGTGGTGGGAGTTTCACTGGTATTCTTAGTCTCTAGTAGAACGACAGAGTCGGTATATGAAAACCAAATAAGGCTAAATGTAGTTAAGACCGGTCCGCAAGAGCAGGTCGATTTAGTCGATAAACTGCACAACAGTACTGGTGAAAAGCTAGATAGGCTAATCGGCCAGCTAGCCGCAATGCAATTTCAACTTAATCAGCTAGATTCCATTTCAGCCAGTTTGGCCAAAAAAAATGGTCTCACTGAAGCCGACTTTGTCTTACCTCAAGAAATTAATACACAGCTTAGCAAAGACGCCGAGCTAACTTCTCAAATTGAAAAAATGGCCGACGCGTTAGAGTTTAAAGTACAGCAACTCAGCGCCCTTGAATCTATTCTCCAAGGCCTTAATATAGAACAAGAAAGCAAACTGGCTGGCAGGCCGGTTAGTAAAGGTTGGTTATCTTCGTATTATGGTATTCGCAAAGACCCATTTAACGGTAAACCTACTATGCATAAAGGTATAGATTTTGCCGGAGAAGAAGGCAGCGAAGTGGTCGCCACCGGCGCAGGTATAGTTACCTGGGCTGGGAATCGCTCTGGTTACGGAGGTTTAGTCGAAATTGATCATGGCAATGGTTTACGTACCCGCTATGGTCATAATTCTGTCTTAACCGTTAAAAAAGGTGACATCGTAACCAAAGGGCAAGCAGTTGCACTTTTGGGTAACACGGGTCGTTCTACTGGGGCTCACGTGCACTATGAAGTCCTTGAAAACGGTCGCCAAATAGATCCACTACCTTTCATATACCGCTAGTCTGCCAATTACACGCTTTGTTTAGTGTAAAAGATATAATCTTCGTACACGACTTTATGGGCCATATTTGATCACTTTGTGGTAATATGCGCCTTTTTTAACGCTAATCAAAATTGGACGCCTTAATCGCATGGTTGTGAGCTTATTTAGAAAAGTTTTTGGTACTCGTAACGCCCGGCTTTTAAAAAAGTTACGTAAAACAGTTAATCAAATTAATGCATTTGAACCTGAGTTTGAAGCATTAAGTGATGACGAACTTAAAGCCAAGACGAAAGAGTTTCAAACACGAATAGCCGACGGCGAAACCCTTGAAAAAGTAAAGGTTGAAGCGTTTGCGATTGTGCGCGAGGCCAGTAAACGTGTTTACGGCATGCGCCATTTTGACGCGCAAATGAAAGGCGGGATAGTACTGCACCAAGGCAAAATAGCGGAAATGCGCACGGGTGAAGGTAAAACCTTAACCGCGACCTTGCCCACGTATTTGAATGCGCTTTCGGGTAAAGGTGTGCACATAGTAACGGTCAACGATTATTTAGCCAAGCGTGATGCCGATTGGAGTCGAAAGTTATTTTCATTCTTAGGCCTCACCGTAGGCTGTAATATTCCTGGCATGAATCACGATGACAAAATTGAAGCTTACAAGAGTGACGTTACTTACGGCACTAACAATGAGTTTGGTTTCGATTATTTACGTGACAATATGGCGTTTAGTCCTAAAGACCGTGTACAACGGCCCTTGAACTTTGCCGTTATTGATGAAGTTGACTCAATTTTAATTGACGAAGCAAGAACGCCCCTTATTATTTCAGGCGCCGCTGAAGACAGCTCTGAGCTTTACAAAAAAATTAACACGCTTATTCCAGAGCTGCAGAAACAAGACGTAGAAGACGCCGAAAACGCTCACGGCGACGGGCATTACACATTAGATGAAAAAGCCAAACAGGTGTACTTGACTGAGAACGGTCAATTATTCGTAGAGGAGCTTCTGCGAAAAGTAGGTCTAATAGCCCAAGGCGAATCCCTTTTTGCTGCTGCAAATATACCTATGCTACATCATGTAAATGCCGCATTGCGCGCGCACAAACTCTTCACCAAAGACGTTGACTACATTGTTAAAGATGACCAAATAGTGATTGTAGATGAGCACACCGGACGAACAATGGAAGGGCGGCGCTGGTCAGAAGGCCTGCATCAAGCAATGGAAGCTAAAGAAGGCGTAAAGATCCAAAATGAGAACCAGACCTTAGCTTCAATTACTTTCCAAAACTTCTTCAGAATCTATGAAACCTTAAGCGGCATGACCGGTACTGCGGAAACTGAGGCCTTTGAATTTCACAGTATATACGGCTTAGAGACCGTGGTTATACCCACCAATAAACCGATGGTCAGAAAAGACCACGCGGATAAAATTTATCTGACGGCGCAAGAAAAGCAAGCGGCTATTATTGAGGATATTAAAGAGTGTGTTGAGCGAAACCAACCTGCGCTTGTGGGCACAATATCAATCGAAAACTCTGAACTATTGTCAAGTCTGCTCAAAAAAGCCAAGATCAAGCATAAAGTACTTAATGCTAAATTCCACGCACAAGAAGCCGACATCGTCGCACAAGCCGGCATGCCAGGTGCAATTACTATAGCCACGAATATGGCTGGGCGCGGCACTGACATTGTGCTTGGCGGTAATTTTGACGCGGTGCTGGAAAAGTTAAACGCGCCAAGCGATGAAGAAATCGCTAAACACAAAGAAAAATGGCAAGAACGACACGATGCGGTTGTTACGTCGGGAGGCCTGCATATAATAGGCACCGAACGTCATGAGTCACGCCGTATCGATAATCAGCTGCGAGGCCGTTCCGGTCGTCAGGGCGACCCTGGTTCATCGCGTTTTTACTTATCTTTAGAAGATCCATTAATGCGTATTTTTGCTTCAGACAAAATGAGCAACATGATGAAGCGCTTTGGTATGGAAAAAGGCGAATCTATCGAGCACCCGTGGGTGTCTCGTGCAATTGAAAATGCACAGCGCAAAGTAGAAGGCCGCAACTTTGATATACGTAAGCAATTACTAGAATACGATGACGTTGCTAATGACCAACGTGGGGTTATTTACGAACAACGCAATGAACTTTTAAATGAAGGCGATATTGCTAGCACCATCGTTAATATTCGCAAAGACGTTGTCACCACTGTGGTGAATCAATATATTCCGCCTCAGTCACTGGAAGAAATGTGGGATGTGAGCGGACTTGAAGAACGTTTACGCAGTGACTTCTTAGTAGACCTTGAGCTGCAAAAAATGCTTGATGAAGATGACAAACTTCACGAAGAAAAAATGCGTGAAATTATACTTGAAGCGGTGATAAAAGCGTATAAAGATAAAGAAGGTTCAGTAGGCGACGAAGTGCTGCGTTTGTTTGAAAAGCAAATTATGCTGCAAACACTCGACACGCATTGGAAAGAACACTTAGCGGCCATGGATTATTTGCGCCAAAGCATTCATTTACGCTCCTATGCGCAAAAGAATCCAAAGCAAGAATTTAAGCGCGAGTCTTTTGAACTGTTTTCAGAAATGCTAGATAACTTAAAAGTAGAAGTAATTAGCGTATTAAGTAAAGTGCAAGTTCGCCAAGAGTCTGACGTAGAAGCGGTAGAAGCACAGCGAAGACGCGCCGAGGCTGAACAAATGGTTGAGCACAAACAGGCTAACTCACCCGTTAAAAGTCCAATTGCTGAAGCTGTTGCGCCTAAACCGCTGCCTGCGCAGCGCACGGGTCCAAAAGTAGGCCGTAACGAACCCTGTCCATGTGGTTCAGGCAAAAAATACAAGCAGTGTCATGGCAAACTTAGCTAAGCACGTGCAGGTAGCGGTAGGTGTTATTACAAGAAACGATCAGTTTTTTGTATGTCGCCGCCGCGCTCATCAACACCAAGGCAACAAGTGGGAATTCCCCGGCGGCAAAATAGACCTCGATGAATCTCCTGAACATGCGCTAAGGCGTGAATTAAGCGAAGAAATAGGTATAATAGCAAGAGCTTATTTCCACTTACTTAACCTTGATTTTAGCTACCCTGATAAAAAAGTGAGCCTGCACGTATTTGTTGTTTCTGATTTTAGCGGCGAAGCTTATGGCGCAGAAGGCCAAGAATCAAAGTGGGTTGGCTTTAATGATTTGCTCAGCTTAGACTTCCCCGACGCAAATCGCACTATCATTGAGAAATTAGCGCTCATTAGGGGGTAACAGCGCTTTTGCACGGTCGTCATTGCGCCGCAGCTTCGATTAATTCTGGTAACTAAAGCATTTTTCGAATATTGTAATATCAAAAAACGCTCCTAGTACAAGCAAAGCGGTGTAAGGCGCGGACTAAAAATAGTTGAATAGCAAAGATTCAGGAATAAAACATGCTGAACAAATCCTTACTTCCCCTAATAGCCATTGCGCTTTTGGCAAGCTGCGGCGGCAGCGATAATCAGTCACAACAACCAATAGAAACGGGCTTTCCAAGCTGTAGTGTGCCTGATCAGAACGAAGTGTTTTTTAAATTTTTGCAAAACACCTACCTTTGGTACGATCAACTTCCTGGCGCAATTAACCCACAGGCATACTCAAGCGTAGACGCCATGCTAGACGATGTGCGCTTTGAACAAGACCGCTTCTCTGGCTTTCAAGACAGACAGGATTACGACGATTTCTTTGAAAACGCGACGTTTACTGGTTATGGATTCAGCAGTGACCAAAGCACAGACCTAAATGCTTACATAGTGCGCTATGTCTTTGATAACTCTGCGGCTGGGCAGGCTGGATTGAGTCGAGGCGACCGTTTAACAAACATAAACGGTTTTAGCGTGACTCAGATAAATAGGGAATTATTAAGTAACGAAACGGTGTTTGGTCCTGACCAAGTGGGTTTTACGATTAACATCACTTTTGAAAAACCAAGCGGTGAAATTATTAATACCCAAATGTCTAAAATTGCAGTCAGCACAAACACAGTTTTTGCTAGCCAAGTGTTTTCGTCTAACGTGGGAGAAGTGGCTTACTTGTCGTTTCAAAATGGGTTTATTGAAGCATCGGATGCGGAGCTAGAGGCCTCGTTTGCACAGCTTGGCAATGCTGGGATCGACGAACTTATTTTAGATCTTCGCTATAATTCAGGCGGCCGCTTAAGTGTGGCGGCAAACTTAGCGTCGTTGATTGTTGGCCGCTCGGCGGTCAATGACATATTTACTACGCTTACTTACAACGATAAAAACAGCAACCGCAACTCTTCGTTTCGCTTTACCAGTAAACTAAATGCCTTGAATCTTTCACGCGTAGTGGTACTTACAACGCCCAACACATGTTCAGCGAGTGAGCTTATCATAAATGGTTTAGCGCCGCATATGGAGGTAGCTACAATAGGCACTGCGACATGCGGTAAGCCTGTTGGGCAAAACCCGGATTTTTACTGCGACAAGGTACTCTCAGCGATAAATTTCAGAACGGTGAATTCACTTGACCAAGGCGATTACTTTGATGGTTTACCGCCAACCTGCCTAGTACAAGATCAAATAGTGGCTGACTGGGGCAGTTTAGATGATCCTGTATATGCCGAAGCAGTTAATTATGTAAATACTGGAAGTTGCAGCGCGCCCACCGCCTCTAAAAGTAGAAGTCGCCAGTCGATTGAGCTGACAACGAGCCCATCGCGCCTTGACTATCAAGCACTGTTAACTGGACACCTACACTAGGCAACTAGGGTGACCATTCAGCCAAGCTGCGCTCACCGTATCACTGGGCTTGCAACGTCTTTGCTTTTATATCAAAAAAGGCGCTGTACATAACAGGTACCACACCTAAGGTTAAAATAGTGCCTATTCCTAAACCTGCGGCAATGGCGCAGGCCATGCCGTAAAATAGCGCGTCTTGGCTAACAATCAGCGGCAGCAGCCCTAAAATAGTGGTGCTAGTCGACATCAAAATAGGGCGCAGGCGGTGTACGCAGGCACTAATTAATGCTGCGTAATCGTCTGCATTGCTAGGGTCATTTCTTTCAATGTCTATTCTGTCTATTAACACTATGGCGTTATTCACGATAATACCGGCCAAAGCATAAAAGCCTAGAATAACCATAAAGCCAAAGTTTGCACCTGACGCTAATAAACCAACAACCGCGCCAATTAATATAAGCGGCACGGTAAGAATAACAATACCAGCGCGCCGGTAAGAATTAAACTGCGCAATGAGTATAATCATTACAATGGCCAAGCACAGCGGAATATTAGCGCTTAAGGACTGCTGCGATTCTTTTGACTCTTTGACCACACCGTCAAATTCAATGCGATGAGAGTAGGGCAGTGTGGCGGCCAATTCATCTAATTTTGGCTGCAGTATTGAGACCATGTCCTCAGCCGTTAAAAATAAGTTTTTACCCTCAATAGTAACCGTTCTAAACAAGTCTTCGCGGGCAATTCGGGCATATTGTGGGGTAAACCTCACCGTTGCTATTTGTTCAAGTGGCACATTGACATTTCGGCTTTGACTGTACACATTAATACTGTACAAGCGCGATAAATCGAGTCTGTCCTGTGCTTTTCCGCGCGTCACAATAGGGATTAAATCATCGCCCTCTCTAAACTGTGAAATAACCACGCCATCGTAAAATGTCTGCAAGGACCTAGCAACGTCTTGCGACGTGATACCAGCGCGTTTAGCGCGCGCTTGATCGATATCGATATCAACTTGCGAAATTTTGTTTTCCCAGTTGTCCTTAATTTCAACCGTGCCGCTGAGCGATCCCATTATTTTTTTAACTTCTTGGGCAGCATTATATATCACGTCTTTGTCGGGACCTATTACCTGAATATCGAGCTTATTTGAGTCGGAAGGGCCTAAAAACATTTTGGTGACACGCACCTGCATAGCGGGTAAATACTGCGCAAAGTCTTCTCGTAAAAAAGCAATTATTTCATCTTGATACTTACGATCTGCCAAATTAAACATAATAAAGGCTTTACTCGACTCAGGCGTAATAGGCGTAAGTGATAGCACGAAACGTGGCCCGCCAAAGCCGCCATAAGCAGCATAGTTTTCAACGTGCTGATAGCGTTCATTGCCCTCAAGTAGGTCGAATACCTCTTGTAAGCTGCGCTGTGTTTGGCGCATTGTTGTACCTGCGGGCAAATCAATATAGGCAAGTACTTGGGCTCTGTCAGAATCAGGGAAAAACTTCACAGGTACTAGATTTAAGGCCCCACCAGCGGCAAAAAACAGCAGTATCATTATGCTCATAAACACAGTGCGCTGCTGTAAGATTAGCTTCAAGAATATGCAATAACTGTTGTTGAGAGTATCAAACACACTCGCAATTTTTTGCTGTATGGCTGACATTTTCGCAGGGTCGGTGTTGTGTACAAATAGATAGCAAAGGTAAGGAGTAACCACCAGCGACAAAAACCATGAAATGATCAGTGCATAAATAATCACGATGGATATTGAGCGTGTATACTCACCTGAGGCGCTTTCCGCCAGCAGCAATGGCAAAAATACCAGCATGGTAGTGGCCGACGAGGTAAGGAGTGGAATGGTCAGTGTATTGCCAATATTGCGCACAATGTCCTTGCGTTTTTCGCCCGCCTCTAGGCGTTTTTTAAAGTCCTCGGCCACCACTATACCGTTGTCTACAAGTAAACCTAGCGAGATAATTAAGGTTGCTAAGCTCATTCGCTCAAGCGCCATGTTGCTGAAATTCATGATGGCCAGCACAATTAATACCACCGCAGGTACAATTGCGCCTACGATTAAGCCTATCCTAAGTCCTAAGAATAAGATAACTACCCCCAGCACAATGGCCAAGGTTTGAATAACGTTTACCGAAACGCCTTCAACCGCGTTTTCTACTTGGTCGGCCTGACGAGTTATGATGCTAAAGGTCATACCAAGCGGCATAATGTCATTGAGCTCTTGTAGCCGCTTTTCTATTCTAGGTGATACTTCAGTTACGCTATAGCGATCGTTCTTAGCAATGGCTAGTACAATAGCAGGCTTGCCATTAAAGTAAGCGGTTTGGCGAGGTGGATCCACCACGTCTCTGTAAACGTTGGCAATATCTCGCAGCTGTATGGTCTGGCTAGGGTCTGCTAGAGGGAAGACGATATTTTTAATATCCTCTATAATGTTAAAATTGCCGCTTGGCGCAACGTTAAAACTTTTTCCGTTTATATCAATGGTGCCGCCGGAGCGTATTACATTTTCGGTTTGCAAAGTGCTAATGAGCTGGCCGGGTGAAATACCTAGCTGCGCTGCTTTTGCATCAGACACCTCAATCACAATGTTTTCTTGCTGAGCGCCTAAGATATCGACCGACTGAGTGCCTTTTACTAAATAAAGCTCGTCGCGGGCGTGCTGAGCCATATCAAAAAGCTCACCCATTGTTATGCCCTGTGTGGCCTGAAGAGCAACGGTAAGAATCGCCACGTCGCCAAAATTATCATTAATAAAGGGAGGCAGGGTGCCTTGTGGAAGTTGGCCGACGACTTTGTCTAATTCGTTTCTAACTTTGTCCCATATTTGATCCAAATCGAAGTAGCGTTCATGTAGCTGCACATACACAGTTGACTTGCCAAGCACCGAGACTGAGCGTATCTCTTTAACTTCATCGACGTTGCGCACGCCTTCTTCAATGGTTTTGGTGACCAGCAGCTCTATTTTTTCAGCCGACATACCCAAAAACTCAGTGCTTATAACTGCTTCTCGCACTTTAATGGACGGGTCTTCTTGCGCCGGCAGTGTAAAATAGCTGATTGCGCCAAATATCATTAGTCCAAGCACAATAGACGTTACGCTACGGTTATACTTAAGCCCAAATGCAGACAAATTAATCATCATTTTGTCCTTTATTGATTGTATATTTGTTGGGTTCTATTAAGGGGCATAACGTGCTGCTTATCTTGAATAAATTCGACACCCGCAGTAACAACCTCAAGCTCTTCTTGAGATGTCGGCTTGAACGTTTTGAAGCTTGCCATGAGGTCTTGCGCCAAGGTTTGTATAATGTAAATGTATTCTTTTTGAGTTATGTACTGCTGGTTTTGTATGGTTATGATTTGCACGTACTGACCTTGTGCATCAGTTGCAAGCGCGCTAACGGGTATTCGATAAACAAGGGTTGTTTGACTCGCGCTATTGGCTGACTCTTGGTTCGTGTTAGCTTGTGAATACATTTCACTGAACCTGCTTAAGGGAAGGATTATTTCGGCAGACATGCCCGGCAGTACGCGTGGGTAACGTGTATTAAAGGTCATTGTGATTGGAAAGGCGTTGGCAATTGAGGCTTGAGTACCTACCTCAGTTAAAGTGGCGCTATACCGTTTTGCGCTGTAATTGTTGCTGTTAGTTTCATTATCACTATCACTACTATTGTAATTGATACCGTTGCCACTATTACGGGTTGTTTCATGACGCATATTGTCAAGCGCCGGAATAATAACCTGTATTTGCTGACCTAATGCAATTCGCCCAATAATTGATTCAGGCACCGCAGCGCTTACTTCTAAGTTGGCGTCGCCCTGTATAGTAAAAATAGCCGTTTGAGTATTTATTTGTTGATTGGGTTCGACTAAGCGTGCAGAAACAGAGCCGCTATAGGGCGCGAACAGTTTGGTGTTTACGAGGTTTTTCTTTGCTATATTAAGCGCGCTTTGGGCGCTATTTACGCGTCCATTTGCCATATTGTAAACGGCTTGGGCACTATCAAGCATGGCTTGAGGAATCAAATTATTTTTTTTAAGTTCAATGTTTCTATTTAGCGTTTGTTCTGCTTCAAACTGGCTCGCTGTGGCTTCGCTAAGCAAGCCGCCACTCTGCTGCACCGCAAGTTTGTATAGCTTGGGGTCAAGCTGCGCAAGCAAATCGCCTTGTGAAAACGTTTGCCCTAAATTAACGTTCACTGCTTGCAGTACGCCGCTAACTTCAAATGACAGCGAGGTGTTTTGTGCTGCTTGAAGGCGCCCGGTTATGTGTCTTTCTACACTGCCATTGAAAACTTGGAGCATTTGCGATTTTACCATGCGAGGTTTATCGCTATTCACTTTGTCGCTGCTTTTGGTATCACTGCAGCCGGCAGCAAGGCCGGTAAGTAATAACAAGGCACATAAGGATAAAATTTTATTATTCATATTATAGGAATTCACTGTTTAGGTTTATCGCAAAAAAGGGAACTTTATAGCGTAGTTTCACCAAAGCACTCGCAGCGGTCCGCTGCGGATGAGATGTGTAATAGGCAGGCGTAAAAATAAAACGTATTGATGAGCAACACCTCTAAAATAGGCATTTGTCTGCCGTTGCGAAGGCAATATTTAGATGATCATAGGCCGCCTCGCCAATAAAATGAGGGTAGCTTGCGTTACCTTCCCACAAGAGATCTTTGCCGGTAAAATCAATAAAACATGGCTGCTGCGGTAAAAGCGGGGCAAAGTCTTTACCGTCAAGGTTGGGATGTATCATAGCGGTTTTTTGCTTTTGTGAATTAGTCGGATAGGCTACTTCAAGGCCAAAGCGATAAGCTTGTACAGGGCCTAAGTTGGGAATTGTTTGCGTATTGTAAAGTTCTATAAAGCGCAGTATTGCCAAGCTCATATCGACGGTTTGCTGATACACACTGGCGCGCAGTGCGCCTTGTAACTGCGGGCCCACTTCCACCATCACGCCTTTTGTAGCCACCGTGCACAAATAACCAAAGTCTGCAAACGCTTGGTAGTCTTCCACTAAAATAACGCTATGCGGCATCACGCTTTTGACAAAGCGGGCCAATTGCTGATTGAACTCGTCGTTTTCAAGCACAATAAGGGTAGGCCCCATGTTGCTGGTGGTGTTGTGAATATCAATGCAAAAGTCGGTTTTAGACTGTCCTTTAGGCCCAAATTCTGCATTAAAATCGTGCGCAATTTTGACTTCATTTGGCGCGTTTTCTGCTACTGACATATTTAGTTTTGCTTGAGAAAATTGCCGGTTCAAATCTTCATCAACGTATCTAACCCGGGCTTTAACCGCGGGTTTGTTTGCCAGCGTAAGCCCAATGTGCGCGCTCGGTAATGCTTCGTGCAGCGGACTTGGATTGTTTTGCCATTGGGCAACGGCTTCAATCCCCGACATTTCATTGCCGTGGGTGCCGGCACTGATAATAACGTTTTTGATTTCAAAATGTTGGCGCGTAGTAAAAGACATAGTAAAACCCTTAAGGTTTGAAAAAATCGTCGTTGTGGGACTGTTGGGCAAGCATAGCCTCAATATCTTCAATATCGATATTGTCGGGGAGTGTGTCTAATTTGTGTTCGTCACTAGGTATGCTGTGTTCCTCGTTTGCCCACTGGCCTAAGTCGATAAGTTGGCAACGTTTGGAGCAAAATGGTCGATGCTTGGCTTGTTCATTCCAGATTACCTCTGTGTGACAAGTGGGACATTTTACTTTCATGGGTTTACTCTGATAATAGTGATAATCAATGCGCTATGCAGTGTACTAGAAATTTGGCGTAAGGGTAATTGTTTGGGCCATGAAATAACAAGGTTCATTGTCAACACCCTGACGTTGGTGGAGGTTTTTTAACCGTGCTGTTGACTCAACAGCATGCCAGCTTTAACTCTATGGTGCTAGTAACCGCTTCGCTTGTGCCTATTTCGGTGTTAAGTTTCATGAACTTTATTGCAAAGCGATTGCGGCTGCCGCTCACCACGGGGAATATGCCACTGTCGCACTGTATTCTGACCATTTCTACTTTGTCTTCTGCGGTGCCTTGATGATAACCACTTTTACTAGTAATGGTGTGGAAACTCGACTTTTGACGCAAAAATGAAAGCAACATTTCAAGGCTATCTTCAACGATGTTTAAGTGACTAAGCCATTTATCCATCGCTAGTTTTTTGCTGGCATTGTCTTGTTTTAACCAGCAAAATAACGAGGGTAAGTCAAAGCTAGTCACTCCGCCGGGAGTTGAAAAACGTTGCCGGATTGTACCTAGAAATCTTTCTTCTCGCAGACTTGCGCCCAATTTTTTATTCTGTTTAATATTGCTGCCAATCGTATGCAAGTTATGCAGCGCTGCTTCTAGTGCGCTACTGTTTATATCGGGGTGTCGTGACCAGTGCAAGAGTTTGCGTTCTTGCGCGTCAATGTCGCGCAAGAAATCGGTGCGTAAATCAAGGCGGTCAACCATGTCTATTGTATTAAAGAAGACTTCAAAAAAATGCAGGTAGTGATTCTCAGATGAGGCGTTTTTAGCCTCTTTTAACTGCGCGAATAGTTGCTCAAGTCGCAGGTAGTTTCTCACCTTTTCGCAAAGTGGAAATTCATAAAGTGCGACCGACATCAAATTCTCCTTTTTGAACACTGCAAACTAGGGCAGTGCGTAATGTTTTTAATTAGTAGTACGTAAACAAGCGCTGAGCAATAAATGTAACACGCTTATCTGGCCGGGTATTCTACACAAAAATTACGCGCTATGGGGTATGATTTTCATAGTATAATTGGCTTAACTATCAATTAAGGTCTTTGCGTCTGCGTAATTATAGTTTCGCGGCGGTTTTTGAGGCGAAGGCCCTATAGCTTTGGTGCAGTTTGTCTACTTGCGGTCCTAAAAAGTCAACACCGCCGGTGTTATCAATCACATCATTAGCCAGGGCTAAACGTTTTTCTCGACTCACTTGCGCTGCCATAATATTTTTGATGGTGTCTGCATTTCCGCCATCTCTGTTAAGCGTTCTTTCAAGTTGCTGCTTGGTGGTTATATCGATCACTAAGGTTCTATTAACCAGTTTTTCAAGGCTATTCTCAAGCAGCAGCGCAGCAGACAATATACTGTAATGTGACTTTGTGTTTTTCAATTGGTTCAGCATATTTGCGCGAATGAGCGGGTGAAGAATGTTGTTCACTTTTTTTTTGGCCTGGGGATCGTTAAATACTATTTCGCGCAGGGCGGCTCGGTTAAGTGTGTGCTGCTCGGTTAATATACCGTCGCCAAATGCTTCCACCAGTGCGTTTAAACCTGCTGAGCCTTTCACCACTACGTCGCGTGCGACCACGTCGGCGTCCACTATTTCTATGCCTTTTGCCGCAAATAAATCGGTCACGGTGGTTTTACCGCAGCCAATGCCGCCGGTCACGCCTACGATGTACTTATTGCTAATGAGTTCTTTTTCACGCATTGAGGGACTGCCCACTGTATTTCGGATGATGTTTAAGGGACATATCATACTCTTTAGCACTACAAGTGCTACCCCAAAAGTACTACCGATAATATGTTTTAGTGATGTTAATATCATTTTTCAGCGCTGTGGATCTTGTTTGAACGCTATGAGTGCTGACCTTGAACCTACCAACACTAATAAGAGCACCCTAGTTTATAAAGTGCTTAGATACCAAGTGGCAATTTCATCGCCGTAAAGCATGGTTAAAAAGCCAGCGGCTGCTAAATATGGACCAAATGGGATGGCTAAGTTACTGTCTTTGCGCTTCACTATCATTAAAGTGATACCTACCACCGCACCTACCAGCGATGACAGTAAAATGACAATGGGCAAGTGTTGCCAGCCAACCCACACTCCAATGGCGCCAAGTAGTTTAAAGTCGCCGTGGCCCATGCCTTCTTTACCGGTTATTAGCTTAAAGGCCCAATAAATGGCAAATAAGCTCATATACCCGACCGCGCCGCCAATGACAGAATCGGTTAATGACATAGCGTCTCCGATGCTGTCTACATAAGCGGCAAGCAGTAACCCTATCCACAGCATGGATAGGGTTAAGGTGTCGGGCAGGAGCATTTCATCAATATCAATGAAGGTCATGGCTATAAGTAGCCAAGTGCAAAAAATAAAGCCAAAGGCAACAGGTGTGAAGCCTAAGTTATACGCGACCCACGCGCTTAATGCTGCGGTAGTTAGTTCAATTAGTGGGTAGCGAATAGATATGCTGGTTTTACAAGCGCTGCACTTGCCGCGTAAAAATAACCAGCTAATAGCAGGGATGTTTTCCCAGGCTCTTATTTTATGTTGGCATTTAGGGCAAGTCGAGTCTGGTTTGACTAAATTAAAAGCATGCTGCTGATGCACATATTCTTTGCCTTCGCTATGCGCGATGTGCTCGTCTATTTGCGCCTGCCATTCATTTTTCATCATAACGGGGTAGCGATAAATAACTACGTTTAAAAAACTGCCGATGAGCAGCGAAATGCCAAAAACAAAACTCACATAGAAGAGGGTGGAGCTAGCCATAAATTCAAACATTATAGTGTGGTGTAAACCTTGTGTAGGTGATTGGGTGCTTGCGCCTTTTGCGCAGATGTGCACATAAATTACGAAAAAAAGCATAAAATAGGCCTGCCGCCAGATAAGCCTATAATATTTACCTAAAAAGAGCGAGTGATTGTGGTTTCGCACAAGATCACAGTACCAAAATTTATATGATTGCGCTCATTTCGAATATGGGTAAGTACATCGCGATAATCAAGCCGCCAATTACCACGCCTAGCACCGACATTATCATAGGCTCTAATAAACTGGTTAAACCATCTACCATGTCATCTACTTCGGCCTCATAAATAAATGCAATTTTACTGAGCATATCTTCTACCGAGCCTGACTCTTCGCCTATGGCGATCATTTGAATGACCATGTCGGGAAAGACGTTGGTGGCTCGCATAGCCACGTTCATTTGAACACCGCCTGAGACTTCTCGGCAAATATGCAGTATCGCCTCGCGAAATATTGCGTTACCAGAGGCGCCAGCGGCTAACTCAAGGGCGTCTATTAAAGGCACGCCTGCCGCAAAGGTTGTCGCTAAGGTTCTGGTAAAACGCGCAATGGCCGCTTTTTTGAGTATGGCACCAATAATGGGGATTTTTAATACCCTAGCGTCTACGAAGTCGCGCAGCTTTTGTGACTTTCGATGCGCCCGCCCAAATAAGAACCCCGCTGCGAAAATCCCTGCACCAATAAATACGCCATGTGACTGCACAAAATTGGAAAGCCCCAGCACCATCAATGTAAACGCAGGTAGTTCGGCGCCAAAACCGGCAAAAATTTCCTCAAACTGAGGCACTACAAATATCAGTAGGATTAGCGTCACAATTAAGGCAACGACCAATACTGCTATGGGGTAAAACATGGCTTTTTTAATTTTAGATTTAAGCGCTTCGGCTTTTTCTTTATATAAGGCTATGCGGTCATAAATAGTTTCAAGGGCGCCCGATTGCTCGCCTGTTTCCACCAAGTCGCAATATAAATCGTCAAACTGCAGCGGGTGCTTGCGCATAGCTGAAGAAAGCGGATTACCTGCTTTAACTTCATCAGTGATTTCTGTGAGTAACTTACGCATAGCCAAGTTTGCGTGGCCTTGGCCTATCATATCTAAGCTTTGAATAAGGGTCACACCTGCCCCTAGCATAGTGGTGATTTGCCGAGACATAATGCTAATATCATTGGCGGTAATTTTCTCTTTTCGGCCAAATAGGGGTTTAGCCTTTTTCTTGACGCGAGTGGCTGATATTCCGCGGCGCCTAAGCATGTTTTTAGCTTCTAACAGGTTTTTTGCTGAAATTTCGCCAGTGCCTTTTTTGCCCTTTTTGTCAGAACCAGTCCAAACAAATTCATGTGAAACAACAACTGCCATGGTGCACCACCTATTGTTATATCATGCGTAATTGAAAAATCGTTATTTACTAAACGCTAGAACGCGGAACATGTAACAAGCCTATTCTTTAGAGTCGAAAGCTCAGATAATCTGGGCTTTCGACGCTTGTTACGTAAACAGCTGCTTTAGCATAAAGCAGGGTCGTCACATACACGAGTCCAGTCAATTGCGCCCGAATCTTTAAGGGTAGGAGTGAGTTCTATGGTGGCTGGTTCATCGCCGTCTGCTTTTTTCAAATTTGAATCCGGGCTCGCGGTAGCCGTAATTTTGCCATCAACCACCGTCAATCCTGTTAATGAATCTAGCGCTGTAATTATGGCTGGAATACCATTTTTGCCAGCGTCACAATCAACCTTGTCCCCTTTGGTATGCACACAAACTTCAACCGCAGACTTAGCAGCCGCAGTGGCAATGATAACTTCACTAAATTTCGCCTTATTCGTGTAACCCTGATAAGCCGGCAACGCGATAGCCGCCAAAATGCCAATAATTGCAACAACTATCATCAGTTCGATTAGGGTGAAACCCTTTTGTAAATCTTGAATAGTCTTAATTTTCATAGTAATTCTCCAAGCGTCGTAAAACGCGATTTATTTAACAATATGGTTTATGCGTGGCTGCAGATAGTTTGCTCATTAGATACTCTCTCCTCAACCTCGAAAATGAGTATATGCCCCAATCTTTCTATGTGAAGTATGCGGACATATACTTTAGTGTTGGTTTCGACATAAATTATTGCTAAAGCTAGAAATTACTCTTACTACGTTTATGTTTTTAAAGAATTAATAATGAAAGGTCGACCGCGTTTACGTGTTTAGTAATTGCGCCAGATGATATGAAATCGACCCCTGTCTTCGCTAATTCTGCAAGCCTTTCTTGGGTAATGTTACCCGAGACCTCTAGCTTACAGCGTTGACTATTAATCGATACTGCCTCTTGGATCTGTTGTGTTGAAAAGTTGTCAAGCATAACAATGTCGGCGCCTGCAGCGATTGCTTCGCGCAATTCATCAAGGCTTTCCACCTCAATTTCCACTATTTTGGCGCTTTGCAAGTCTTTTGCTTGCAAAATGGCATTAGTTATTGAACCGCAGGCCTTAATATGATTTTCCTTTATTAGAAAGGCGTCGTATAAGCCCATTCTATGGTTTTTACCACCGCCGCACCTTACTGCGTATTTTTGAGCTTGACGAAAGCCAGGGATAGTTTTGCGTGTGTCAAGCAAGGCGGTAGACGTGCCGGTAAGGCATTTGGCATACCAAGCGGTGGTGGTGGCGGTAGCGCTGAGCATTTGTAAAAAGTTAAGCGCGGTGCGCTCCGCCGTGAGTATGGCTCGAGCGTTTCCAGTAATATTAACTAAAATAGCGTTAGCCTTTATTTGCTCACCGTCGCTGCAGTGCCATGTGAGCTTAAGCGAAGGATCAATGAGCTCAAACGCCATTTGGGCCCACTGACGGCCGCACACGGTAATGTCTTCTCGTGTAATAATATGGGCTTGGGCCTGGGCACTGACATCAATAAGGTTTGCTGTAATATCTTGTTTAGCTAAGTTGTGTATAGCGTCAAGCGTTTGCTGATAGCTGGCACTTGTGGTGTCAAAATTAAGGCTAAGGTAGTGCGATGATTCAGCGCTTAGGTCTTCTATTAATGCGCGCATTACATCAAGTGCAATAAGAACGTTGCTCATATCGTTTTGCTGAGTCGCTCCTGCCTGATTCGGTTTTTTTTCAGTTGCTTGGTTAATAGTAGATGATTGATTAGATTGTGCGTGCACTATTTTTTCATTGCTGGCGGTTTTACGTTGCGACACCACAGGCTTTCCTTTTTAAGGCCTATTGTAAATACGCAATTTATAAAATAGGGAGATAAATACACGTATTTCTGATGCCTGTTATTTTACATGGCGATATTAAGCACCACAACCAGCAATTGCTAAATACTAGGTGGTGTGGCCATAATTTATCTTAATATTGCGTGAGTTAGGTGTGAAATTTTGTTGCACAATATTGGCCAGTCATTATACTCGATCGCCCACCCTATAAGGACATAAGCCTTTGACACTCTTTACATTGTTAATAGTAATGGCATTTGAACGCGTAGTTGTGAAAGCTAAGTCTTTGCAGTTAGCCACTATTGCGCAGCGCTATTTTTCCTACATTGAGCGATTGATACATAAAAAAGAAGCTCAAGAACCTAAGACAGCTCGCAGTGAAATGACCACCGCGCTTATTGTGGCCGGTTTACCCACTGCAACTGTGTGGATACTGGCAGCTTATTTACCCTCACCTTTCGTTTTTTTTCTGCACTTGTTAATACTATGGATCTGCATAGGTTGCTCATCGGCCAGAAAGTCTTACAAAGGTTATTTACAAGCGGCTAACCGGCAAGATTATGAAGCGTGCTCGCTTTACTCCCAGCAATTTGGCAATGAAGACGGCGATTTGTCGCACGTGGGCCGCCAACTCGTGTTTATTAACTATACCCACTATGCCAGTATTATCATTGTTTTTGTGATTTTAGGCTTGCCTGGCTTAGTATTTTACGTCTTGTGTCGCCAATGGCATCTACTACAAACGCGCGAGGGCCTGAGTAAGCAATACACCCAAAAGCTGATGTTTATACTCGATTGGTTACCTTCACGTATCAGTACAGTAGGATTTTTATTGGTGGGGCATTTTAGCCGCGCGCTGCCCGTTTGGCTTAGTACGTTTAGCGATAGTGAACTTAGCGCTTTTGAGGTGTTAGAAAAAGTTTCCAAGGCCAGTGAAGACTCGCCAAGCATCGAAAATGCTGAGCTGCAAGAACCTTTGCAAATGGTAAAGTTGGTAAAACGAAACATAATTTTTCTGTTAATGCTTGTTTCTGCTATGACCTTAGTGGGTGTAATAAGTTAAACACTTTACTTTTTTAAAATATTCTTTAAAATGGCACTTGGTAAATTGGTATTACCATTGTCACCTAAAGCAAAAAAAATTTACGAAATTGTGATATAACTAACTGTACGGGGCAAAAAGATACAAAAGCACATTCATAGCCAGTATACAGGGCACCATGATTAAACAAACAAAACTTTCAGACGTCATTACAGAACGATTAGAGTCCATGATTGTTGATGGTACGCTTAGCGCAGGCGAAAAATTATTGCCCGAGCGCGAGCTTGCCGCAAAGTTTAAAGTGTCGCGCCCGTCACTACGTGAAGCCATTCAAAACCTGCACGCTAAAGGCCTAATTGAGCGTAAACAAGGCGGCGGCACCTTTGTGTCTCAGCATCTTAATAAGCGCCTGTCTGATCCGCTGCTAGCGCTCATTTCAAAACGCCCTGAAACACAATTTGACCTACTAGAATTTAGGCATGCTCTTGAAGGTATGGCCGCCTTTTATGCAGCTCTGCGCGGGCAAAAGCAAGACCATAACGCACTTACCCAAGCATTAGAAAAACTGCAGTCAGCCAGTACTAAGGCTAAGCCAGAAGAAGAAGCCATCGCTTTAGGCGAGTTTTATTTTGCAATGGCGCAAGCTTCACAAAATATGGTCCTTGTCCAAGTAATGCAGGCGATGCGCCTGCCGCTTGAAGACAATGTTAAACAAAATTTAGCCATGCTGCGCAGTGGCGCAAGCGTAGAAAGCGAACTATCTCAGCAGCGCACTAATATAGTACTGGCAATTATATCGGGTAATCCCGAAGCCGCGCGCGACGCGAGTCATCTGCACTTGTCTTTTATTGAAAAGACATTGCTAGATATTAATAAGAATAAGGCTAATGTTCAGCGCAGTTTGCGCAGAATAGTCAGCGATAATTAGCACCCGTAAAACAAGAATTAAGGCAATGTCAGCACTAAGCGCATAGCCTAAAATAAACAAGTATAGTTGAATACAAAATAGGATAAAATAATGGCCGATATGAATAAAACCGATGTTGACCCAATTGAAACGCAAGAATGGATAGAGTCGCTTGAAGCGGTGCTAGAGTCTGAAGGCGTTGACAGAGCACATTACCTTTTAGAATCGTTAATTGAAAAGGCCCGTCGTAATGGCGCGCATTTGCCGTTTGACGCAACGACCGCTTATATCAACACCATTCCTGCCGGCAAAGAGCCCACCATGCCGGGCGACCAAGCCATCGAAGCCACCATCCGCAATGCCATTCGTTGGAATGCGCTTATGATGGTTCTGCGCGGCTCTAAAAAAGACCTAGATCTAGGCGGCCATATAGCCAGTTTTGCTTCTGCTGCTATGCTCTACGATGTTGGTTTTAACCACTTTTTCCGCGCTCCCACTGATGAAGATGGCGGCGATTTTCTGTTTGTACAAGGTCATGTATCGCCGGGTATTTATTCACGTGCATTTATAGAAGGCAGACTTAGCGCAGGCCAGCTTGACAATTTCCGTCAAGAAGTAGGCGGTGAGGGGGTATCATCCTACCCGCACCCCAAACTGATGCCTGAATTTTGGCAATTCCCGACCGTATCTATGGGCCTTGGTCCTATGCAGGCTATTTATTTAGCGCGCTTCTTAAAATACCTCACCAACCGTGGACTGCGCGACTGCTCCAATCAGCGTGTATGGTGCTTTTTGGGCGACGGCGAAGTTGATGAGCCCGAAAGCTTAGGTGCCATTGGCCTTGCGTCAAGAGAAAACCTTGATAACCTTACCTTCGTTATTAATTGTAACTTGCAGCGTCTAGACGGGCCTGTGCGTGGTAACGGTAAGATTATCCAAGAATTAGAAAGTACCTTTAGAGGTGCGGGTTGGGAAGTTATTAAAGTTATTTGGGGTCGCTATTGGGACTCACTATTAGCTCGCGACACCTCTGGTAAATTGCTCGACGTCATGATGGAAACGGTAGACGGCGAGTACCAAAACTATAAAGCTAAAGGAGGTCAGTACACGCGTGAAAACTTCTTTGGTAAATACCCTGAACTAAAAGACATGGTTGCTAACATGTCTGATGATGACATATGGCGCTTAAACCGCGGCGGACATGACCCAGTAAAAGTATATGCAGCGTACAAGCGTGCTACTGAAACGGTAGGTCGTCCACAGGTTATTTTAGCTAAAACAGTCAAAGGTTATGGCTTAGGCGAAGCCGGCGAAGGTAAAAATATTGCTCACAACGTGAAAAAACTAGACGTGAACGCAGTTAAAAATTATCGTGATCGTTTTAATATTCCAGTGTCGGACGAAGCTTGTGCAGACTTAGAGTACTATAAGTTTGAAGAAGACAGTGTTGAAATGAAATATCTGCGCGAAAAGCGTGAAGCTCTAAAAGGCTATATGCCGGTTCGTCGTGTAAACAGCACCGAAGAGCTGCCCGCACCGCCATTAAAAGCGTTTGAAGCAATTACAAAAGGCTCGGGGGATCGCGAAATTTCGACCACAATGGCCTTTGTGCGCGTGCTGACGGTTATGCTTAAAGACAAGCAAATGGGCAATAGAGTCGTCCCCATTATTCCTGATGAAGCGCGTACCTTTGGTATGGAAGGTTTGTTCCGTCAAGTAGGTATTTATAGCAATACCGGGCAAAAATATGTGCCACAAGACAAAGATCAGGTTGCCTACTATCGTGAAGATAAAAAAGGTCAAGTATTACAAGAAGGTATTAACGAGCTAGGCGCAATGTCTTCATTCGTAGCGGCGGGTACGTCTTACTCATTGAATAACTTGCCAATGTTACCAGTTTATATTTATTACTCTATGTTTGGTTTCCAGCGTGTCGGTGATATGGCATGGGCCGCTGGGGATTCGCAGTGTCGTGGTTTCTTAGTGGGCGGTACCGCGGGTAGAACAACCCTAAACGGTGAAGGCTTGCAGCATCAAGATGGCCACAGCCACGTACAAGCAGCCCTTATTCCTAACTGCGTAAGCTACGATCCTACCTATGGCTACGAAGTCGCAGTTATTGTACAAGACGGTATTCGCAGAATGCTTGAAAAACAAGAAAACGTGTTTTTCTACTTAACCGTAATGAACGAAAACTACGTTCAGCCAGAAATGCCGAAAGGTTGCGAAGATGGTATTTTGAAAGGTATTTATTTACTTGATAAAGTAGGCGGTGCTAAAGCCAAGAAGAAGGTCAAATTGTTGGGTTCGGGCACTATTTTAACGGAAGTGCGTAAAGCCGCGGCTATTTTAAGTGAAGACTACGGCGTACAAAGTGAAGTGTACAGCGTGCCTTCGTTTAACGAGCTTGGCCGCGACGGTGTCGACTGTGATCGCTTTAATATGCGCAATCCAAAAGCTAAGCAAAAACTAGCTTACATTACCGAGCTCTTAAGTGAAGGTAACGATGGCCCAACAATTGCCGCCACCGACTACATAAAATCGTATGCTGATCAAGTTCGCGCGTTCGTGCCGGGTACTTATAGAGTGTTAGGCACTGACGGTTTTGGTCGCTCTGATAGCCGCGCTAACCTGCGTCGCCATTTTGAAGTAGACGCAAGCAACATTGCCTACGCCGCTTTGTATGAACTACATAAAGCAGGCGACATAGACCCTGCTACCTTAGCTAAAGCCCATAAAGCGCTCGAGATTGACGGCGATAAAATTAACCCACTGTACGCATAGAGAGGAGAGAAAATCATGGCGGATTTACAAGATATTATTGTTCCTGATGTGGGCGGCGAAGAAGTTGAAATCATTGAAATATGTGTTGCCCTTGGCGACTCAGTTGAAGCAGAAGCCGCATTTGTAACGGTTGAAAGCGATAAAGCCAGCATGGACATTCCAGTGCCCTTTGACGGTGTCATTAAAGAAATCTCGGTCAAAGTAGGTGATAAAATCAAGCAAGGCGATCTTTTAGGTAAAGCCAGCAGCACCGAAAGTGCAGCACCTGAGCAAGAGCCGCCTAAACAAGAGCCGCCTAAACAAGATGCGCCTAAACAAGATGCATCTAAACAGGAAACGCCCAAGCAGGAAGCACCTAAACAAGAAACAGCGCCAGCTGCTAGTTCCGCTACCAGTGTGATTGAAGTCACTGTGCCAGATATTGGCGATGCTAGCGATGTTGAAATTATTGAGCTACTGGTTAAAGAAGGCGACACCGTGGCCGAAGAAGATGGCCTAATTACCCTTGAAACCGACAAAGCTACAATGGACGTACCTGCGCCACGCGCCGGTAAAATTGTGTCTATGAAAGTAAAAATGGGCGACAAGGTATCGGAAGGTTCATTAGTGCTAACCCTTGAAGTAGGTGCGTCAAACGGTGCAGATACACAAGCACCAGCTGCAAGCGCGCCGCAAGCACCTGAGAAAGAAGAAGCACCTAAGCTGGCAGAATCACACAAGCAAGAAGAAGCACCTGAGAAAGAAGAAGCACCTAAGCAAGCAGAATCAGCCGCTAGTTCAGCGTCAGCGCAAAGTGCACCGGTTCGCAGCGCCCCTGTACAAAAAACACCGCCAGTGCCGTATCATCCTTCAGCCGGTGGAATTGCCAAAACTGGTAGAATACATGCTACTCCTTCAGTAAGGCGCATGGCACGCGAATTTGGTGTTGACCTAGCGCAAGTAACCGGCTCAGCTCGCAAAGGACGTATTGCTAAAGAAGACGTGCAGTCGTACGTGAAGTATGAGCTGTCTAGACCTAAATTGACCTCGGGCACAAATGCCGGCTCAGGAGGCATGCAGGTACTACCACCGCCTAAAGTCGATTTTGCTAAGTTCGGCGAAATTGAAGAAGTAGCCCTTACGCGTATTCAAAAGCTGTCGGGTCCTAATCTGCATCGTAACTGGGTGACTATTCCCCATGTTACGCAGTTTGAAGAAGCCGATATCACCGATATTGAAGACTTCCGTAAGCAGCAGAACCAAATAAATGAAAAACGCAAGCTGGGCGTTAAAATCACGCCGTTAGTCTTTATGATGAAAGCGGTTGCTGACGCGATGAAGCACTATCCTACGTTTAATTCATCGCTGTCTGCGTCGGGCGAGAGCTTAATTTTGAAGAAGTACACGCATATAGGTATTGCTGTGGATACGCCAAATGGCCTAGTGGTGCCGGTGGTGCGCGATGTTGACAAGAAAGGAATTATGGATATATCAAGAGAGCTTACCGAAATAAGCGCTAAAGCCAGAGAAGGGAAGCTCAAAACGGCCGACATGCAGGGCAGCTGCTTCACTATCTCAAGTTTAGGCGGCATAGGTGGCACTGCCTTCACGCCAATTGTAAATGCCCCCGACGTGGCTATATTAGGGGTTTCAAAAAGTGAAATGCGACCTAAGTGGGACGGTAAAGAGTTTTTACCTCGATTAATGTTACCGCTGTCGTTGTCGTACGACCATCGCGTAATAGATGGCGCACTTGCCGCTCGTTTTGCGGTCCATTTAGCCGATTGCTTAGCCGATATGCGCCGCATATTGTTGTAGGTTCTGCTAGTGCTCATATACACAATGAATGCAGTGTATATGATAAGCAGATATGAAAAATACATACCCCCCCTTATTAGTGTAATAATAAAGCGAATAAGGGGGGTGAATTACCGTCTTAATTCAATTAGAATATACGGTGTAGACACAATTAGATTATTAAGGTCATATTAACGTTATGAGCGAAATCAAAACACAATTAGTGGTACTTGGCGCAGGTCCTGGCGGGTACTCAGCAGCATTTAGAGCGTCCGATTTAGGCGTTGACTCAGTCATTGTTGATGCAAGAGAAGCCTTAGGAGGGGTATGTTTAAATGTAGGCTGTATTCCTTCTAAAGCACTTTTGCATGTTGCTAAGGTAATTCAAGAAGCTAAGCAACTATCTAAGCACGGTGTGAACTTTGGCGAGCCAAGCTTTGATCTTGACAAAATCCGCTCTTGGAAAGACGACGTAGTAAGTCAGTTAACCAAAGGTTTGTCTGGAATGTCTAAAATGCGCAAAGTAAAGCATGTACAAGGCTACGGCAAATTTACCGGTGCTAACACCTTAGAAGTAGAAGGTCCCGATGGCAAAACTACGATTACCTTCGAGCATGCTATCATCGCAGCAGGCTCTGAGCCAATCGAATTGCCGTTTGTGCCAAAAGACGATGACCGTATTATGGACAGCACTGGCGCATTGGAAATGAAAGATATTCCAGGCAAAATGCTTATTCTAGGTGGTGGTATTATCGGCCTAGAAATGGGCACTGTATATCAAGCCTTAGGCTCAAAAATTGATGTAGTAGAATTTTTAGATCAGCTCATTCCCGCGGCTGACAAAGACATCATGAAAATGTATATGAAAACCATCAAAAATAAATTTAACACCATGCTTGAAACCAAAGTAACGGACGTTGAATCTAAAGATGACGGTGTCTATGTGACGTTTGAAGGCAAGCAAGCACCGGCCGAGCCAGTGCGTTACGATCGTGTACTTGTTGCAGTGGGTCGTCGTCCAAACGGCTCACTAGTTGATGCTGAAAAAGCCGGCGTTAAAGTAGACGAGCGCGGTTTTATTAATGTAGACAAACAGCTGCGCACTAACGTGGCGCATATATTTGCAATCGGCGATTTAATTGGTCAACCAATGCTGGCGCACAAAGCCTCGCATGAAGGTCACGTTGCGGCTGAAGTCATCTCTGGTAAAAAGCATTTCTTTGACCCACGCGGCATTCCCTCAGTTGCCTACACTGAGCCAGAAATTGCCTGGGTAGGATTTACCGAGAAAGAAGCTAAAGAGCAAGGCCTAAACTACGAAGCCGCTACTTTTCCTTGGGCAGCCTCGGGTCGCGCTATTGCATCAGACGCCACCGACGGTTTAACAAAGCTATTGTTTGACAAAGACACCGGGCGTATAATTGGCGGGGCTATTATTGGCACCAACGCAGGTGAAATGCTAGGTGAGATTGGCTTAGCCATTGAAATGGGCGCAGACGCTGAAGACATCGCCTTAACGGTTCATGCTCACCCTACCTTAAACGAATCTATTGGCTTAGCGGCAGAGATTTTTGAGGGTAGTATTACGGACATGCCTAACCCTAAAGCTAAAAAAAGATAATCTAAAGTTAGATAGGCAATATGTATAAAAACCGATACCCTTCACGGCGTGTCGGTTTTTTTGTGAAAATTTAATGAGAGGCACTTGTACATGCAGCAAATGGAGTTTTTTATTATTCCAAGCCCGTGCATTGGCATTTGTGAATCGGGCCCTAGAGGCTACTGCATTGGCTGTTTTCGAAGCAGAGAAGAGCGCACCCACTGGCAGGACGTAGATGATCACACCAAGCGTATCATAGTGTCTGCCTGCAATAGGCGCAAAAAAGCTTTCAATGCGCGCAAGGCGAAATCAAAAGACAGCGACATCCATTTTCAGCAGGACGATTTATTTTAATAAGTGCTTATTCTTATTTTCTTTGATTAAGGTTAATTATAAAACATGCGCTATTAAAGGTATAAAGTCGACACAATCCGTATAAGTCCTATTACCTTTCTCGGCTCAAATAACCAGCGTGCCCAATGCGCTAAATGTCATTAGCGCGGTATATCTATGGTAGAAACGGCTAAAGGGGCCTTCAAATTTGTAAATTCTTCTTGTTAAGATTTTTCGTTGTTTTGGGAGAAATCAGTGCGAACAGTCCTTATTGCTTAAGCTATTACTCAGCAAATGAAAGAGCGTGGTTCAGCGCTTTTTTTGTAATGGGTATCCTTCTAAATTTAAGCGGACTGTTATGTGCAACTCAAACGGAAGAAAAATACGTCCTGTACGCTCACAAAGACGAAAGATAAACTCTATGTAGGCAATAACCATAGCTAGCCTAAATCAAGGCCAATCAATCCTGCGAAAACCTAGGGCGACTCAACAAGTCATAAAATCCATTGGCTTAAATGATTATGAATATGATATTATTCATAGGTTCGCGCAGTCAGAAACAAGCAAAATAGCCCAGCTAATAACTTAGCTAAGTACGCTTTATGCTATCGATAGTCTACCTTTAATCATGCGCGCTTTATATTTTAAGATTGCGCTATGCCGAAGCTTGTTACCTACATATTGTGTATTATCATGGTGTTCTTACCTTACGCGGCAATGGCAGCAGATAAAGCATCTGATTTTTTCAGGAATCTGAGTCAAGAAAAGAACTTATTAGAAGCCCTCTATAGTAAAAGCCGCGAACAAGCAGAACAAGACAATGATCTAAAGCCTTTCACCTTAGCTGGAGAAATAGGCCTGCTCAACACCACGGGTAACACCGACACCAGTATTATTAAATTTGCGGTTGAATCTAATCATGAAATGACCAGCTGGAGTAATCGCTACGAAAGCCAGTTTTTGCAAAGAACTAACGTTATACGCGGCGTTAACGACGCCGATAGAGTGCAAACTGGTCGAATTGAAATCTCTGCCCAGTTTGATTATAAATTGGTACAGCCTAACAGCCGCTTGTTTGCCTACATGGAATATGATGACAACGAATTCAACCGCCTGCGAGACCAAGCAACCTTAGTCATGGGCTATAGTAAAGTGGCATTTAGGCATGAAAAATCAGAGTTTAGGTATAGTATTGGTCCCGGCTACAGTCATTTGCGCCAAACGCGTAACAACAGAACGATTGAAGAGATGATTGTAAGAGGCACGCTCTATTACAATATAAACTTCGGTGAAAATGCTAGGTTTAGGCAAACGCTATCGGCTGAACTAGGTCAAGAAATTTCAAGAGCACAAGCGCAATCATCGCTAAGCGCTAAGCTGTTTAAAAAGTTAGCGTTAAAAGTGAGTGTCGATCTTTTTGTAAACGACAATGTGGCAAGCCAAGACAGTATCCTATCAACGCAAACGAGTATATCGCTGGTGTATCAATTTTTTTAGTGTGGGCAAGTTTATATGCCCTCAAAACAGTGTTTATGTAAGTGTATTACCCACTCACAGATCGTTACGACAGCCTTGTATTAGACATAAAAGTATTTAAAATACAGGCTTTAAAGAGGTTAATTATAGTGCAGCGTTTATATGGGCACGCCAATACTCAGGTAAATAAACATTCAGATAAAACATTCAGTAAAAGGAAATGTAATGAATAAGCAATTAATCGCGTTTGCGATGTTATCACTATGCTGCGCGGCGCCTGCTTTTGCACAAGAAAAAAAAGAAGCCAAAGAATTAGAAATGGACGGTGAGTTTGGTTTTATTTTCACCACCGGAAACACTGAAACGACATCAGCCAGTGTTGGTTTAAATGTTAAACAAGAGTTAGAAAATTGGAGCAATGAGTACCTAATAAAAGGTCTCTATAAAAGAGATACCATCGAAAGTGAAATGGGAGAAGACATTGAGCAAACCTCGGCGCAAAAGTTTTTTGCATCGGCGCAAGGCAACTTTAAACTAGCAAACCCCAGTTACCGTTTGTTTGGATTCGCGTCATATGAAGACGACCGATTTAGCAACTTTAAATATCAAGCAACACTTGCGGCCGGTTGGAACCAAAAGTTATGGGATGATGAAAAAAGCAATTTTAGCTACAGTGTGGGTCCTGGTTATGCCTTTGCAGAAGAGCAGTCAGGAAAAAGCCAAAACGGCATTATTGTTCGTGGTGCGCTCAACTATGGCCTGAGTTTGTCTGAGACAGCACGCTTTACACAAAACCTGAGTACTGAAAATTGGCTCAGACAATACCAAGTCTCGCTCAGAAACGGCGGTAACGGCGCAAATTGCGGGTGGCTTATCCATGAAGCTTTCCTTAAAACTTGACCATAACAGCGATGTTGGAGAAAACGTTGACAAACTAGACACCGAAACTGCGGTTACCTTGGTGTATACTTTTTTCTAAAGGTGCTAAGCCTCAATATCTTGTCGTCTTGTAATCTTAATAAAAAAGTCAAAACGAGCGAACGTTTTGACTTTTTTCTGCACAGGAACGATTACTGAAGCAAACGAGTTTTAATTGTGCCTTGAATATTGGCGAGTTGCTCTAGACCTTCCGCTTCATTTTTAGATTCAATATCGACCACGACATAACCGATACTCTCGCTGGTTTGTAAATACTGAGCCGCAATATTAATGCCTTTATCTGCAAATGCTTGGTTAATTTGAGTCAGTACGCCCGGACGGTTTTCATGAATATGCAGCAAACGTGACCTCTTGGTATGCTCTGGCAAGGACACTTCAGGAAAATTAACCGCCGATAGCGTTGAGCCATTGTCACTATACTTTACCAGTTTGCCGGCCACTTCAACCCCAATATTTTGCTGCGCTTCTTGGGTTGATCCTCCCACGTGCGGGGTCAATATTACGTTGTCAAATTTACGTAAAGGCGAGCTAAACGCTTCTGAATTTGACTTAGGCTCAACCGGGAAAACGTCAATAGCCGCGCCGATTAATTTCTTGTCTTCAAGGGCCTGGCAAAGTGCATCAATGTCAATGACCGAACCACGCGCCGCGTTAATTAAAATGGCGCCGTCTTTCATTTGCGCAATCTCTTGTTTGCCAATCATGTTTTTGGTGTGTAAGGTTTCAGGTACGTGTAGGCTCACCACATCTGAGGTGTTAAGCAGCTGTTTAAGCGACTTAACTTGAGTAGAATTACCCAATACAAGCTTATCTTCAATATCAAAAAACTGCACGCGCATACCTAAATGCTCAGCTAGAATGCTTAACTGGGTGCCAATATGACCGTAGCCAATAATGCCCAAGGTTTTGCCGCGCGCCTCATAGCTGTTAATGGCGCTTTTTTGCCACAGGCCTTTATGCGCCAAGGCATTTTTTTCAGGAATGCCGCGTAGCAAAACGATAATTTGGCCAAGTACTAGTTCAGCCACTGAGCGAGTATTAGAAAAAGGCGCATTAAACACCACTACACCGCGCTTTTCTGCCGCTTTTAAATCAACTTGGTTAGTGCCAATACAAAAACAGCCAATGCCGATCAACTTCTTGGCAGCTTTTAACACTTTTTCGTTTAACTGCGTGCGTGAACGTATGCCAATAAAATGTGCATTCTTAATTTTAGCGATGAGTTCGTCATCAACTAAAGATGTTTTGATAGACTCTACGTTGGTGTAGCCATTTGCTTTAAAGGTTTCAAGCGCGCTTGAATGCAGCCCTTCTAGTAACAACACTCTTATTTTGTTTTTAGCTAGCGATTTCTTACTCATTACTGCTTACCCTTACCCTTTGAAAAGTGCTGTTGTTGCCATTTTACTTAAGCTTTTTTTACGCCATCGTGTGTGCCCGTAAGCACAATGTCCGCGCCTCTGTGTGCAAATAGACCGTTTGTGACGACGCCTACAATTTGATTTAATGTTGCTTCAAGTGCAGGCGGATCAAGTATTTCAAGATTATATACATCTAAAATATGATTGCCATTGTCGGTTACGATGCCTTGACGATACATAGGATCGCCGCCTAGTTTTACAATTTCACGCGCCACATATGAGCGTGCAAGCGGTATCACCTCAACAGGCAGTGGGAATTTACCTAACATTGACACAAGCTTGGTGTCGTCAATTATACAAATAAAGGTGTTAGCGACCGCCGCCACAATTTTTTCGCGAGTAAGGGCTGCGCCGCCGCCTTTTATCATGTGTTTATATTCGGTAATTTCATCCGCTCCGTCTACATAAATATCCAAGGCGTTTACTTCGTTTAAATCAAATACGGTAATGCCGTGCTTTTTTAGCCGCGCAGTAGAAGCGTCAGAGCTTGAAACGACGCCCACAATGTCGTGTTTGAGTTTGGCCAACGCATCAATAAAAAAGTTAACGGTTGAGCCTGTACCAACCCCTACTATAGAGCCGGTGGTAACATACTCTATAGCGGCTATTGCTGCGGCCTTTTTTTTCTGGTCTTGGTTCATGCTGCTTCCTTTAAATAGGTAGAACGTAGTAGGACTTAACACGGCCGATAACGGAATATCCCAATCTTGTGCAGGCAACAATGAGGCGCGCTGTACATCATGCGCTAAGCCTATGATCTTTGCCTGTTTTGCTGATAAATTGGCGTTTGGCAAGCGCTCGTTAGCACGCATACTTTGCAAAGTTCTATCGTAAAAGCCGCCGCCCATACCCAGTCTGTTGCCGTTAGTATCAAAGGCCACTAAGGGCGTAAAGATAAGGTCGAGCTCATTAAGCGGGCACAAGGTATTCACGTCCAATTCAGGCTCAAGTATACCAAAGCGATTGGGCCGCATAATAGTGTCGCCAGTGTAGCGTAAAAATATAAGGTGGCCTGCACTAAAGGGATGTACGACAGGCAAGTATACCTCTATTGCCTGCGCCCACAAATATGCAATTAAATACTGGGTATTTAGTTCGCCGTTAACGCTGGCATAAAGCGCTACTCGTTTAACCTTAACGAATAGCGCATTTTCAACAGCGCGCGTCACAATATCACGCGCTGCTTTTTTTTGCTCGAATGCGCTAAGTTCGCTTCGTTTATTTTTATAAAGCTGTCTTAACTGTGCGCGCGAACCGTTTTTCGTAGCACTGCTGTTAAGGTTCATGGCAAAACCTCAGTGGTCTATTTTAGCGCGTAGGTGCTAACAAATAGGGAAGATAAGGCGCTGTGATCAACGTGAGTGGCAACATTCACCATGTGTGTGTCTAGCCAATGCGGACTCATCGTTGAGTTTTTTGGTGCAAAGCTAGTTTGCCCTTGGTGTAGTTTGTCAGTGCCAATGCGCATGTGCCCTGATGTCATTTCAAATAAATCAGGCTGTAGCATATACGCTAGCGGAAACGCGTCGTGAAAAAAACACACGCGCTGAGGCTTACCTTGTGAATAAAAATCCGAATAAAATCTAGATGACTTTGCCACAAATCCGCCCAACACGGGATTAACGGTTTCTAAAGACGCAATAAACTCTGGCGGAAACGGCACGTCGTAGGTAACGTCTAAGCCAAACATGTTAACTTCCCAGTCTGCTGCAAATACAATTTCTGCGGCGTAGGCGTCGTTCCAAATATTCGCTTCGGCCACCGGTGTTACGTTGCCCGGCACAAAAGCGGCACCGCCCATTATATTCACCGCTTTAATTAACGAAGGTAGGGCTGGCTCTAAGCGTAGAGCAAGGGCTAAATTACCTAAGGGGCCAACCGCTACAATGGTAACTTCCCCTGGATATTTGCGCGCCATATCGATAATAAATTGGGCAGAGGGGCGCGGGTCAAGCGTACGCGTGGTAGGCGGATGATCAATATTGCCAAAGCCGTCTTCGCCGTGCACAAAGTGTGCATAGGTAGATTCAGCGCCCACCCATGGCCGAGTAACGCCTTTACACACAGGAATATCTACACCGGCCAGTTCTACCAAAGCAAGACCATTTTGAGCAGCCATATCGGCGGGTACGTTGCCATAGACAGTGGTTAACCCTAATACCTCAATTTCTTTGGCTTGAAAGGCAAAAAATATCGCCATCGCGTCGTCTATACCGGGGTCGGTATCAAGTATTATTTTGTGTGTCATTTATATATCCAAAAAGGTTTTGTGGGTAATTTTTGGCTTATTCAGCTAAAAATTGAGCAACTTCACTGGCACTTGGAATGGACGGAGCCGCGCCAGACTTGGTCACGCAAAGCGCCGCCGCTGCGCAAGCTGTTTTTAGTGCAAGTTCTGGGTCGCTTATGCCAGCGGCTTCATTTTTAATGTAGGTCGCTAAAAAATAGCCGGTAAAAGTATCGCCTGCGGCGGTGGTATCAAGCGCATTAACGTTAAAACCTGAAACGACGCGTTCATGGCCCTTGTGCATGTATTTAACGCCGGCTTTGCCAAGTGTTAAAATAACTTTTGTGTTGGGGTATTTATTGTGCAAGGCAACGCAAGCATCATCAATCGTGGTGGTTTGCGTCAGCTGCATTGCTTCCACTTCATTAACAAACAACAGACTTATTTTATCAAGCGCTAAGGCAGCAATATTTGGTGTCATGGGTGCAGGGTTAAAGGCAATAAGTAAACCACGCGCAGCGGCTTTGTCGATAATGTCGCCAATGGCGTTGGTTTCGTTTTGCAATAAGACCCAGTCGTTTTTGCCAGCGTTGTTAAGTATGCTGTCTATTCGCACTGAGCTAAGCTGATGATTGGCGCCAGCAAAAAGGACAATGGCATTTTCGCCTTCGCTGTTTACCTGAATAATAGCGTGCCCTGTAGCGGTATTGCTTTGTTGATCGATAAAGTCGGTGTTTACACCAGCGGTGTGTAAAATATCAACAAAAGGTGCATCGTTCTTATGCACCGCGCCAACGTGCTTTACCTCGCAGTTGGCAAGAGCACAGGCAATAGATTGATTAGCGCCTTTGCCGCCAAGCACGCTGTGATAATGTGAAGAAGATAAGGTTTCGCCAGGGCTTACAAAATGAGGAACTGTATAAATATGGTCAATATTAATTGAGCCAAAGTTAATAACCGCCATGACAACTCCTAAATACGGATAACAATGTTGTGTGGTAACCGTTGAGCATGAGTATTGTGATGATTAATTCACTCAATCAGTTTCAAAAAGTGGTGCTTCCCAAAATGCCGCTTTACGTTTTTCGTCCGTGTGCCGAATAGGACACGGCGGATGTATCATCACTGCCGTAGGCTTCTCGATACATGTCGAGCTTGCGCAATAGCAATAGAGTCAACTTCCTTAGGTTATAGCATCGGCCAGGAACATGAAACGCACATGCAAACATTCCAGGAAGCATAGGATGTTAATGGCAGTACAATCAGCGTTACTTGCTGCTTGTTGCTTCCACTGGTGTGAATATTACAACAAACTAAGCTGAGTTAAAAGCGGTGTGAAGTGATATTCACTCACAAAGCGGTCCTTAGCAAAAAGCTTGCCAGTGCTGTGGCATTATCGCGTTAACTTTAGTTTCAAAATTGCCCGCCCTTTGCTACGATGCACATCAACGAATTAAGCATTTTCACAGCGAGGTAGTCACTTTTGACCAATCAAGAATTAACGGCCACGTTACACTACGATACCGTAACTGAGGTGCTTAAAAAGCACAATATCATTGTGGATGCAGCAGAAGTCCACGGCATTTTATGCGGCATGCTGGCAGGCGGTATGAACATTGACGACCAAGAATGGATTGAAGCGCTTGCCGATGTTATTCATCAAGGTGAGGTAATACCGCCTGAAGCGCAGTCTTTAATTGAAAAAATGTTTGATAGAATATGCCAAGAGTTGATTGAAGCAGACTTTGCCTTAACCCTATGTCTGCCCCACGATAGTACCCCTATAAATGAGCGCGGCAGTGCTTTTGTTAATTGGGTGCAAGGATTTTTACTCGGCTTCGCCCTTCATCAAAACGATCTTACCGCTTGTTCGCCCGAGACCAAAGAAGCGCTAGAAGATTTCAGCGACATAGTCAAACTTGATGAAGAGATGGAAGCTAGCGAGGAGTCAGAGCGGGCACTTTTTGAAGTCCTTGAATATGTGCGAATAGGTGCCATGCTGTGCTTTAATGAACTCGGCAAGTCGATAATTGATTCTAAACACGAGTCACCATCGGTGCATTAAGTAAGTCTTTTTCACCCAAGATTACTGATAGTAAAGACTTTATAAGCTAAGATATAACAAGCAGCGTATGTATCGTACAAACGTTGCCCAAAAGAGAATACGCATGAATGTAGTCATAGACACGGCGCAATATGAAGCAAGACGTTTGCGCCTTTTACGTAACTTAAAGACAAACGCTATTGTCATAATACCGAGTGCACAAGAGACCGTTCGCAGCAATGATACTGAATATTCATTTAGGCAAAATAGTGATTTTTATTACTTAACGGGGTTTAATGAACCAGACTGTTTTTTAGTCCTATCGAATAGTTCGACTCACGCCTCAACGCCCCACACGGCCTTGTTTTTGCGTCCAAAAGATGACTTCGCCGAGATATGGCACGGGCGCAGACTCGGCATAAGCGATGCCCCTCGGGCGCTTTTACTTGACGCCGCATACTGCGTTGACGACATAGACGAAATATTACCCGACATGCTAGACGGACACGACTATTTATATTACGCACTAGGTGACAACTTACCCTCAGATGACATTGTGCAATGCGCCATGAGCGTATGCAAGCACGCGCCTAAACAGTCAAAGCAAGCGCCTGCATCAATAGTCGATGTGAGTCGTTTTATTCATGCAATGCGCGTCATAAAGTCTCCGCAAGAAATTGCCCTAATGCAGCAAAGCGCCGACATATCATGCGCCGCTCACAAGGCCGCCATGACCTTATGCAAGCCTGGGGTATTTGAGTATCAGCTAGAGGCGACCATATTATACACTTTTGCCATGCATGGCGCTCGCCATGCTGCCTATAACAGCATAGTGGGCGGCGGTGAAAATGCGTGTATTTTGCACTATGTTGAAAACAAAGATGCCTTGGCCGACGGTGATCTTGTGTTAATTGATGCAGGCAGTGAATTTCAAGGATATGCCGCCGATATAACCCGTACTTTTCCCGTGAATGGGCGATTTAGCGAGGCCCAAAAAGAGCTTTACAACATTGTGCTGTCAACCCAGTTAAGCAGCATAAGCCAGCTTGTACCGGGTCGCACTATTGCTGAGGTGATGAAAAGCGCAGTAATTATGATCACGCAAGGTTTGCTCGACTTAGGTATACTCAAGGGTGAACTAAACACCTGTATCGAAGAGGAGGCTTACAAAGCCTACTTTATGCACGGTTTAGGGCACTACTTAGGCCTAGATGTACATGATGTGGGGAATTACAAAGAAAATGGGCATGACAGACTACTCGAAGCTGGCATGGTAATGACCGTAGAGCCGGGTATTTATGTTAGCAAAAAAGCAAATGTGCCAGAAAAGTACAAAGGCATTGGGGTAAGAATAGAAGACAATATTGTGATTACCCGCAGTGGGAATGAAGTGTTAACACGCAATGTGCCTAAACGCATTGAAGATATTGAAGCGCATATGGCGCAAAATAGTGTTAAATCACGCTAAACCGTATTAATCCGCACTAAATCTAATGACAGGACACAAGAGTTTGAGTAAAAAAGTGGTTTCACAAGCCTATTTAGCCCCCTTAAAAGGCGCTATACAATACGATGTTATCATTATTGGGGCAGGCATTGTTGGGCTAACCTTGGCTATTGGCTTGGCCAAGCAGTCGCTAAAAGTTGTGCTGGTAGACGCTGGCAAACAGCCAAAACAGCCAAAACCTATTAAAGGCGATAAAGCACCTGTATTTAACGCCAGAGTAAGCGCGATTAGTAGTGCCAGCGAAGCACTATTAAAAGATCTAGACGTATGGGATAAGATTGCGCGAATGCAGCCATACACCCACATGCATGTATGGGACACAGATGGCTTTGGTGAGATTGCATTTGATACTCACTCAGTGCCCACCATGGGTACACCCAAGCTAGCGCTAGGACATATTATTGAAAATGAGGTCATAAACGCGGCTTTGTTTGAGCAGCTTACCCATTACGCCAACGCTGACTGCTATTTTAATGCTAAAGCAAGTGACTTACATACAAACGAATCGGGTGCGTCGCTGCTCATAGAGCCAAATAAAGCAGAGGCTTTTCACGCATCGGCCAAATTGTTAGTCGGCGCCGATGGGGCCAACAGTAAGGTGCGCTCAAGCTTTGGTTTTACGCATACCTTTTGGGATTATGATCACCACGGTATTGTGGCGAACGTAAGCACGCAGTACGCTCATGGAAATACAGCGCGCCAAGCCTTTACGCCTTTTGGCCCCTTAGCTTTTTTACCGCTGAGCGATCCGCATCAGTCGTCTATAGTATTTTCGCAGCAAAGCAATCAGGCGGCAAAGTTGATGGATTTAAACGACGCGGAATTTGAAAAGGCGCTACAAGTTGCGATCAATAATCACTACGGCAGCGTTACTTTAAATACACCGCGGGTTGATTTCCCATTGCGCATGCGCTACGCCAATAAATGGACATGCAAGCACGTGGCCATAATAGGCGATGCTGCTCACACCATTCATCCATTGGCAGGACAAGGCGCTAATTTGGGCATAAGCGATGTGCTTACCCTCTTAGACATTGTGGCAAAGCACAAAGACAGTTTAGGCGAGGTAGGCATGCTGCGCAAATACGAACGCTGTCGTAAAGCTGAAGCGATGAAAGTCATTGCCACTATGGAAGGTTTTAAACGCCTCTTTGATGGAGAACAGGCATTTAAAAAACTAATTAGAAACGTAGGTTTGTTAGGCGCTAATAAACTGCCCGGCGTAAAAGCATTTTTCATCGCCCAAGCGATGGGATGATTTTTCTGTGCCCTTGGGGCGTTAAGTGTATTACCCTTTATTTATTCACCATATGAATCCCGACATTTAAATTCAGTATTAGAAAGGTAAAAAATGAAAATTAGTCGCATAGGACACCGTTATTCAGACTCGCTAAGTGGCAAAACCATAGACGTTTGGTTTGCCCGTGACAACAAACGCCACTTAAGAAGCTGTCTTGCACACAAGGTAGGTATAGTTAAAAGTGACTTTGTCACGGTAGAAATCGAGTCCTTAGACCAGCCTGCGAAAAGTGCAGAAGAGGCTTACTTGCGCTTGCACTTGCTCTCGGAATGCCAAGTAAAGCCCAATGAGCAGAACTTAGAGGGTATTTTTGGTTTGCTTAACAACGTCGCATGGACCTCAGCTGGCCCTGTATTGCCTACCCGAGTTGACGAACTTCGTAGCCTAATTGCCGACGAACACCACCAGCTTGCCGTAACATCTATCGATAAATTTCCGCGCATGACCGACTATGTTATTCCGCCGGGCGTAAGAATTGGCGATGCCGATCGCGTTAGGTTAGGCGCGCACTTGTCTTCGGGCACAACGGTGATGCATGAGGGCTTTGTTAACTTCAACGCGGGTACTCTAGGCGAGTCTATGGTGGAAGGCAGAGTTACTCCGGGCGTAGTGGTAGGAAAAAACTCTGATATTGGCGCCGGAGCATCCATTATGGGTACGCTTTCAGGCGGTGGAAAACAAATCAATTCAATTGGCGAAAGAAGCCTCGTGGGCGCTAACGCGGGTATTGGGATATCGCTGGGCGATGAGTGCATTGTTGAGGCAGGCTTATATGTAACTGCCGGTACTAAAGTCAAAACACCTGACGGTGAAGTAGTTGCAGCAAGAGCACTGTCGGGTATGTCGGGTTTGCTATTTCGTAGAAACAGCCAAACCGGTGTGGTGGAAGCTATTGTGACTGACGCATCAAAATGGGGCGGTTTGAACGACAGCTTACATAGTAACGACTAAGTTAGACTAGGCACTTTTCAGGTTTTATTGCGCTTAGCTTTTGTACTGGGTTTGGTTTTTGCTTTACTCGGTTTAGAAGGCTTGCGAGTTTTTGGGCTGTCAGCGCCTATGTCAGTGTTGCTTGCTTTGTTTGTTTTACTGGGGCGGCGGTTTTTAGAAATACTCTTTAGTAAGCTTACTCTGTCGCTCACTTCAAAGCCTTTCTTAATAACGCGTTTAATAGGCGCGCCAATAAGCGATTCAATCCGATTAACGGTGCGCTCTTCTTCTCTGCTCACAAAAGAGATGGCATTGCCTGAACTGCCCGCGCGACCGGTGCGGCCAATTCGATGCACGTAGTCTTCTGGCAAATAGGGCAGGTTGTAGTTCACTACATAGTCTAGGCCTTGAATATCGATTCCGCGTGCGGCTACTTCGGTGGCAATGAGTACTTGAAGTTTAGCTGACTTGAAATCAGCTAGCGCGCGTCGGCGAGAGCCTTGGCTCTTGTCACCGTGGCACACCGCGGCGTCAATTTTACTTTGCTTAAGGGCGGCCATTAATCGGTCCGCCTGTTCTTTGGTGCTGGTAAACACTAGCACCTGAAACCAGTTTTCTTCTCTTAGCAAGGTTTTGAACAAGTTGACTTTTTTCGACTCTTCAACCGGATACATAATGTGATTAACGGTGTACGCTGTGGAGTTGAGTTTACTCACCCTCACTTCTTTATGGTTGGTGAGTATTTTATGGCATAGCTCATTCACTGCCGCAGAGCTTGTGGCTGAATACAGCAAGGTTTGCCGCTTTTTGGCAGCGTGGCTCATAATATTGTTTACGTCGCTAATAAAGCCCATATCTAACATACGATCGGCTTCATCTAGCACAATGAATTCAGCGTTGGCTAAAGTGACATTGTTTAGCGACATATGTTCTAGCAAGCGACCTGGCGTAGCAATTAGAATGTCGGTGCCTACTTTAAGTTTGCTGGTTTGCCCGCCCATTTTTACACCGCCGTACATGGCCGTCACGCTTATATCGGTAAACTGTGCATAGCGCAGAAATGCGCCTGCAAGTTGCTCAGCTAATTCTCGCGTGGGCGTTAAAATGAGCGCGCGTGGGCTACATGAAATAGTGTCTTTAGGGGTGTCGAGTATTTGCTGCAGTATAGGCAGGGCGAACGCGGCTGTTTTTCCGGTGCCAGTTTGCGCGTGTACAAGCAAATCTTGGCCGCGTCTGGCAGGTGGTATAGTTTGTTCTTGTACCGGCGTCATGTCTACGTATGCGCAGGCGTTAATGGCTTTTTGAAGAGGCTCGGCTAAATCTAAAGTTGAAAATTTCATGGGTGTCCTGTGTAGCAGTGTTGCAACAATGTGGCAGTAATTTAGGTTTTTGATGGTATAAAAGCTAAGTTAACGGCTACTACACTCAAAAATGAATGCGCAATATACAGCATTTAAGCGGTTTTTGTGAGAATAAGTGACTCTTTTTTAAGCGCCACTCCCATATCTCACTAAATATGCCGCTGCGCCGCTTCAAGCTCGTTGTTTAGGCGATTGGCTTCATCGGCCTTTGGCTTACTAAAGCGGGCAAAGGCATAATACAGCACCGGCGTTAAGAACAGTGTGAACACGACGGCCAAACCCAAGCCACCAAACACAACCCAGCCAATAGCATTACGCGCTTCAGCGCCCGCGCCGGTTGACAATATTAACGGTAGGCCACCTAATATAGTAGACACCAAGGTCATCATAATTGGCCGAAGCCTGACTTTACCAGCTTCTATTATTGCCTCTTTAATGTCCATGCCTTTATCGCGCAGCTGGTTAGCAAATTCTACCAGCAGTATTGAGTTTTTCGCTAACAGGCCAATTAGCATGACCAAGCCAATTTGCGAGTATATATTAACCGAAGTGCCCGTGAAATATAGCGCGTATATAGCAGCGGCTATGCCAAAGGGTACGGTCAGCATAACCACAAAGGCACTGTTGAAGCTTTCAAACTGCGCCGCTAATACTAGCAGTACGATTAAAAATGCGAGTACGTAGGTAAGCATAACCTCTTGGTTGGTTTCTTGGAAGGTTTGTGCCTCACCTAAAAACACCACGCCAATCCCCGCGGGAAGTGTGTCGTTCGCTATTTGCCTTATACCGTTTACGGCTTCTTCAATACTCACTTGTGCGGGCAAGTCCATTTCAAGTTCAATGGCACGACGCTGAGCATGGCGTTCAAGCTCTGCGGCAACGCCTTCTTCTGTTACATAAGCAACAGAAGACAGCGGTACAAGAGAGCCGGTATTGGAGCCTACATACAAGTTAAGTAGGCTGGAGGGGTCAAGCATATTGCGATTGTTGGTCTGTAATATGATGGGAACAGCCTGGTCGCCCACGTTTAAGTCGACTATATCGTCGCCGTTAATAGCGGCGCGAAGCACGCGCGATATATCACTAAAGGCAACACCTAGTTCTTCTGCTCTGCGTCTGTCTATATTAACGCGAAGCTGCGGCTGGTTGGGCTCATACTCTATCTCTACGCGGCCTAACTGCGGCATTTTATCTTCAATGTTTTTAGCAAAAGCGAGTGCAGCTTCGTAGATTTCTGTGTAGCTGTCGCCGGTGAGTGCCATTTCAAAGCCTCCGCCAAAGCCACGCAAGTTCAAACTATTGCCACCAAAGGCGCGACCTGGCGCCCCAGCTACCTGCGACAGCATGGGTCTAAGCTCGTCAATAATTTCTTGCTGCGAGCGTTCTCGGTCTTCCCAATTCACTAAAGGCACAGTAATAAATAAAATGTTTGGGTCCCACCTGCCCACTACGGTGTAAATTGAGGCAATCTCGCCTTGATTAATATTTGGCAGCAGCAGTTCTTCTGTTTTTAGTGCTTGACGATCCATAAAGTTCACGCCGGTGCCGTCGGGTCCGCGCGCAAATATACGCACTACGCCCCTATCTTCGGTAGGTAAAAGCTCATTTTCTAATGTGTTGAAGACAAAATACGAACCTGTGCCTATTATTAAGCACACTACCACAACGGGCACTGAAAATTTCAGTACAAAATGCAGGGCACGTTCGTAGCCATTGACGCAGGCAGTGCCAAAACGACTCAGTATGCTTGGTTTCTTTTGCTTTTCCATATCAATAGCGGGTATTTTTGCCGTAAGGGCCGGCACTAACGATAAGGCAACAAAAGACGATATAATAACACTGCCAGCTAGTACACCGCCAAACTCCCTGAACAAGCGCCCCGCTGTAGAGGGTAAAAAGGCAATAGGCACAAATACGGCGACTAATACTGCTGTGGTAGCTACTACTGCAAAAAAGACCTCGCGTGTGCCAATAACAGCTGCTGCACGAGCACCCATGCCAGCGGCGCGGCGGCGCTGAATGTTTTCTGACACCACTATGGCGTCATCCACTATAAGGCCTGTTGCAAGCACTAGCGCTAGTAAGGTCAAAATATTAATAGAAAAGCCGAAAGCCCACAGCAGCGCCAATGACCCTATAAGTGAAACAGGAATAGCTAGAGCGGGAATAAGTGTCGCCCTAAACTTCCCTATGAATACCCAAAGTGTCAAAATGACCAACACAATTGTGAACAGCAATGACTGTAATACCTCGTCTACCGAATCGCGAATAAATTCGGCGTCGTCTGAGGTTACGGTCATTTCTAGGTCGGGAAAGCGTTCGCGCAAACTTTCTACCATGCGCAATACTTCATCAGAAATTTCGATGGTATTTGAACGTGCTTGCCGAATAATGCCAAGGCCTATAACAGGGGTGCCATTTAAGCGCACGATACTGCGCAAATCAGCAGGTCCAAAATATACGTTGGCAACGTCGCCAATGCGGATGTCGCCGTCAACGACAATTTCGCGCACGTCTTGCTCGCTGATTGAGGTGGCGTCAGCGCGCACGATAAGCTGTTGATCGGTAGAGCGAATACTGCCTGCGGGCACGTCAAAGGGAGCAGTGGCAAGCGCGGCTGCTACATCAGACATAGACAGTTGAAAGCTGGTTAAGCGAAGATTGTCTACGCTTACTCGCAGCACTCGCTGGCGGTCACCGTCTAAGTTCACATCTGCTACGCCGGGTATGTTCAAAAAAAGCGGCGCTACGTCGGTCTCAACAATGTCTGTGAGGGTTTCTAAATCGTATTTTTCGCTTGAAATAGCGATGTTAACGACGCCTTGAGCGTCGTTGTCGGCCTTGATAATAGCCACTTGTTCTACTTCATCAGGCAGTCTGCGTTCAATCCTGGCAACCGACTCACGCGTTTCATTAGCGGCATCTTCAATATTGACACCGGGGCGAAACTCCACCCTAATTCGGCTGTTGCCTTCTTCACTGCTTGCATTAATCGATTTTACGCCGCTGACTCTTGCTACCGCGCCTTCTAGGCGACTAGTGACTTCTGAGTCGACTGTTTCTGGCGCTGCGCCCGGGTAATTGGCCGACACCGTAATAATAGGTCGGTCAACGTCGGGCAGTTCGCGCACTTCTAAGCCATAAAGTGCGGCGATGCCAGCAATGACAATGAGTAAATTCAATACCAGTATTAGTACTGGGCGGCGGATCGAAAGCGAGGGTAAATCATCCTTAAACAGCGAGTTTTTAAACATCAGCCTGCAGCCTCTTGTTCAGCTGAAGCGTTGCTGACATTCGCGTCTGGTAGGCCTATGTCACGAGGGTTTTGTATGTTTAACATTTGGCCATCGCGCAGGCTTTGAATGCCTTCAACTATGAGTATCTCACCGTCACTTAAGTCACCTGATACGAGTATTCGACCGCGCAGGCGCTGCTGCACCGACACCTGCACCCGTTTGGATTTATTTTCGTGCGCTAGCCACACAAATGCGCCGTTTGCGCCCCACGACAAGGCTGCTTCAGGAATAGCGACATAGCGCTGGCCGCGCACGCTTAAAGTGACTCTGAAACTCATACCGGGTCGGTATTGGTCAAATTCATTTTCGAGCAAGGCGCGTACTCTTATGGTTCTGTCTTGGGTGTTTACGCGCGAATCTAATTCGGATATTTTCGCATTAAGATTGGTATTTCTGTCGGTCCATGGCTGCAGGCTTACGTCGGGTTTTTCCATTAGATAAGCAACGGCAAGTTCAGGTGCGGCAAAGTTAACTAACAAGGATTCACGATCGTCTATGGTGGTTATTTGCGTTTGCTGTGAAATACGATCGCCCACCTCAACGTCGGTAAAGCCAACAACACCGCTAAAAGGAGCGCGCACTAAACGGTCTTCTTTATTTTCCTTGGCTTCCTCATAGGCTACCTCTGCTAATTTCAGTGTTGTTTTGGCGTCGTCTAGTTCAAGCTGGGTAACGGCGCCTTTCTCGACACTTTGCTGAACGCGGCTAAAGTTACGCTGGGCGCTTTGTAATTGAATCAGCGTGCGTTTCATGTCTATCTCTTGCAGACGGCTGTCTATGGATATTAATACATCACCTTTTTTCACCGATTGGCCAGGCACAAAGTTTACGCTAGTGACCGCGTCAGACACGCTGGGGAAAATAATTACTGAGCGCTTTGCCTGCGCGGTTCCAACTGCCTCAATATTGGTTGTTTCGTATTCAAAGCTTAAGCGCTCTACCACCACAAGTTTGGGACGATCCCCGCCAGCGCCCCATTGTGCTGATGCTTGGGGTGACAAAAGAAAAAACGCTAAGGCTAAAATAGTGCCAAATAAAGGTGACAAAAAACGTGTTGTAGACATGCTACTTCCATATTATTAACCGTTATACAAACCGGTGCTATTACGCTTACAATTGCTAGTTGTAACACTTTAGTAACGTAAAGTGATCACTTTATTAGGCTAAACAGCGAGCCAATTCGATTACATTATTTTAATCATCATTTTGCTTAGCGGTTTCAACCATTACACGAACATCTTTAAGCAATGCTTTTGCGTCGAACACAATGGCGTCTTTAAGCGTGTATTTTACACCGCCCATGCCACGGGTGCTAGAGGGTCAAACTAGCACATGAAGAGATAAAAATCACTAAAGTTATTAGGCTAAAGTATAGGATGTATTTAAATTAATGGCGTTGCGATCCTTAATTGAGAGTGACGTATTTGTGGAGAGAGAGTTGCTGTTAAAATGTCACTGCCCTTATCTAGAAGTTCAGCGTTTTGCCACCATTCGATGTCGTATAAGATGAATAGGATTATTGTTTGCGTTTATCAATTCACTGGCAAACGAGCAGGCAATGCATCTTATAAATCAGGTGCTAGACAACTCTCCAAATGATTCAAAACTTTGGCGGCAGCTTGCGCAATTAGCGCGTAACTATTATTTGCAAGGACAAGTTGCGCTGCTGAGAAACATATCGGTGTTGGAGAACCTAATTGTTAGTGAATGAAATATAGAGCAAGCTATCGGCTAATTTTTGAAGTAACGTCGTTTCCCCTGCTTGTCTTACGCCCCGAAGAATCGTTACCCCTGTCGTGTCTCTTTGAGCCCACTTAATTTAGTTAGCGTTTGATTAATGATGAAGTTACTTAATATCTGTGTTTTCATTCTTGCATCAGCCCAAGTCATTTGGCGGGTTAATGTTTATTTTTTCTATATGATTTGATCCTTGTCCCAATATGTTAACTTGGTAGTAGATATGTAAACAGAGGTAGCAATTGGTATGCGTGCGAATAACTTAAATGAAATGGTGGGCAATACCGATCTGCTCAAAATAGAGTCATTATCAGCGCTCACCGGCTGCAATATTTACGTAAAATGCGAGTATCAAAATCCAGGCGGCTCAATCAAAGACCGGGCTGCCCTGCAGATGGTTCTAGATGCGCAAGAAAAAGGCCAATTAAAGTCAGGCATGACGATAATTGAAGGCACTGCCGGTAACACCGGTATTGGACTTGCCATTGTGGCTAAAACGCTTGGTTATAAACTCAAAGTGGTTATGCCCAAAGGCCAAACTATCGAAAAGGAACGCTTAATTCGCCTGCACGGTGCACAACTGATGTTAGTTGACCCTTGCCCATTTAAAAATCCTGCTCATTTTTATCATACCGCTAAACGGATTGGTGAAGAAAATGCAGATCACTGGTGGGCAAATCAATTTGAAAACTTAAGTAATTATCGTGCTCACTACATCAATACAGGACCAGAGATTTGGGAACAAACTGAAGGGAAAATTGACGCCATCGTATCCGTTTGCGGCACGGGTGGAACCATTGCTGGAAATTCAGGCTATCTCAAACAGCAAAATGTTAAGGTGAAAGCATGGCTTATTGATCCCGATGGCTCTGGCATATACAACTTTTTAAAAAATAAAGAATATAAGTCGCAGGGCAGTTCATTTACCGAGGGCATCGGTATTATGCGCACCGTCGATAATTTCCGTCAGGCCAAAATAGATTATGCGGTCAATTTACCCGATGTTGATTTAATTACTGTTGCACATTATTTGGCAAAAAACGATGCTATTGTGCTTGGCAGCAGTTCTGCACTTAACGTTGCTGGAGCACTACGAGCGGCAGCGGCATCAGGTCCCGGTAAGACCATAGTTACCTTTGCTTGTGACGCAGGAGAACGTTCTTATTCAAAGCTTTACAACCCAGACTTCTTAAATGAAAAAAACTTATCTCAGCCTAACCCAGACATCAACGCTTTGTTTGAACGTTATAAAGCGCAAGCTATGAATAATGTCGTGAGCGTGTAAATGTGCGTTAAACGAAGTAGATGACTTTGTTTAACGCCCAATCCGCGCTTTTAAATAACTCGACAGGGTTTGGCAACGGTTTATTTCTATGAGTTGAACCACAGTCGATTACACTTTATTTTTATTAATCTATTTAGTGCTGGCTGTTATCTTGGTTGCGGGTAAATATGCAGTTTGTTTTTAGCTGATATATAACCGGTAATACTAGCGCGAAGATGATCAGCGCACCAGAAATAACAAATAGGTCGACTGAAATTAAGCTACCATTTATGTCTATTCTTGCCTGTATATAAATCCCTGTAAATAAAAAAATGAAAGATAAAAAAACGTACAGGCCCCATTTTCTGTTGAGAAATATACCTAATAGACACGTAGTGGAAAAAGCAAAAGCAGTTAGGCATAGAATAAGGTTCATCGCTAATCTACTATCAGTGTCACTAAGCGCGATAATCTGATTTACAAGTAAATACGCTGAACCCAAAACCAGACAAACAGATAAGCAAACTAAACTAGCAATAACTGAAAGTTTCATGGTGTTTAAAAAATGGGCGTTATTTTCGCCCATACTCCTAAGGTGTTTTGTTAGTCAATAAATATAGCCATACCAGAACCAATTAACATACCTGCACCTGCTCCTATTCCAAAAGCGGCGGCAATACCGCTAGCCGACATAGAAGTGGGTGCAAATAAGGTAACAGCTAAGGGGGCGAACCAAATTAAGCCACCACTTGTTTCATGTGTTTCAATTAACGTTAATTCTTTCATTTTCGTACTCCTTTACTGGTTGTTATCTAATCGCGTTATAAGTTGCAATACCGCTAAATGTTGCGGTAAAAACCGCTATTTCGCCATAAAGTGCGAAAGCTACAAAAAATGGCACTAGACCACCATTCACGTTGGCAAGTTCGTTTACGTTTAACGCATTCACTTTGTATTTCCTTGTGTTTGATATTTTAAGTTATTGACCATTATGCACTTTGTATTTAACAATAGTGCGTAGCGAGTTTCCATAAAGTTGTAGAACAGCTCGCTAGACAAATAGTAGTGCGTTATGTGAATATTTTCACCTGTACCTAAGTTGTGTTTATATTAAAGCCCAATCTGTATGTTTGAATTAATGTTTAAAACTCAAAGGGCCTCTAAACCCACGAGATTACACACGTAAACCTATTCTGAATATTGTAAAGTCTGAAACTGAAACTGAAACTGAAACTGAGTCGTAAGTATAAGTAAACCCTTGTGGCAGATTAGTTGCCGTACAAAAAATATTTAAATAAACAGGAGGCGGTAGGTATTATGTTATGCAGTATGAAAGACATTCACAGAAACTTGAACGGTCAGCTATCATGGTTTTATGGTTCGCTACTACCGCCTATTTCAAGTGCAGCCTTATCAAAGATATAGAGCGTAGTGATGTCAATATTGTTTAATTCTCCATACCGCTTCGCTTTATTGATAATAAGGGCATCAGGAAAGTCTGCCTGTTTTATTTTACCCTTTACTTTAATTGGGGCCGCGTTTACATAGTCTTTCAATGCGCACCAAACAGCTTGCGCATCTTCAAACTGAATGTTGGGTTCAGCAAATAATGCATGAATAATATCAACAATAGTTTCTTTAGAAACTTGATATCGCTTGCCTTTGAGTACCCAAACAGTCTCAGTTAAAACAACATCAGTGACTAATACTTTGTGCTCGCCGTTGATCAAAATCTTCGCTTTTGGGCTTTGTTTGTCATCATCGTCAAGCAAATAACGAAGAAGTACATTTGTATTAATAGCAATCATCAATCAATGGCACTTTGCAGTGATGCATCTTCGCTAATACTTCGATTGGCTTTAGTATTTTTTAAAATACCACTAGCTGCACCCATTGATTTTTTTACAATAGAGATAATACCTTGTCTATCTACAAAGCTGTCAACTTCGTCACCTTTATCGATATCCGCCACGGCACACAATTTGATGGGTAAAGTAATTTGTCTTTTGGCACTCACTTTCATGTTTATCACGCCTTTACTTTTCTTTAATTAGTAAAGGATAGCATATTGCTATATTCAATAAAACAGCAAAGACTATAGCCAATTAGATATGGGATTCGTAGCCACGCACGCAGTGGAAATAACAAATTAATTTAGTTGGAAATAATTTTACTACTAAGATAGCGAACATAAAACCTATTGACTTCCCTGTATTTCTTCGTACCGCAGTAGGCATGAGTACTATCGCTAAAGAGATTGCTAATTGGTAATTGCTTTGCAAAGCGGAAAGCTCTTAAATAAACCTAAGGAACGAAAAATTTCATTGTATAAATCAAAGTGTTAATTTACAGATAGTAAAGCTGTTTTCTAGCGCTTTGGTATTATTTTTTATTGAAAGGATAGTGATAATTCAGCAATTTGGTAAGGCGTTTTAATGTTGATGGCAGCAATGAGCTTAAACCTGCCTCACAAACGAGTATGAAATCTCGGTAATATGACTCTATGCGGGCTATGTCGTCAGCCTACATTAGGTTAACAACCATTTATTTAGTTCCAATCTTTAATACCAAGTTTCAAACATTAATACGATCATACGCAATCCGCGCTTTTATATAACTCGACAAGGTTTGGCTAACTTGCGGGTGCTGGGTGTCTTGGTTGATTAAGCAAATGTTTATGCGGCCTAAACTAGGCAGGCGTTTATCGCGAATAATTTCAAGTTCATCAGGTACAATTGAGCGGGCTAGGGCGGTAATGCCTAGGCCTTGTTTAATGGCAGCCATAAGGCCGTAAAAGTCGGGGTTGGTGTAGGTGATTTTCCAAGGCTGCGTTTGCTGCTTTAACTCTGCTATTACGCGGCTTCTATATACGCAGCCGTCGGGGGCTAGTACCAGTGATAAGGAATCGTTTGGTAAGCTTCGGTTAGGGTCGCCTACCCACACTAGATCGTCTTCGCGAACAATTTCAATATTGTTGTTTTCGTTGGGCATTTCGGTACTATTGTTTGAGGAATTTCCGCTGCGCCTGAGAGACGGATCATCTGGCTGCATAAGGGCTAAAATAAGATCAAACTGCGCTGACTGGTTGGCGCTTAACAAGGTTTTACTTAACGCAGAGGTTACATCTAGGGATACATCGGGATAGCGCTGAGAAAACTCACCCACAATACTGGGCAATAAAGCTGAGGCAAATTCACTTGGAATACCCAAACGCATTCGCCCGCGCAGTGTTTCACGGCTAAGCTCACGAAACACATCGTCGTTAATGGCAAGAAGCTGCTTTGCTTTGCTATATAACCATTTACCATCTTTGTTTAGTTGATAGCTTTGACCTACCTTGGTAAAGAGCTTGCGGTTTATTTGTTCTTCTAGCTTTTTGATTTGTAAGCTAATAGCAGGTTGCGAGCGTCCAAGGAGTTCGCCTGCCTTATAGAAGCTGCCAACTTCAACAATGGTGACCAAGGTGCGTAGTACGGTTAATGAAAGTTGTTTCATGAATAGACCTGCGTTTTCCCCGCTTTTGTGCATAATGAAAGCTGCGCCATCTCGACAGCAGCCAGTAAACACGCCACTACATAGGTATTAGTTAAGCTAATCCCTAAAGGTTAATATATAAGAAATGCTAATGTAAGTATTAAATTTTTTAATTTGTTACCTTTTGCCAAGATACTTATACTATTAACATACAAATAACATGGATGACGTAATATGAATACCACTGTACTGCATAGCGCACACATTGCGGCTGGCGCAAAAATGGTCGACTTTTTTGGTTGGGATATGCCAATAAACTACGGCTCACAAATTGAAGAGCACCATGGCGTGCGCAAAGACGCCGGTATGTTTGACGTGTCGCACATGACCATAGTAGATGTAACAGGCCCACAGGCAAAAGATTATTTACGCTATTTGCTGGCGAACGACGTTGCCAAACTTACCGAAAAAGGCAAAGCCCTTTACAGTGGTATGATCAACGAAAGCGGCGGCGTAGTAGACGATCTCATTGTGTATTATTTTGATGAAACCAACTATCGTCTAGTGGTAAATTCAGCCACCAAAGAAAAAGACATAAACTGGTTAAACAAAGTAGCCGCTCCTTTCGACGTAAACGTAAAAGAACAAACCGCATTTGCAATGATAGCTGTACAGGGCCCACATGCGAAAGAAAAATCAGCGACCTTATTCACCGAAGCGCAAAAAGAAGCGGTAGCCGGCATGAAGCCGTTCTTTGGTGTGCAGGCTGAAGACTTATTCATTGCCACCACAGGCTACACGGGTGAAACCGGCTATGAAATAATGGTGCCAAAAGCACGCGCAATAGAGTTTTGGAATGGTTTATTAGCCGCAGGCGTTGTACCTTGTGGACTGGGCGCGCGCGACACTTTGCGTTTAGAAGCCGGCATGAACTTATACGGCCAAGACATGGATGAAACCGTGTCCCCCTTGGCTGCCAATATGGGCTGGACCATTTCATGGGAACCCAAAGAACGCGACTTTATGGGCCGTTTGGCGCTAGAAAATCAAAAAGCCGAAGGCACCCAAAAAGCCGTTGGTTTAGTATTTAGAGACAAAGGTGTACTGCGCGCTGGCCTAACCGTAAAAACAGCCGACGGTGAAGGCAAAATAACCTCGGGCACATTTTCACCTACCTTAGGCCACAGCATTGCATTGGCCAGAATTCCTACAGGCGACGGCGCGGCCGTTGGCAGTATAGTGCAAGTTGAAATGCGTAAAAAATGGGTAGATGTAGAAATAGTCAAACCCAGTTTTGTGCGCAATGGAAAAAGCGTACTGTAAAATTCCGTATTAATTATTAACTATTGATAAATTAATATTACAAACATAGTCAACAATAACCACAACTTTTAGGAAAGATTATGAGCAATGTACCAAACAATTTACGTTATGCAAGCACCCATGAATGGGTCCGTACCGACGGCAATGGCGTATTCACTGTAGGCATTACCGAACACGCACAAGACCTGCTTGGCGACATGGTATTTTTAGATTTACCCGACGTAGGCGACGGTGTTACTACTGGCGAAGACTGTGCGGTTGCAGAGTCGGTTAAAGCCGCATCTGATGTTTATGCCCCGCTTACTGGCGAAATTATAGAAGTAAATGAAGAACTAGAGAACTCGCCTGAACTGGTCAACTCAGACCCTTTTGGCGAAGGCTGGTTATTTAAGATGAAAGCGGAAGATCCAGAAGAAGTTGAAGGCTTGCTTGATGCCGAAGCTTACGCTGGCATTATTGAAGACGAGTAAATAATACCTGAATAAGGTATGTCTAAAAGGCTAATAAAAGCCTCATTAGGCCTTATTCGACACTAACGATAGTAGATTCTGCTGCCTACTGATATGCGAGCAGCCGAATTTGTTTTCTTTAAAAAAAGGTTAATGATATATGAATATTGGTACTAAAGTAGTCGCGCCGGCCACCCTGTCGGAACTTGAAAATCAAAATGAATTTGTGCGCCGTCACATAGGCCCCGGCCAGCAAGAAATTGACGACATGCTAGACGCAGTAGGTGCCGATTCACTAGACGATTTAATGCAGCAAACCGTGCCAGCGGGTATTCGCTCAAAAGCCCTAAATGTGGGTGAAGCACAGCGAGAAGATGTTGCCCTAGCTGAACTTAAAACCATTGCCAAACAAAACAAAATTTTTCGCAGCTACATTGGTATGGGTTATTCAAACACTTTTACGCCCAACGTAATATTACGCAACGTGCTAGAAAATCCAGGTTGGTATACCGCATACACTCCTTATCAGCCAGAAATTGCACAAGGCCGTTTGCAGGCTATCTTAAATTTTCAGCAAACGACGATAGATTTAACCGGCTTGCCCTTAGCGTCGGCCTCGTTACTTGACGAAGCAACTGCGGCAGCCGAAGCAATGGCACTTGCCAAACGCGTGTCGAAGAACAAAGGCGCAAACGCGTTTTTTATTGCCAACGACGTGCATCCACAGACTAAAGACGTGCTTAAAACCCGCGCCGATATGTTTGGTTTTGAACTGATATATGGCGATGTTAGCGAAGCCACCCAAGCAAACGTGTTTGGCGCATTGCTACAATACCCCACCAGCACTGGCGAACTAGTCGATATTCGTGAAGTAATAGCGGGCGTCCAGGCTAATAAAGGTATTGTGGCAGTAGCAACCGACCTGCTGTCGTTAACTTTAATTACACCCCCGGGTGAGCTAGGCGCCGATGTAGCGTTAGGCAGCGCCCAACGCTTTGGTGTGCCAATGGGCTATGGTGGTCCACACGCCGCATTTTTCGCCACGCGCGATGCATATAAGCGTTCATTGCCAGGCCGTATTATTGGCGTGTCGAAAGATTCGCGCGGTAAAGTAGCCTTGCGTATGGCCTTGCAAACACGTGAGCAGCATATTCGCCGTGAAAAAGCTAATTCAAATATTTGTACTGCACAGGTGTTATTGGCTAATATGGCAAGCTTTTACGCTGTGTATCATGGCCCTGAAGGCTTAAAGTCCATTGCTGGTCGTATTCACCGTTTAGCTGATATTTTAGCCGCAGGTTTAACGCAAAAAGGCCTTAAGCTTGCACACACAACTTACTTTGACACCTTGTGTGTAAACGTTTCAAACAAAGACGCGGTAGTTGCGGCTGCACTTAAAAAAGAAATGAACCTGCGCACTGATTTAGCGGGTCAAGTAGGCATTTCAGTTGATGAAACCACCACGCGTAAAGACATAGCCGATTTGTTTGACGTGCTCTTAGGTGAAGGCCATGGCTTGAACGTTGCACAACTAGATGCACACATTATAGCCAACGGCAGCGAGTCCATTCCTGCAACATTAGCGCGTACCACCGACTTTATGACGCACCCTGTATTTAACCGCTATCATTCTGAAACCGAAATGCTGCGTTATATAAAAAGTTTAGAGAATAAAGATTTAGCTCTTAATCACTCTATGATTTCACTAGGCTCATGCACAATGAAGCTAAACGCAACCGCAGAGATGATACCAGTAACGTGGCCAGAATTTGGTCAAATACATCCTTTTGCGCCCCTTGATCAAGCCAAAGGCTACACCCAAATGCTTGACCAATTAAGCGAGTGGTTAATTGACATTACTGGCTACGATGCACTTTCTATGCAGCCAAACTCTGGCGCACAAGGTGAATATGCAGGCTTGTTAGCGATTCAGCGCTACCATGCTAGCCGTGGCGAAAGTCATAGAAATATTTGTTTAATCCCGCAGTCGGCACACGGCACTAATCCAGCGTCTGCTCAAATGGTTAGCTTGAAAGTGGTAGTGGTAAACTGCGATTCAAAAGGCAACGTTGATTTAGCTGATTTGCGCGCAAAAGCCGAAGAAGTGAAAGATAACTTGGCTTGTGCCATGATTACTTACCCCTCTACACACGGTGTGTATGAAGAAGCCGTGCGCGAAATATGCGACATAGTGCACGAAAACGGCGGCCAGGTTTATATGGACGGCGCTAATATGAATGCACAAGTGGGCATTACCTCACCGGGCCTTATTGGCAGCGATGTGTCGCACTTAAACTTACACAAAACTTTCTGCATTCCGCACGGCGGCGGTGGCCCAGGAATGGGTCCAATAGGCGTGAAATCACACCTTGCCCCATTCTTGCCAAGCCATAGCTTGTTCACCTTAAAAGCTGCCGGTACGAATGACGACTTAGGCACGAACAGCGCTGTTTCAGCCGCGCCGTGGGGCAGTGCCTCTATACTGCCTATTAGCTACATGTACATAAAAATGATGGGCAGCGACGGCCTTAAAAAAGCAACCGAAGTGGCTATTCTAAGTGCCAACTACATTGCTAAGAAGCTAGAAGGGCACTATCCAATATTGTATACCGGCCGAAATGACCGCATAGCGCACGAGTGTATTATTGACCTGCGCCCGTTAAAAGAAGCCAGTGGTGTGACTGAAGTTGATATTGCCAAGCGCTTAAATGACTACGGTTTTCATGCGCCTACTATGAGCTTCCCAGTGGCGGGTACGCTTATGATAGAGCCGACCGAGTCGGAAGCGAAAGCCGAGCTAGACAGATTTATAGAGGCGATGGTGTGTATTCGTCAAGAAATAGCGAAAGTGGAAAGTGGCGAGTGGGATGCTATTGACAATCCACTGCATAACGCGCCGCATACGCTTGCTGATATGATTGATGAGAAGTGGGATAGAAGCTATTCTCGCCAAGTCGGTGCGTATCCTGTGCCTGCGGTGGCAGCTGATAAGTTTTGGCCTACTGTGAATAGGATTGATGATGTGTTTGGTGATAGGAACTTGATTTGTAGCTGTCCGGATTTGGATAGTTATAGGGAGTTTGCTGAGTAATGTCGATCTGTAATTAAGTTTGTGACTGTTTTAATATAGTTTGTGACTTTAATTAAGATTGTGACTTTTTAGCTTAATGCACTTGATTGTTATAATCTAAAAGGCGGGCCAGAAATGGTTCGCCTTTTTGGTAATGGCAGTTCATGAATTATTAGAATAAAATAATTTCAGATGTTTGATCCTCAAATGACTGCCATCCCTTACCAAATTCTGCTAACTCAGGAATGGTTGAAATAACTGTTAAGCAACTCCCCATAGTACTTCTTTTAAGTCGTGTGAGTCCGGCGTAGATCAGTGCAAGGTTCTTCCTATTCACTTTACCTCCGATATAAACTACCAAGATCCTCGCTTCCCAGCCTTTGAAACTATGTAAGGTAGTCGCTTTTACTCTCGCATCGCCCATGTAGAACCCGACTTTTTGTCGTCTTGATTCCTGATCACTTTCATCGAATGTGTGGACAGTTTTAATGCCTTTGCTACCGATTGCTTTAACAAATTCAAAACCAAATTTTCTAGTACTACAAAGAAATGTAGCATCACTGATTGCCATATCTCTTAGAGTGTTTTCTGAAAAGAGTCTAAGGGTTTCATTTACGCAGGCATTTGAAGCAGCTTCACTATCTACCTGAACCCATCTTAAGTGTGCAGGTTCTATATCAAGACTATTCTGTACCCTTTCAGGTAAAGCCGTATCTTTACCTGGTAGATATGTTTCAGCAAAAATTCTTGCTTGATTCATTGCCTCTTGTGGCAAACGATAACTGATTGGAAGTTCTGCCCATGCACCGCTAAAACCCGCTCCCTTCATCGCTTCATCAGTCCAAGATTTAGCCGTCTCGTAAATGTCTTGAGTAGCGTCAGCGACTAACATCATTTCACCTTCAGGTTTACAAATTTTTCGTAATACGCTCCACCACTCTGGTAAAAAATCCTGCCCTTCATCAACCAATACAGCATCATATTTTTCAATATCATCGTTCTCATCTAGTATTCGCTCAACAAGGACAGGTAATAGAACTGCAAGCACTTGTTGCTGGTTTTCTTCATTTCCCCAAAGAGCACTGTACTCTTCTTCGCAATCCGCTTCTTCACATATACGTTTGCACCAAGAGTGGAAGTTTAGCCAAGTAACCTGTTTTCTAGTGTTACCAGTCGCATTAGGCCAGCGAACAGCTACATCCATAAGGTAATGAATTAAGGTGATATTAAAGGTCACGACCAATACTTGCTTACCTTGACTGACCAATTCAGCGGCGCGAGCAGCGAGCACTAATGATTTGCCGGAGCCGGCAGCTCCTTTAATTCGTCTAAAACCAGATTTAGTTCTCGATGTTACAAGTGCTCGTTGGTTAGTATCTAATTCAATTGGTTGTCGCTGTGTCGATGAAGAATCAGGCTCTACTAGCCAATTTCGGATATCTTTAGCTAACATTTCATTCATACGAGACGAATATTTTCTTTTACCTTCTGGAAAAACGCTTTCAATATTTCCGCTAAGCAAAGAATCTCTACCTGATAAAGGATTGTATTTCGGGAATTTATCAGCCCCCCGATATTTAAGGCTTTGCGCAAATAACAACTTAACACGCTTATCATCAGCCCAAGGAAATACTACTCCAGCAGTAATTACTGCAAACCCCGCACCTTGTTGAAGGCGAGGACAATAGAGTTCAAATAATTCCTTTTTATATCGGCGTACTTTTTCAATAGGATTGTCTTTTTGCATCGAGAAAGACTTTCCGTCTTTTTCACCAATTAATCTAGGAGCATCATTTGTGTTCAGGTCAATAGAATAAGAAACGGCATCTAAATCCCAGTCCTTTACCTCAAAGACAGCAATACCGACGTTTGGGTTCAACAATACAAAATCTGGTTTGAGTCCATTCAGATGGGGTTGAAGATAAATTTCCCACTCAGGAGCTAAGTTATTATCAAAAAACTCGAAAACGCGCATTTCACCTGATGTAAAAGGTTGGCGTAGTTTGTGAAACTGAGATTTTGGGGGTGATACAGTTCTTGCCATGAATGCTTTCCGGTTTTAATTGGACTAATTAGACCCAAAATTTGAATCAATCATTAACTTATCTACAAAATATTGGGGGTCTAAATTGTCCATATACTGAGCCTTTAAACCTTTATTATGTTAATTTGCACTTAAAACTGAACCACGATTTGCATCTAAAACTGATCCACCCAAGTAGCCTTATATGACCATAATCATGTTTTAATTTCTAGCCTTTTTCTCCTTTGATTTTTTAGTTGATTCTTTAAAGCGGAAGCTGTCATTGCCGGTTTCAATTATGTGGCAATGATGCGTTAGCCTGTCTAGCAAGGCTGTTGTTAACTTGGCGTCACCAAACACCTTTGACCATTCAGTGAAGTTGAGGTTGGTGGTGATAAGTACGCTAGTCGTTTCGTAGAGTTTGCTTAATAGATGAAACAGCAAGGTGCCGCCCGCTTGACTGAAGGGTACATAACCTAATTCGTCAAGCACAACTAGGTCACAATTAGCTAAACGATTTGCCATTCGCCCAACGTGACCTGCTTGCTTCTCCAGCTCTAATGTATTCACAAGCTCGATAGTGGATAAAAACCGCACGCGGTATTGATGGTGCTGAATGGCTTGTACCCCAAGTGCTGTGGCTAAGTGGGTTTTTCCTGTCCCAGGGCCGCCTACGAATACAGCATTTTGGCTATCTTCAATAAATTCACAACGATGTAAACCTCTGATGAGATATTCATCCACTTCACTTTCACTAAAGTCGAAGCCATATAAGTCTCTATAAACGGGGAACTTAGCCGTCTTCATTTGGTAAGCAATACTGCGTACTTCTCTATCAGCAACCTCGGCTTTTACGAGTGTGTCGAGCATAGGCAAGGCTAGTTTATAGGCCGGTGAATCTTGCGATGATAACTCGGTAATACTGCTTGCCATACCATGCAGTTTCAGTATTTTAAGCGTGTGTAATAAGGCTTCAGTGTGCATGGTGTTTTCCTCTTAATGTATCGTAGCGTGACGTATCGCTGGTTGGCTCGGTGATCAATTGCAGGCCGTTAGCAATCGGTACCGGTTCGGGTGATGAAGGGTTCAGTAGCCGACTTAGACAGTTCATTACATGCTGTTTGGACGGACAGCCCACGTCTAAGGCCATTTCAACAGCCTTCACAACATCGGCTTCATCGTGATGTAATATCAGCGATAACACCTCGACCATTTCTTTATCCCCACGCTGATGCTGTAATAAAATCGATTGCAAGTGTTTAAAGCTATCAGGCATCGTGTTAAACGGTGCACCATTGCGAAGTGCGCCGGGTTTACGTTGCGCGACAAGCAAGTAGTGGCGCCAGTCATAAATGACTTTGCCTGGTATGTCGTGACTCGTCATGAATACGCGGGTATGCTCAGCTATTTGCTGACCTTCGGCAATGAATTCAAGCCGACTAGGGTAAACATGCAGGCTAATACGCCGGTTAGCGAAACTGGAGGGGACTGAGTATTTATTGCGATCGAAGTTGACCAAGCAGGTGGAGGATACTTTTTTACTATGTTCAATAAAACCATTAAACGGCGCATTCACCTTCATAAGTTGGCGCTGCTCTTGATACCATACATCTTCAATGGTTCTATCTGAGAACTGCGGGTGCTTGCGTGTTTGCCAGTCTTTAATGCATTGGGTTTCGAGCCAATCATTGAGTTCAGTTAGCGTGCTAACACGCGGTAGCCGTTGCCAGATAATCGAACGTGCGTCCCGCACATTCTTTTCAACTTGCCCTTTTTCCTAGCCTGCGGCTGGATTACAGAAGTCAGCTTCGAACAGGTAATGACTCACCATAGTGAGGAAGCGACGATTAACAATACGCTCTTTGCCTTTTTGCACCTTATCAACCGCTGTTTTCATATTGTCGTAAATACCACGCTCGGGCACGCCATTAAACACGCGGAACGCATGGTTATGTGCATCAAATAGCATTTCATGACTTTGGGTAAGATATGCCCGCAGAATAAATGCACGGCTATGACTGAGCTTAAAGTGAGCGACTTGTAGTTTAGTTTTACGGCCATCGATGAAGCCATAGTTCTCGCCCCAATCAAATTGAAAGGCTTCGCCTGCTGCAAACTCCAAGGGTACGTAAACTTGATTAGATACCGATAATCTATGCTCTTCGCGCCACTTGCGCACAAACGCCGCAACCCTGTCATACGAGCCTGTATAGCCCAAAGGTAACAAGTCCTCGTAAAGGTTTTTGACGGTTTTACGCTCTTTTCTTCGTCGCCTAGCTTCTCGTTTAAGCCAACTGATAAGCAGTTCTTCGAACTCTTTGACTTTACCCAACGACTGTCGTTTGGGATAAACAGGCTCAGTGATTTCACTTTTCAGATAACGACGTACGGTATTGCGAGACAATCCAGTACGTCTAGTAATTTCTCGCAGGGAAAACCCATCACGAAAATACCATCTACGCATAACACTTAATAATGACACATCTATCACTCCACATTCTCCTGCTTAGGGGCGGCAGGAGGTATTAAACATGTGGATCAGTTTTGAATGCAAATTAGGGGGTAAAGTGGATCAGTTTTGGATGCAAATTAACACTGCCAATCAAAAACGTTTAAAAAGCAGATAAAAGACCTTTGGAACAACTTGCCGAAATTTCGAGATTCAATGGATTTAGTGCCCACTCTTCATATTCCTAATAAAAAAACATTGATCGAAAAGGCGCTTAAGGATGGTGACTTTATGGTGAACACAAAGAAGGATGCAGCCAAGTCTTTTTATCCATGTTAATTCTCTGCGGTAGGAGCAAAGTAACACCTAACAAGCGGCTGCTATTCGCTCATTGCCGCCGGTCAGCTCGATTTGACTATAGTCCGGAAAGTTTTGCAGACTGCTGTGTCATATTGGAGTGAATAAATAACTTCTAGCTTTTTGTAAAAATAATTCTTATAGTCGTTAATTAAGTTTTAAGTTAATTTAGGAAGTTTAATGTTAAAGCTATTAGGGACTTTAATATATTGGGTATGTGGGATTTGGGTGTTTATTCTCTGCCTGAAAGTTATTTATGCAATGTGGGGTATGATTGGTGTTGTAATCAGTTTTTTCCTTGCACCTATTACCTTTGTCGTAGTTCCGATTTATCACGGGTTTACTGAGGGTGATTGGTCCATCATCGTAATTAGTTATGGGGGGGTATTGATCGCGACCATACTTACAGCATTACACGATAAGTTCGCGGAGCAATAGGCATACTATGTTAGCTATAAAGTGGGGCTTAGTTACAGTATTATCGTTCGTGTTCTTTTTTATTGGCGGCGTAATAATTGAATTAGTCTTTGTAGGCTTGGTAAAAGTAGCTGAATTAGCCGGTTCGCCTTCAGATGGCCCTCCAAGTTATTTAATGATTGTGGTGAAACGTGTGTTTGGCTTCTTATTTGGTTCGTCTTTAGCAGTATACACTGTAATAAGGTTGGTGAGAGATTTAAACCAATCCTTGTATCTGAAATTTTTCGGTGTGGTTATTATTACTTTCCAAGCATCAATTGTTCTCTATTCTATAGTGATGATTGGATTCAGTGGTGCTCTTATTTTGGTCATCATACCTATTTTTGAATGTTTAGGTGCTTTGGCCGGAGCCAGTTATGGGTTCGCACTTGCTCTAACCAAGGAAAAAGGCCCAGAGGTATCGAGCGATTTATAAGTATCATAATCTAATTATTCGATGATATTTGCAACGCCATTGAAAGTCTGCTCCTTTATCTCTTGCAGCCCACCATGCAATGTAAGGTTAAATGACTATAATGACCGCTAAGCCATTATGCGCCTATAGCGCCTCACTATAATAATTCTAATAAATAGCTTACTCTGACCCCAGTTATTATTTACTGAAAGCAACTGTATGTCCCGCATCCCTCAGTTTGACCAAGATTTGTTAGAACTCATTACCAAAATCGATTATGACGAGGCGTTCGATGTTTATTACCGCCGAGTAAAGCCTCACTTGATTGGCTTTCCAAAGCAGGTAATTTCTGAGTGGTTGTACAGACATGACAACTTTATCGATAGGTTCGGACATCATGACTTATTAAGATGGAGCTTTGAGGAAGCGATTTTCACGACACAGGATATATTTGAAGTTAACTTGTTTCCGAGTAAAAAGGTTAGCGTTCTTGATGTTGGTAATCACATCTGGCGTGACCAATGGATAAGAGAGTCTGAGCCTGCATTATCTTTGCGTAATACAGGCACATTTCCGAGCCCGATTATAATATTTAAAAATGCTCAGGAATATGTGGATCATTGCGGAGAGAATCACATAGGCCCTTATCATTTGGCTGAAGGTCATAAACGCTGGGGATACATGAATGCTATTGTCAATTATCCAGAACGTTGCGATCTCATAAAGCCTTTAAAAGCAGAGCATAAAGTCTATTTGCTAACGATGAATGGGAATATGTGACTATGATCTAAGCCGATGTCTGCTGATTATCTTTTTCTACCCTTCGTTACTTAATGGCCAATGTCAGCAATGTCGGATCTGCTGTCTTAAGCGTAACGGCAGAAAAGGTCAGCTTATCGCTCATTGCCGTCAGCCAAGTATGATTAATCGTATGATGATTTTTGGCTAAACATAATCTAATATTTCTAATTCGCTAATGACCGCAATAGGTTGATTCAAGCCCTTTACGGAGTTGAAGATTATGACCGCTAAAGGCCGATTTAAGCCTTTTCTAGATTAGAATCTTATGTCGGCTTCTGGCACTTTGGCGACTGACATATATTTAGAGTTCAGAGCAATTATGAAAAGTGAAACGGTGGGCGATTAAGACAGTACTTATCAGGCGGGTTTGAGCTATCAGCTGTAATTGGAATAATAATCGTACACGTTAAAAAATATAAAGTTGATAGGAGTCACAAACTTAATTAATGCAAAGATTGCATTTGATTATTTCTCACCATGCAAAGTCACAAACTTAATTAAAATTATAGAGCTCTAAGTGATTGATTTTGCTAATGGCTGAGTCACAATCTTAATTAAAAATCGACAATAGTGTAGAATTAGTATTTTAACTTTGGATCAGAGACAAAAGCACCATGAGCAGGGCACAGGCAGGTCGCCACTGTGCAATAAAACGCATTCCAATAGAGGCTTTCCTATGCACAGCAGCTTACTCCGTCGGTTCGGCGGCTATCTTCAAACCCAATGGATCTCCCCGCGCCGAATTCGGTTCTGGCTGCTTACGCTGGTGATCGTGTACAGTTTACTGGGCTTTTTTGGCTTGCCCTGGACCATCCAGTACCTCGCAGTGACCGCCGCTCAAGAAGACTTTGGGCGCGAACTTCGCATTGAGTCAATTCAGGCCAACCCCTACACACTGACGCTTGGGATCGACGGGCTTGTACTTGACGACATCGACAACCGGCAACTGCTTGGCTGGAGCCGGCTGTTCATCAATCTTGAGTGGTCGAGCATCATCAACAGAGCCTGGACCTTCGAAACAATTAGATTCGACAAACCGATCATTCAGGAAGAACGCTTCGCTTCGGGCGAAACCCGCTTCTCCCGGCTGGCCACCCTGCCTCCTGACAAGGTACCGGCCAAAGGTGAACCTGCGCAACTGCCTGCGGTGCAGATCAACTGCCTGCGGTGCAGATCAACTGCCTGCGGTGCAGATCAACGATCTGCGCATAGAGGGCGGTGTTCTGCGCTTTGCTGACAACCTAAGGGACACGACGGCTGCTGACGCTGATAAACCGAAGCGAGTATCGCTGGCGCTGCAGGACATCGAGCTGTTCGTAAAGGATTTTGCGCTGCAGAAACCTAAGCGCATCCCGGTGCGTCTACAAGGGCAGTTCGCACAAGGCGGTATGCTTGCCTTCGACGGTACGCTGCAACTGCTACCGACCGTCGCCCTAGAGAGCAGTGTCAGTATAGATGAGCTGGCACTGCCTCAGGTTGAACCCTACCTGAGGCAGTTCGCGGATGTGCGACTTAATAGCGGAACACTGACCCTGAGCGGCCAAATTCATACAGATGCACAGCAACCCTTGGCATTCCAAGGCTGTGGCGGCATCGACGCGCTGAGCATCAGCGAAGGGCTCAATGACGAAACACTCATCGGGTGGCGAAGCCTTCAGACTGAACAGCTCGATCTACGCCTCAAAGAAAGGCAGATTGAGACCGACTCCATCGCCGTCAAGGGTCTGTCCGGCCGGGTAATCATCCACAAGGATCAGACAAGCAACTTCGGCCAGCTCGTGGCTAAGCCGCAGGCCGACGCCGAGAATAATGATAACGCCGCGCGCACGCATGACACGGATGAGGAGATAGCCCCGTTCAGGTTCGTCATTGAAAGCATTGAGCTGACCGACGGCGCCCTCCGGTTTGCAGATTACTCCCTGGCGCTGCCCTTCTCGACGAGCATCCACACCTTGAGCGGAGCGATATCGACTTTGAGCTCAACCTCGACCGAGCCTGCACAGGTGAAGCTGGAGGGCACGGTCGCAGAGTTCGGCTTGGCGCACGTCGACGGTGCCGTCCACGCCTGGCATCCCATGCGCCAGACCAATTTGCATCTGAGGTTCCGCAATCTTAAGGTCCCGAAATACTCCCCTTACACAGTGAACTTCTCCGGGCGCAAAATCGCGGGGGGTACCATGGACCTTGATCTCGACTATACAGTCAAGGACAAGCAACTCGACGGACAAAACAATCTGGTGCTTCATCATCTGAAACTCGGCGAAAAGATGGCTTCCAGCGACGCCATGGACCTGCCATTAGACCTTGCCATAGCCCTACTTGAGGACAGCGACGGTGTCATTGAACTCAGTCTGCCAGTGACAGGAAATGTTGGCGACCCGGAATTCGAATTCAACAAAGTCATACGCAATTCACTGGGAAATGCCATTACGTCTGTCATCAAAGCGCCTTTCAGTTTTCTGGCAAGCCTCGTTGGCGCTGACTCAAAAGACCTTGGTCAGATTGAATTCCCGCAGGGCCGAACTAGCCTGCTCCCTCCCCAACGCGAGCGCATCGCTAAGCTTCGCGAGGCCCTCAATCAGCGCCCGGCGCTGATCTTGGAGCTCGCCGGTCCCTTCAGCCGGACTTTCGATGGGCCATACCTGCAACGTGAGAAAGCCATCGAAGTTCTGCGGCAAGGCCTCGCTGAGCTGGGCCGCGAAGTCGCAGACCCTAGCCTGACGACCCAGGCCAATCAGGGTATTGTCGAGGCGATGTTCACCGCGTATTACCCGCAGGCAGACCTGGAGGCAGTCCAAGCGCGTTTCACCAAAAAACAGAATGCGTCATCCGATGGAGCGGGATTGGACGCCCTAGCTTATCGCAACCACCTGGCCGAACGGGTCATCGCTGCACAATCCATTACGGACGTTGATCTCGAAGCCATCGCCAACGCCCGCGCATCGGTGGCACGGGACGCCCTCGTCCAGCCAAATACGGATGTTGGTATAGCAGCCGACCGAGTGCGTCTTTTGGGGCCCAAAGAGGTCGATTCTGTGGACGGCGAGCGCATTGCCATAGAAGTTGGTATCACCACGGATTGAGGCAAGCGAACAAATATGGCATTCAAAACTCAATAAAAATATAACCCGAACCTTTTATCCCTTCGTATACCATAACCACAAACTTGGTCCACGCACCAATAAATCAACAAAATCAAAGTCTATTGCATAGATCTTGCTTATAGTTTATTTTACTTATCCTCGCTTCCTCTCGAAGTGCTTAATAAGCGAAGAATAATAAAAAAGGAGCACAACGAAACGATGAGCTTATTCTGGATAACCGCAATCTTATTGATTGGTGTTTTAGTGCCAGTAGTAACCGAAAGGTTTGGGCGCACAATAAATACGATTTGCACCATGGTGGCTCCCGCAATCGCGTTAGCCTACATTATTAGCTTAATTCCTGCCGTGTTTGGCGGTGAGGTAGTCGTTGAATATTTAGAGTGGATACCGGCAGCCGGACTCACTTTATCACTGCACCTTGACGGACTAGCGCTCATGTTCGCCTTACTGATTTTGGGTATAGGCCTGCTGATTATCGTATACGCCCGTTACTATTTGTCTAAAAAAGAAGCAGTTGGGCGGTTCTTTGCTTATTTAATTTTATTTATGACAGCAATGCTGTCTATCGTGCTGTCAAACAACGTGCTGCAAATGTGGATGGCGTGGGAAGTTACCAGCATAAGCTCGTTCCTATTGATCAGCTTTTGGTCAACAAAATCTGAATCGCGTAAAGGCGCTAGAATGGCTCTTACGGTCACGGCTGCCGGGGGCTTAGCGCTGTTAGCAGGTTTGTTAATAATCGCAGACATTGTGGGCAGCTACGAGTTAAGAGTCATTTTAGCAAGCGGTGATTTAATAAGAGAAAGTGCACTGTATCCCGTCATACTTATTTTGGTCTTGGCCGGTGCCTTCACCAAATCTGCTCAATTCCCCTTTCATTTTTGGCTACCTCATGCAATGGCAGCGCCTACACCAGTCAGTGCGTACTTACATTCTGCGACAATGGTAAAAGCCGGTATTTTCTTACTTGCGCGCATGTATCCGGTGCTATCAGGCACCGAAATGTGGTTCTTGATTGTGAGTATGACAGGCTTAATAACCATGTTGTTAGGTGCTTATATAGCGCTATTTAAACATGACTTAAAGGGTTTGTTGGCCTATTCCACCATAAGTCACCTTGGCCTTATCACCTTGCTACTAGGGCTAAACACACCACTTGCCACTGTGGCCGCTTTATTTCATATAATGAACCATGCTGTATTTAAAGCCTCGTTGTTTATGATTGCAGGTATTATTGACCATGAATCGGGTACACGAGACATGCGAAAACTTGGCGGCTTATGGCGATTTATGCCCTACACTGCCACGCTCGCGATGATTGCCGCTGCTTCTATGGCCGGTGTACCGCTGCTTAACGGTTTCTTGTCTAAAGAAATGTTCCTTGCCGAAACTCTGCATTCCTCGTCCCTTGGCTTCTTGTCTTGGATGATGCCGGTGTTAGCTACGCTGGCTGCTATTTTTGCAGTGGCTTATTCGATGCGCTTTATCCACGACGTATTCTTTAACGGCGAGCCCAAAGATTTACCAAAAACACCGCATGAGCCAACGCGTTTTATGAAAGTGCCAATTGAAATATTGGTCGCCTTGTGTTTGTTAGTAGGTATTTTCCCTACCTTTATGGTGGGCGACCTACTGGCTTCTGCATCATCTAGCGTGCTCATGACCGAACTGCCTTACTATAGCTTAGCCATTTGGCATGGCTTTAACATACCGTTACTTATGAGTGCTATCGCGATTGTAGGTGGTTTGATTGTGTACGCCTATCGCAGTCATTTATACCGTTTTCAAGCACAGTTCCAAGAGTCTGACGAGAAGCTTATATTTGAAGGCGTGATACAGACACTTGTGGGTTATGCCGTTAAAGCACACAACGGCTTAAGCAACGGTTCATTGCAGCGTTACATTGCCGCGCTGCTGTTGTTTACCATTGCGATAACGGCTGTTCCGCTAATACACCTAAATAGTGTGGCAACGCGTGTTCCTGACCAGCCGGTCAGTGGCGTTGAAATTACCGCCGCTATTATTTTATGCTTAAGCGCTATTGCTACCGTGATTTATCATCGTAAGCGCATGATTGCCCTTATTACCTTGTCGGTAGTAGGGCTTATAGTGTCTATTGCGTTTGCTCGTTTCTCGGCGCCCGATCTAGCTCTTACGCAGCTGTCAGTAGAGGTGGTAACGGTAATATTGTTGATGCTTGCGCTGTTTTTCTTGCCGCAAAAAACGGCCTCTGAGTCGTCTCCTTCACGTGTGGTAAGAGACCTAGGTATTGCAGCAGCAATAGGCGGCTTAGTGGCGACTATTAACTACGCCTTCATTACCCAGCCAATTGACACCATATCTGAATTTTTCTTAGCGAACAGTAAGACAGGCGGGGGTGGCACTAACGCGGTTAACGTTATATTAGTCGATTTCAGGGGCCTTGACACCTTAGGCGAGATTTTAGTCTTGGGTGTTGCTGCGTTGGGTATATTTAACTTGCTCGCGCGCGTGCGTCTGGCTATGCCATCGTCTAATGAAAACGGCATTCCTTGGTCGCAAGACCGTCATCCGCCTATCCTAGCCATGATATCGCAGGCCTTATTGCCGCTAGCGCTATTAGTCTCGTTTTATATATTCCTGCGCGGACACAATATGCCTGGTGGCGGCTTTATTGCCGGTCTTATAACGGCAGTTGCCTTAATTCAGCAGTACATCGCGCATGGTGTGGATTGGGTTAAACCACGTATAAAAGTTGAATATCAAACGCTTATTTCCTTGGGTGTGTTAATTGCGACTTTCACCGGGATTGCCAGTTGGTTCTTTGGCCGTCCATTTATGACCACATGGTTTGATTACTTTGATATCCCATTGATTGGCGAAATAGAGCTGGCAAGTGCCCTTGTATTTGATTTGGGTGTGTACTTAACGGTAGTGGGTGCAACCTTATTTATATTGGCGAGTCTGGGTAAGTTGACCTCTTCTCATCGCCCAACTCCGGAGGAATAATGGAAACTGTATACGTAATTTGTGTTGGTATATTAACGTTTTGCGGGGTGTTTTTGTGTTTGCGAGGACGCACTTTTTCGGTCGTTGTGGGCTTAACTATGCTCTCTTATGCGGTTAACTTGTTTTTGTTTTCAAGCGGTCGTTTGAGTTTAGACGGTGCGGCAATTTTAGGCATGGCAGACAAATATGCCGACCCGCTGCCACAAGCGCTTACCCTAACCGCCATTGTTATTGGCTTTGCCATGATCGCCTTTGTGGTTATTTTAGCTTTACGCGCTCGCGCAGATCTTGGCAACGACTTTGTAGATGGCTCGGAGCCTCTGGACTCCGACAAACTAGTTAAACCAAACAGGGGCAAAGCATGACCTTACATTTGGCCATTTTGCCGATTTTAATCCCCATGATTGGCGGCTTGCTCATGCTACTGCCGCCGTTTGCGGGTCCTTTGAGGTATCAGTACAGGCGTGCAGGTGCGCTGTTTTTAATGCTGACACAAGTAGCCGTCTCTGTTTACCTAATGTACGTGGTGGTGCAAAACGGCGCCATTATGTATGCGGTAGGTGACTGGCGGCCGCCATTTGGTATTATTTTATATGTAGATCAGCTTTCTGCCATGCTAGTGGCCTTAACCGGTTTTTTGGGCTTAGCCATTACCTTGTATTCGTTTGCAGGAGATGATCGCGAAGGCAAGTATTTCCATCCTATGGTTCAGTTTTTATTGGTGGGAATATGTGGTGCGTTTTTAACTAACGACTTATTTAACCTGTTTGTATTTTTCGAAGTGCTACTAATCGCCTCATACACTTTGCTTATACACGGCGGCGGTAAGCAAAAAACCGCGGCTAATCTGCACTATGTAATTTTGAATCTTGTCGGGTCTAGCCTGTTTTTGTTTGCACTAGGCACGCTTTATGGCATAACCGGCACGCTTAACATTGCCGATATGGCCATGCGGGTTACGCAACTATCTGACGGCAACCAGCTTATTGCACAGGCTGGTGGTTCGTTAATGCTAATTGTGTTTGGCTTGAAGGCCGCCATGCTGCCGCTGCATTTTTGGCTACCGCAAACCTACGCGGTTGCTAGTGCGCCAGTGGCGGCGATGTTCGCCATTATGACCAAAGTAGGGGTTTACTGTATATTTCGCGTGTACACCGTTATATTTGGTGAGCAAGCGGGTGAATTAGCCGACATGATCCAGCCGTGGATTTGGCCCTTGGCCATACTCAGCATAGTGGCCGGCACCATAGGTGCACTTGCGAGCCCTAATTTGCGCACTTTAGCGGGGAACTTGGTGGTGGTGTCGGTGGGCACATTGTTAATTGCTTTTGCTCTAAGAACGCCAGAGGCGACGGCCGCAGGCCTGCTGTATCTTATTCACAGCACCATAATTACAGGTGCACTGTTTTTAATCGCCGACATGCTGGGCCAGCAGCGCGGTAAAGCGCTTGATTACTTTGTAATTGCCCGCAAAATGAAGCAGCAAGCCTTGTTAGGTGTTATGTTCGTGGTGGCCGCTATGGCGGTGGCAGGCTTACCGCCGTTTGCAGGATTTTTAGGCAAGCTTGTTGTTTTGCAATCAGCAACAAACACCGATTATACAGCCTGGGTGTGGTCTATCATTTTGATCTCTAGCTTGGCCACTATAGTGGCATTGTCTAGAGCCGGCACCACCTTGTTTTGGCGCAATACGCCTAGCCATGATGCAGCAGAATCGCCCGGTATTTCAAAGTGGCAGCTTGGCGGCACCGGTTTGCTGTTAATCGCTTCACCCATGCTGGCGCTTTTTGGTGCCAGCGTGATTGAATACACCAATAATGCGGCCGAGCAACTGCACGATATTCCGTATTTACTGGAGGTGATGAACTTACAAGGGGATACACAATGATACTGCTTGAGGGCTTTCGCTCACGTTTTTTACCCATGCCTTTTCACACTATATTGTTGTTAGTGGTGTGGTTAATGCTAAACAGTACTCTTAGCTTAGGTCACATTTTACTTGGCACTGTACTTGGCATTGTCATCCCGCTGTTGTGTGCACCCTTAAGAGTCCCTCAGCCTAAAATGAAGCGGCCGCTAAAGGCACTCAGCTACATATTTGTGGTGTTTAAAGATATAGTGGTCGCCAATGTTGAGGTAGCGATTTTAGTGGTAGGACCGCTGCGCAATATTAAGCCCGGTTTTGTTGCCGTGCCGCTAGATTTAGATGAGTACCTGCCCATTTCTGTGCTTGCCAGTACGGTTACCATGACACCCGGTACGGTAAGCGCGGATGTGTCAAAAGACAAAAAGTGGTTGTATGTGCATGTACTCGACATGCCTGAAGATGAACAAGAGATTATTGATTTGATTAAAAATCGCTACGAGTCGCGTGTTAAGGAGATTTTCGGATGCTAGATATAACCGTAGTAGTGGTGGCTGCCATGTTGTGTATTGCGCTAGTGCTAAACCTGTGGCGACTTATAATAGGTCCGCATGTGGTAGATCGTGTGTTAGCGCTCGACACTATGTACATTAACAGTATTGCCCTAATCCTAATTTACGGCATTTACAACAAAACTCCGCTGTATTTTGAAGCGGCTTTGCTAATCGCAATGCTCGGTTTTGTTAGCAGCGTTGCGTTTGGTAAGTATTTACTGCGCGGCGACATAATCGAATAGGAGACACTATGAGTTTTACGGCTGAACTAATTATATCTGCGCTACTTCTTTTAGGGGGTACATTTGTGCTAGTGGGCTCTATAGGACTAATTCGTCTGCAAGACCTTTATGTGCGCTTACACGCGCCAACTAAAGCCACCACGCTTGGCCTTGGCGGCATTCTAATAGGCTCAATGTTGTATATGTACTTCTCGCAGGGAAACTTTGGCATTAATGAGCTACTCATCTCGCTATTCTTAGTGCTAACGGCGCCCGTCACTGCACATATTTTGGCAAAAGCAGCGATGCATAATCGGGTTGCTGCTATCGAGCGAACACGCAATCTGCATCTGCTTGAAAATGCGCGTATGCAAGAGCCTCCTCAGCCTAGTGGAGAAAAGCAAGAGCAAGACAAATAAGCGCTAGGTGTCACTACAAGAACGATCACCGCGGCGCTTGGCTGTTTTGCTCGCGCAGTAAACTGGTTAAGAGTGCAGGTAAGAAAGTAAGGCTTAGCAAAGTCGACACGAATATCCCACACAGTACAATTATGCCAACGCCTCTATACAGTTCTGTGCCTTCTCCGGGCAGCAGCACCAAGGGCGCAAGACCAAAAATAGTGGTGGCGGTAGACATTAAGATGGGTTTTAAGCGTTTTTCAACGGCTCCTCGTACTGCCTTGTGAACGCTTTCACCTTGATCTAAAAAGCGCCTTGTTTGGTCTACAATTAAAATTGGATTATTCACCACGGTGCCAAGCAGTATCAAAAAGCCTAGCATGGTGATCATGTCAAAAGGTTGATGTGCCCCACCAAGGCCAATGGTGTTTAACCCAGCATTTACCGCATTGATTAAAATTAGCCCCAGTAAACCGCCCGCCATGCCCAAAGGCACTGTAGCAAGAATAAATAGCGGGTAGCGCCAGTGGGTAAAAATAGCCACCAATAGTAAAAAACAAAGCACTATTGCGATCAGAAAATTACTCGACAGCGACGCTTGAGTGGCTTCTAGCTGATCTGCTGCGCCGCTTATACTCACATTAATCCCCTGTGCAATGCTGCCTTGCTGCCACAGCACCGGCAGTAATTCATTGCGCACTACTGCTTGCGCTGTTTCTAAAGCGACGTCTCTAGGGGGAATAATATACACGCTAACGGTGCGCTTACCGTCTACTCTACGCACTGAATTACTGTTTTTACTTTCAAGCAGATCAGCAATGGCATTTAATGGGATTATGTTGCCATCGGGCGTTACCATAGGAGATGACGCTAAGGCTTCAATGGTTTGTTTGTTGCCCGCGTTGCTAAACATAAAAATGTCTATTTTGTCGTCGTTAAGAATAAATTCGTCAACGTAGGCACCGTCGCTCATACTTGCCACAGAGTAGCCAAAATCTCTATTACTGATACCTAATTCAGCTAAGCGCTGCCAGCGCGGGCGAATTTCTATCAGCGGCTGCTCTAGGGTTAGCGAGCTGGGGTCGGAGTTCAACTGCGGGTTATCAAATACAATTTCAGCCTGTGAGTATACCGCTTGCGCTGCCCTGTATAAATCGCTTAGGTTATTGCCAGCTAAGTCTACGGCAACGGCTCGCGTGCCGCCGTCGTTGCTTGAAATAATAGAGCCTCTGGAAGAAAATGCGCGCATATTTTCGAAGCTTCGAAACTTTTCAGTGATGGCGTCCATCATTTCGCCAATGTATTGAGGGTTGGTGGGGGCGCTCAAAAACCAAATGCGGCCTATAGACACCGACATATTGTAATAGGCCAGCGGCGGCATGTTGGTCTCACCATTTTCAAAAGCGTCGGGGGAGGCGTTAAGGTAGTCTTTGAAATACGCCCTTAACTCATCACCAATTTTTTCCATTTCCGATAGGTTATAGTCGGGCGGCGCGAACATGAGTGAAAAGGCCTTTGGTTCCTCCCCTTCTGGTAAATACTCCGCCGCAGGCATAAGTATGTAAGCGCTGCCTAAGATAATCACGATAAACCCGGTTGATAAAATGCGTGCCCGCTTTTTGGTCTTACAAAAGACATCGACCAAGCGCATCCATTTATGGCTTAGCACCAGCGTTTTGCTGCTAGTATTGCTTTGTTTACCAATGTTAGCCATTGCCGCAGGCACCACAAAAATAGCCACTAACATAGAGGCAATAATGGCGCCTGAAATAGCAATCGCGATATCTGAATACAACTGACCAGCTTCTTGGGCGATAAACAATATAGGCGCAAACACCAGCACCGTGGTGGCGGTAGAGGCAAGAACAGCTGGCCATACTTCGCGCACACCATCAACTGCCGCTTGATAGCGGCTGAGTCCTTTTTTTCTAAATTGCAAAATAGATTCAAGCACCACGATGGTGTTGTCAACGGTCATGCCAATGGCAAAGGCTACGCCCGCTAGGGAAATAACGTTAATAGTGCGGCCAAAGGCCAATAACGCTAAAAAGGCGGCAATGGTGCAGATAGGAATACCAATAACCGCTATTAAGGTAGAGCGCCCTGAGCGTAAAAAGTAAAACATGACTAGTGTGGCCAGCACTGCGCCTAAGCCTAGGTTTACCCACACGTTTTTAAGCGAGCTAGACACGTACTGCACGTCATCACTGAATAGTCTTAATGTAAGGCCATTTTGCACCAATAAAGTTTGATTGATCTCTTCCACAAGAGGCAACAGCGCGGCTTTAATGTCAATCACGTTAGAGCCACTTTCGCGGCGCACCGACATAGTTAAATTTCGCTCGCCGTTTGAATATGACAAGCCGCGGCTTTCAAAATGATCAAGCGTAACTTGCGCAATGTCCTTTAAATATAAGTTGGCGTTGTTGCTACGATCGACAATCAAATTCTCAAGTTGGGATAGGTCTTCAAAACGGCCCACTACACGCAGTAAATAGCGACTGGACCCACTTTCTAAATCGCCAGCCGATGAGTCTGCATTACGCATTCGTATTGCGTCACGCACTTTGCTTAGGCTAATACCTCTTTGCGCTAAGCGTGTGGTGTCTACCTTTATTTGAATTTGCCGCGCCGAACCCCCGCGCACATCCACTTGAGATATACCCGGCACACTTTCCATGCGGGGGCGAATAAAATCGTCGGCGAAATCGCGCAGCATATCAACGTCTAGCTGCATAGGATTGCCTTCAAGGGGAGATAAGCCAAAGAACATAAAAGCGTTGCTTGAAAATGAGCTTGAAAACAGACGCGGCTGGTCAACGTTTTCTGGGTAGCTAGGCACTTGGCTTAATGCGTTGCTAACGCGAATAAGAGCTTCGTTAGCGTCTACCCCAAATGGAAACTCTAGAGCTATGCTGGCCGAGCCCATCTCGCTAGATGAAATCATGCGTTTTAAATTGGGTAAGCTGCGCAAGTAGCGTTCTTGCTCAATCAAAATTTCTTTTTCTACATCTTGGGGCGTGGCACCAGGCCAGCCTGTTTGAACGGTAATGGTACGAACTTCTAAGTCGGGTATCATTTGCACGGGTATATTGACCGATGCCACAAGACCCAATATACAGGCTATAAGCACAATAACGCTGACTAAAATACCGCGCTTTACCGCTGCCTCAATCATTAGCGAGCAACGCTTTCAAGCTTAGAAACAGTATTTGACAGTACTGTGGGTACAATAGCGGTGCCGTCTTGCAGTGAGGCTACGCCTGAAATGATAAACGCAGCGTCTGTGTTTTGATTATTAATAGTCACTTGGTTATTCGGCAATGAAGTGAAAGCAGTGACGATGCGTTTTGCCACACCATTTTGCACAATGAAAACACTGCTGCCACCATCAGGGTGTTGCTTAATGGCAGAGCGAGGCAGCGTAATAGATGACTGCTCACTATTGGGAATTGAAATGCGCGCTACCGCTGACATGCCTGACACTAAGGCAGTATTATTGGGCAGATCTATTTGCGCCATAAAGGTGCGAGTTTGCATGTCAGACACCGGCACTAAACGGCTTAATGTTGCTCTAAAAGCCTTAGCATCGCTTGAATCGGGCTTTATTTCAATCGCCACATCTGTTTGTTTACTTAAGCTGCTGAAGTATTGCTGGGGGATGGCCACTGTAAGACGCAAGTCATCTTGCGCCACTAAGGTAATGACACCGGTTTGCTGGCTTACCCATTCGCCAATGTCAACGTTTCTTTGGGCAATAACGCCGTTGAAAGGGGCCTTTAAAGTGTGCCGGTTTAATCGTTCTTGCACAAAACTAAAGCTTGCCTCTACGCTTGCTAGTTGAGCTTGCGTACTGGCTAAAAAAGCAGCGCGCTCTGCAATAAGGGTTTGTGCGACCACCTGCTGTTCAGACAGCTTTTGTACTTCTTGATATAAGCGCATTGCTTCATCGGCATTGACTTTGGCTGCTTTTACATTCGCCTGCGCGGCATTTACCTCAAGTTCAGCAAGCTTGTTGTCTAAGCTTAATAAGGTTTGGCCTAGCGTAACAATGTCACCAATTTCAACATTAATAGCGGCTACGCGCCCAGCTTCTGGAGGCGCTAAGTGTGCGTGCTGTTTGGCCTCAACGGTGCCAGTTAGCACTAAGGTTTGCATGTTTTGCACCCCTTGAGGGTAAATAACATCAACCTGTATGGGATTAGTCGTGTTTTGTGCTACAACAGCAAAGCTAGCTATCGCTAAGACCGTTAATGTCGGCTTTATTAGCTTAAGTATAATCTGTCTACAAGTGTAAACATTGGCTTTGTTGCGGTTTGTCATATCTCTCTCAATTATAAAAAAGCGAAGCATTGTAAAGCGGGTTTGTGCATGTCAATGCTAAGCGTAATCATAGTCGTATATGCTATAAAACTGCAATAAATTGCTTGATTTATTGCTAATTATTTAAGTGGTAAAACTGAGAAAGTAATAAAAAACATATTTGTATTAACTGAGTTGCTCTGTACATCTACTGATAAATATTACGACAAGCTCACGACAGTTAGTAGCTTACACAAACTTAGGGGGCATAGGGATGTTGTGCCGCCTTGTCACATACACTATGGCGTTATCACTGGCTGAGTTTTCGAAACTTCTTATTGCCGCCGTTGAAAAGGTGGTCTCGTCCGTTAACGCGCTTAGCCACAAATTTGAAGAAGCCAAAGCGCAGTTAGCCTAAGCTATACTTTTAAACTTTCGAGCTTGGGTTACTAATCTCAGCGCTTCGCTTAATAATATCTAAGCCCTGCTGCATTAACCAGTAGGGTATATCGATTATTACCCAGTTCTCAGCTAGTTTATCACCTTGTCTCCTGTACACATCGACCACCTGCATATTGGCTTTCACTTGCCCACCGGGTAAGCCTAAAAAACCGCCAGTGGGTGTATTTGACAAATTAGGCCAGCCAAAGAAACACGCGAAATTGCCTTCTGCAAAACGACTCACATGGCCATTAAACACCTTATCTTTTAGTCCTTTTCTAAACGGAAACTGATGGTGCTGCTGATAACGTTCAATAGTATGCACACTGCCAATACCTGCGGGGCCGTACCAAGCCATATCGCTGTGCCATGTTTTAGCTAAAGTTTCGGGTGGGCAATTATCGTTGCCTGATTTATTTAAGGCCGTTAAATCGTCCACCATGCGATTAACCAGGTCTAAAGTGGCAAGTGCTTCGCTTTGTGCATGCTCGTCAAAGTGCAGGCCGTCATGGGTTTGCGGGCCCGGTACTAAAAAAGAAGCGCCTGGTTGTAAGGGTAGCGGCTGCAAGCCTATTTGCTGCATAAAACCAATAATATCGAAAAACAGGCTGCTCTTTATAATTTTACCATTTTCAACGCAGTGAAACTCTGCATAGCGCAGCATAGTGGTTTGCGCGGTGGCCTTTAGGCCTAACCAGTCAGCGTCAAAAAGTCCCATCCAGTGGCCCATACTCATTACCCATACGTGATCGTCGTGGGCATTTTTACCTGCAATAAATATGTCTTGTCTGCGTTGCATATTGTTAAATGATGTAAACAACGGTGTCCACACGCTGCTGCACACTTCATCTAGTGTGTGCATTTCACCAAAAGGATGGCAACCATAAAACTGGTACTGCTCGCTAATGTACGGGTGTAAGGCAGTGGTAAACGCGGGCGTTTCGACCGTGTTCACCATGCCCTCTATAGCAGTGAACATGTCCAGTACTAGTTGTTTTTCTAACTGATAATTAGGCATTGGAATTATGTCCTTTTAAAGGCGGATAAATGAATGAACAAAAAGACTATTGAATAATGACTTCGAAGTCAACTTATAATATCGTCACTAGAAATATTTAACAAGTTACTAAACCTATGTTGGCAGTTAATTGCTTCAGCATATTGTTTTATAGCATTTTTTATTACCGCAACGGGTGGATAAAGTATGGATGATTTGGGTTCGCTTAACTGAAGTATTTTGGTGGTTTATATTCCTGCTAATTTAGCGCTTGGCGTGATTATTGGCAATGTTAAGTGGCGAGAAGAAAGAGACACCGGTAGCGGCCGTATGTGTAAACACAAAATGAGTCTACACATAAGACCAAGAAAATCAGAACTACTTAAGCTCTAGCACGCCATACTCCCAAATCGATACCTTTCAGACTAGTAAACGAGGCATTTAAGCTAAGTTTGCGCATTTTTAAAGGTTGTATGAGCACCTTTAACCATTTACCTCTTAAAACCGAGAATATACTGTCAATCCAAGCAATATTGCCTATTTTGACATATCAACATCCACCCATACTAATTTATGATCAGAAGAGCTTTGCCTGTCTTTAATTAGGTGGTGTAGGGGATCATCTTGTGTAGGCCAAAAAACACCGCTGTTCGCCACCTTCAAGCTGCTAGAGGGCAGCACATAGTCGACTCGCATTCTCCACCCTGCGGTATGTTCTGCGCCATTGATGTTGTCGGGTGAATGAGCCCGGCCTCCTTCACTCTTGGGTGACATTGTGTCGTTAATGCGAGGGTGATTAATTAAACCTGAAATCCCACTGGGCATTGCGCTACCTTCAACGGGTGAAGCATTTAGATCCCCTGCAACAATAAAGTGTTCACCTAACAATCCGCCTCGCTGACCCTTGTCATCATAAATATATGCAGAAGATTCACTGCCTGAAATATAGTCAGTCCAAAAACGTATTTCATCGTGATTACGTTTACCATTTCGATCCTCATAGCCATCAAAAACCGGTGGGGTAGGGTGGCTGCTAAGAATATGCAGGCTTTGGTTACCTACCTTAATAGGCACATCCCAATGAGACTTAGACGATAAACGCAGGATCTGCTGTGCTTGTTCACTGTAATAATCGCTGCCGTCTTCGTTTTTCACCGTTTCTAATAAATTGTTTGGCATGTCTTTCCATAAAAAATATTGGAAAGTCCGAATTTGTTGTGTTTGAATAGGGAACTTACTGAGCACTGCCATGCCATAGTGACCCGGATACAAGCCAAAACCAAAAGCGTCGCCCCTGATACCAGACGCATTGCCATCGCCGTCTAAATCTAGACCCGAATCGACACCTGTATTAACGGGGCCAGCGAAAAAATACGGGAAATCAATAATGGGGTTTTCGCTTTGTGATACTTGCAGGTAGTTTTTAATAAAATGCTGGATGTCTAGTGATGATTGCGGTGAGTAATCAAACTCGTTTAACAGAATAACGTCTGGATGGATCCGTTGAATAATTTCGGCAATGTTTTTAATCTGCGGATGGTTTCTAGCTTGTAAGTGTTGTGAAAGTTCATTCCCCTTAACAGCTTGCTCTAGCACGACGTAATTAGTCCCCTCCATGCTTACATTGAAAATGGCGACTCTAATAGGCATAGTTTGCGACTTCGCAAAAGAAAAGTTGTGACATAACATTAATACCAAAGTCCAGAACACAGCATGCGTTTTCATATAATTCTTACTAACAAAAAATAATAATAGAAAAATAAACTATATGCTTTATCTGTGCAACAGGCTTTGTTTGAAAATGTAATTAGCGTAGCGGCAGTAATGTTGTATTTGGCAGTATTTACGACGTGCTCACGGTGTAAATTAGGCATGCTTGTTGAGCACAAAGGTTTCAAATTCATTCGCCGTTAAGGGTTTAGAAAATAAATAACCCTGACCATAGTCGCAGTTTATACTGAGTAATAAATCACGCTGCTTTTGCGTTTCTATACCTTCGGCAATAACTTCTAAGCCTAATCGGTGCGCCAACACTATCATGGCTTCGCACAGGACCATGTTGTCTGAGTCGAGCGTTAAGTTCTCAATAAAAGATTGGTCAATCTTTAAATAGTGGATATGAAATTTTTGTAAGTAGGCCAGTGAAGAGTAGCCTGTGCCAAAATCATCCAGCGATATTTCAATGCCGGCAGCATCAAACGCGTCGAGCTGCGCTGTGGTATGGCTGCTCATTTCCATTAACAAGCCTTCGGTTATTTCTATGGCAATACTTTGAGGGTCTAAATTAATGTTGTCTAAGTGGCTAAGCCAGTTTTTATGGTAGGTTCGATCGCTTTTAAACTGTGCAGGCGACACATTAATGCTGGTCTGAAAGTTTGGGTCAAGGGTATTTCTCCATACGGCTGTTTGCAGCGAGGCTTGCTCAAATACCCAATTACCGATGCTAGCAATGAGTCCATACTCTTCACAGATTGGAATGAAGTCTATCGGGGGAATATTGCCTAATTCTGGATGCTCCCAGCGCAGCAGTGATTCAGCTTTATGTACTTTCCCAGACGCTAAGTTAATAATTGGCTGATAAGCTACCCAAAACTCAGATTTTGCAAGGGCGTTTCTGAGTTCTTTATTTAAGCTTAATTTTTTTTGTACTTTCTCTTCCATCGATTTAGTGAAATAGCGCAGGCAGTTTCTGCCGTCAGTTTTAGCCGCGTACATGGCCTGGTCAGCATTTTTTATTAAGGACTCTGTATCAGTGCCATCTTTTGGGTAAATAACAATTCCAATGCTGGCCGAAATATGGCCCACATTGTCACCTAGGTTAAAAGGTGCACTTAAGCTATCTAGAATTCTTTGTGCGAGTATCTTGGTACTGTCAATATTAACAATTTCACCTATAATAACCGTAAATTCGTCGCCGCCGAGCCGCGATACGGTATCGCTGCGACAAATACAGGCTTGTAGCCTTTTGGCCGCTTCGATTAACAGGCTATCGCCCATTTGATGACCCAAAGAGTCGTTAATATCTTTAAACTGGTCTAAATCGATGGAGAACAGCGCAAACTCACCCCCCTTAGTCTCAGCGTTTAGTAGCGAGTGTGAAAGGCGTTCTTGAAAAAGGCGTCTGTTGGGTAAGCCGGTTAAAGTATCGAAGTTAGCCTGTTTTGCGCTGATGTCGGCGGCTCGTTTTCTTTCAGTAATATCGGTTAGTAGGCCAACGCGCTTTGATACACTATTATCGCTGTTGTAAATAGTACAAATGGTAAGCCAGCCAATATAGGGCTCACCATTTTTATTTAAATTGCATATTTCGCCCTCCCACTGATCCTTGGCGTTTAAGTCTTGCCACAAATCCTTATAAAACTGATCGTCATGCACGCGTGAGCGCAGTATTGAATAAGGTTGGCCTAAGGCTTCTTCACTTGTATAACCTGTTATTCGGGTGAAGGAGCGATTAACCAAAATGAGAATGTTGTGAGCATCAAAGACCATAATGGCTTCATTTATCAAATCGTAAACGATCGCCGCAAGATGGAGTTTTTCCTCTGCGTTTTTGTGTTTGTTTGAGGCTGCTTGGGTGGTGGCTTTGGTTTGAATTTCATTCATCTTAGCATTTGCCAGTTCTTGCAGCCTTTTTTTGACTTGATCAGAATGTTCGTTTCTAGCCATTCTTAAAATCTCTTATTACATCAATATATTTAAGGGAGTGCATAGAAAATAATAACCTTGCATGATTTTAATGCTCTAACCTTCATTATGCATCTCTTACACTATATTATATGAAATATTTAGTGTTATGCGTTAATATATACAACGTTATACACATCCTATTTATTCACAATATCTGCAAATTGCTTTACGCAAGCTAAAGGAAATGGACCTAAGTAGTATTGTTTATTACGCCATACAATTCTATAGTATGCGCAACTAATCAAAATACAAAGAACAAGACATGCCAATTGATAAACCGCGTAAATATTCACAAAAAATTGTAGACGGTGCTGCTCAAGCACCCAGCCGCTCGATGTTAAGAGCCGTTGGCTTTACCGATGACGACTTCAAAAAGTCTCAGGTAGGTATCGCCTCCACATGGTCAATGGTGACGCCCTGCAATATGCACATTAACAAGCTTGCAGAAGAAGTAGGCAAAGGCGTTGATAGCGCCGGTGCAAAGAGCGTCATTTATAACACCATTACCATATCTGACGGTATTTCAATGGGCACCGAAGGCATGAAATATTCGTTAGTGTCACGCGAGGTCATTTGTGACTCCATAGAAGCGGTCTCTGCCGGCATGGGGCACGACGGTATTATTGCTATTGGCGGCTGTGACAAGAATATGCCTGGCTGTTTAATGGGCTTGGCGCGCTTAAATCGCCCTTCTATTTTTGTTTACGGCGGTACTATCTTGCCGGGCGAAAATCACACTGACATAGTCTCTGTTTTCGAAGCCGTTGGCAGTTATGCCGCCGGCGATATCCCCATTACACAATTAGAGCACATTGAAAAAACGGCGATACCTGGCGCAGGCTCATGTGGGGGTATGTACACCGCTAATACACTGGCCTCAGCTATCGAAGCCTTAGGCATGAGCATGCCCAATAGCTCTGCGCAAAATGCCGTTTCACAAAATAAAAAGCAAGACTGCCTAGACGCCGGTAAAGCGATTGTGCACTTGTTGGAACACGATATTAAACCGTCTGATATTATGACCAAAAAAGCGTTTGAAAATGCCATAACGCTCATTATTACCCTAGGCGGGTCGACCAACGCGGTGCTGCATTTAATTGCCATGGCTGATGCAATAGGCGTTGAAGTTACTTTAGATGATTTTGTTCGAATTGGTGATAAAACCCCAGTAATTGCCGACCTACGCCCTAGTGGTCAATACTTAATGTCTGAATTAATCGAAATTGGCGGCATTCAGCCGCTTATGAAACGTCTGTTAGACGCGGGCATGTTACACGGCGAATGCATGACGGTAACGGGCAAAACCATGGCTGAAAACTTAGCCGGTGTGGCTGACTACCCAGAAGGGCAAAAGATAATTTTACCTTTTGATAAAGCGATTAAAAAAGACAGCCACTTAGTCATACTCAATGGTAATTTAGCCCCCGAGGGCGCGGTATCCAAAATTACGGGAAAAGAGGGCTTACGTTTTACGGGTAACGCGAAAGTCTATGATTCAGAAGAGCAGGGCTTTGCCGCCATTATCGATGGCCAAGTAGTGGCAGGTGACGTCGTCGTCATTCGCTACGAAGGGCCACGCGGTGGACCCGGCATGCGCGAAATGCTGAGCCCTACCTCGGCCATCATGGGGAAAGGCTTAGGCAACGACGTTGCGCTTATTACCGACGGTCGTTTTTCAGGCGGCAGCAGAGGCTTTGTGGTAGGTCACATTACGCCTGAAGCTTTTGAGGGCGGTCCAATAGGGCTTGTGCAAAATGGTGACAGTATTACCATTGATGCGCAAACGCGGGAAATGACCTTACACGTTAGCGACGAAGAAATGGCAAAAAGAAAGGTAAAATGGCAGCAGCCTGCCGCCAAATATACACGTGGTTTGCTTGCAAAGTATGCTAGAACGGTAAGCTCAGCCTCTACGGGCGCAGTTACCGACAAGCCCGATTAAGGAATACTGTTAAACGCCATGGAAACGATTTTACAAATAATAAGTGACTACGGCGTACTCAGCTATGCAATTTTATTCCTTTACTGTGCTTTAAAAAGCGGCGCGCTGCCCCTTTTTGCGGGCATTGCCGCTCATTTAGGCGCTTTAGACATAGTGATTGTTGGCGCTGCGGTAATTATGGGTGGGTATTTGGGCGATGAACTGCGTTTTTACCTTGGCCGAAAATATGGTGTTCAAAATCTATGGGCTAACAAGCATTATCAAAAATCGGTGCACACTGCAAGGCTGCTGCTTAACCGCTACGGTAAAGCCTACATTTTTTTATACCGCTATCCTAAAGGTATGCGCACTATTGGCGCTTTGCCAGTTGCACTAACCGACATGCCTTGGCAGGTGTTTACGGGACTTAATTTTGCCTCAGCGCTTACTTGGGCTTTTGCGCTAGTAGGTACCGGCTACTTATTTGGCGCCGCGCTTGACTATTATGTTGGCGACAATTGGGGCGTGTTTAGCGTCGCTTTACTCGGAATATTTTTCTTGCTGACTTATATTGCCTATCGGCATATCAATGTGGTCGCGCGCGAAGAGCTAGATAAAGAAAAACGGTCCCTAGACAAACCTTAATACTTAAGGTTTGTCTAATATTTCCTCAGACTCTGGGTGCATTGGCAGTACATTTTGTGAGGTACGCACCATTGCTACAAACTCACTTTCATGATCCTCTGGTATTTCGACAATTTTCGAGCGCATTAAGTGAATAAGTAGCAGACCACTAAATATGACAAGTACAATCGCATAATAAATGGGTAATGCAGCTGCACCCATATACTCAAGGGCAAACCCGGCTATGGCAGGCCCTATAAAAGAGCCCAGTCCATAAATCATCAATAGGCAGCTAGAGCCGGCCACCAAATGATCTTTATGTATTCTGTCGACCAAGTGGACAACCGATATGGGATAAACGGCGATAATTAAGCCGCAAAATAGTGCTGAAAATAGGGTTATTAATCCGCGCTCTTGGGCAAAGTACAGCGCGCTATAAGACATTGCCACCGCAAATACCGCACCAAACACAAACGAAAACAAAATGACGCGCCTGCGATCCATATAGTCAGACCACAAACCCACAGGGTACTGTATGAGTGCACCGCCTAAAATTGACAGAGATATAAACGCCGCTAGTTCTTTATTGGTGTAGCCAAGTTCGGTTATAAATAGTGGCGTTAAGCCCCAAAAAGGGCCTAAAACTAAGCCTGATACAAAACAGCCTAATGCTGCAACTGGCGCTGCATCAACCACTTTTTTAATGCTCATAGAGGGCATGTCAATGGCGATATTAGGCTGCTGCAGGCGGGTCCAAGAAACAGGCATAATAGCGGCGGTTACCAGTAAGCTGGCAATGATGAATAACATATAGCCGGTGGCGTTATCAAGCAGTAAAAGCTGCTGCGAAGCGGCCACAGCCACGAAGTTCACCAGTGTATATAAAGAAAATACGCGGCTACGATATTCGTCTTGGGTTTGGCCGTTAAGCCAGCTTTCTAGTACGGTATAAATAGCAAAAATGGCAAAACCAGTGAGAAAGCGAATAAATAGCCATGTTATTGGCGCTACATGCACGACATACGCTAATGTAGAGCAAGCGAGCAAGGCTGTGCAAAATGTAAAGCACCGAATATGCCCCATTCGCTTTATAAGGGTCGATGCCATTAAGGTAGCCGCAAAAGCCCCCAAAAAATAAACGGAGGTTAACAGGCCTAAAAACTTACCTGAGAAGCCCTCTTCGACACCTCTTAGTATAAGCAAGGTACTTAACAAGCTGTTGCCAAGTAGCAGTAAAAAGATGCTTACAAACAAAGCCATTATAGAAACAAGTATTGAACGCACGAAAAAGCCTAGAAGAGAGTCGTTAGGACGAATTTTGCGCAGTATAACGCAAAGATGGTGTAATTAGAAAGCAGCAATGGGCTTATTATTAAATAGCATACTGCCAGTGCATTGGGTCATTTTTAGCATTGTTAGTAATGACAAGGTTTATGTTGTTGGTCAATATTATAAATGCTTGATAACACCTGCCGGTACACCTGCAACAACAGTGTTGGCGGGCACGTCTTTATTGACAACCGCACCTGCGGCAATAACGGCGTTGTCGCCAATGGTGATGCCATCGAGAATTTTTGCGCCCATGCCAATCCAGACATTATTTCCTACACTAATAGGGTGCGCAGTTTCAATGCCCTTATTACGCTTAAGATGATCTAGCGGGTGAGTTGCGGTTGATATAAGCACCCCCGGTGCAATCATCACGTTATCGCCAAAAGTAACTTTTGCTGCGTCGAGAATAACGAGGCCGTGATTGGCATAAAACTGTTTGCCAACTGATATGTTGTAGCCGTAGTCGCAAAAAAAAGGCGGTTCAATCCATGCACCCGCGCCCGCTTCAAACAGAGTCTTTATAATTGCTCGGCTAGCCTTGCGCTTGTCAATGGCACTTGCGTTAAACTGCTGACAAAGCTGCTTGGCACGCTCACGATCTTGATGAAGCTGTTTGTCGCTAGAGAAGTACTCTAGGCCCTGAACCATTTTTTGTTTCTCACTAAGAGAGGTCATGCTCATAAACCTTTTGCTGAAGCGTTGCTTTTTATGCCTTGATTTTACCGTTAAATACAGTGCAAACGAGGTGTCAGGCGTAAGTTAGTGTACAGCGCTTGAACAAAATACGGTTCAGATTCAAGCGCTTATTTCACTCAAAGTTAGTATCTTGCGCCTAGCTTAACGGAATTTGTACGCTTGTAGCGACAATTTCATACACAATACCGGGTCTTATTGCGGCTGACTCGGTTTGTAGGTCGTCGGTAAAATGCGCGGCTTGTTGCTGGCTCATCTCTTTTTGAATCAATTCTCCCGCTAGCAGCACTGTTTTACCGCTGCTGTCGGTGGGAATGAAAAAGCCGTAGTCTTTGAACGAAACGCGTAAAACATGTTCATCTTGCTGAGCAATAAAAAAGCAGCCTTTCTTTTGACACACCTTTGCAATTTTCGTCTCTACTTGAAAGGGTTTGCCTAGGTGCTTGCTCGAATCATTAGCTAATTCAGCGATGGTAACTTTTTCAAGTGACGTGTTTAGCGCTTGCCCGAAGGTTTCGCTTATGGCATTTTTTACGACAGGCTCTGATAAGCGAAGTGTATCGCTAAGAGCAAAGCTGTGGCTGCTTATTAAGGCGCTTAATATAATGCTACAGGATATTAATTTTTTCATATTTACTGTGTGATGCCATGCGACGCTAACATAAATGCGAATTCTTCCGCATTATCACGCAATCGCCCATAGCGACCGCTGTTCGCAAAATGACCCGCGCCCATGTTAATGCGCATAATCAATAAATTGTCATCGGTTTTTAATTCGCGCATTCTTGCCGTCCATTTAGCGGGTTCCCAGTAGGTTACACGCGGGTCATTTAAACCGCCGGTGACTAGCATGGGCGGATAATCAACGCGGGCAATGTTGTCGTAGGGCGAGTATGCTTGAATAAGATCAAAGGCAGCTGTGTCTTCAATGGGGTTACCCCATTCACTCCACTCTGGCGGAGTGAGCGGCAAATTTGCATCAAGCATCGTGTTTAGCACGTCAACGAAGGGCACACCCAGGGTGACTGAACGCCATAGTGTGGGCGCTTGTATTGTCACAGCGCCCATTAGTTTACCGCCTGCACTGCGTCCAGAAATGCTGATATTTCCCGCTTGGACATAGTTTTGAGACACTAAGTAATTAGCCACATCTACAAAGTCGTTGAAGGTATTGTTGCGCTGAGTCAACTTACCATCTAAATACCACTGATGGCCTAACATGTCGCTGCCGCGCACATGGGCTATGGCGTATGAAAAACCGCGATCAAGCAGACTAAGGCGCGTGCTAGAAAAACTAGGCCTTATGGTCATCCCGTAGGCGCCATATCCATATAAATGCATAGGCTGAGAGCCATCTTTTTTGAAGTCTTTGTGATACACGATGGTAACTGGCACTAGCACGCCGTCGCGAGCAGGGGCCATAAGTCGTTCAGTGACATACTGTGACTTATCGTAACCTGAGGGAATTTCTTGCACCTTTTTAATGACTAATTTTTTATCTGCTAGATAATAGTCAAAAACAGTGCTTGGTGTAATCATTGAATCATAGTTTATACGAATAAAGTCCTGATTAAACTCTGGGTTCATGCCGTTAGATACCGCAAAGACAGATTCAGGAAAAACAATATCGTGTGAGTTGTCTGCATAATCAGAAATAGTAAAGCGCTCAATGCCGTTTTCTCTAGAGACAATAGACATAAAGTTCTTAAACAACTGCATGCCGATAAAGTAGCGTTCATCCGAGCCTGCAATAAGCGTTTCCCAGTTTGCATAAGCAGGGTTGTTGTCAGCCACTTTTGCTAGTCTTGAATTGACGTGGGTGTCGTTTGCGACAATATAGAAATAGCCGTTAGCATGATCAATACTGGCGATAAACGCCTGTTCTCTAGACACTAACAACACCGGCTTTGCACTGAGGTTGTTAGCGGGTAGGACATATACTTCGCTAATTTCACTTTGCCCACTGCCCAGTAACAAAAACTCATTTGAGCTAGTCATATTAAAATTCATGAAATAGCTGTCGTCTTTTTCACTTAACAGCGCAATATCATCTTGCTGGCTAGTGCCTAATGTATGCAGGTTAATACTGGTTGTAAACCAGCGGTCTTTGTCAAGCTGACCGTATACGAGTGACTGACTGTCGGCGCTAAAGCTTATTTCTCCGCTGGTATCGCTTAACTGGTCAGCCAGTAATTTACCGGTGTTTAGGTCTTTAATGACTATCGTGTAGCGCTCATCGCCGTTGGTATTGTAAGAATATGCGAGGTATTGATTATTGGGGCTTATTTCCCAATCGCCCATGCTGAAATAATCATAGGGCTTGGCTAGTTCAGTTACATTTAAGAATATTTTATCGCCGCTGTTGGCGTCACTATTACTGTTATTATCAGAATTTAAAGTAGTGTCGTTACTTGCTGTGTCTAACTTACGACGAGTATAAGTGCGATACTCTCCACCTTCGTTAAAAAATGATGTGTATTCGTAACCGTTTTCAATCCATGGTAGTGAACTTTCTTGGTCGTTAGTACGGCCCTTAAATTCTTCAAACAAGGTGTCTACTAAAGGTGTTTTAGGCGCAATAAAGGCATTGAAATACGCGTTTTCTTCATTCAAATAATCGATAATGGCGCTGTCGTTTACCTCTGGATAGTCTGCGTCTTTTAACCAGTTGTAATGATCACTAATGGTCTTGCCATGATGCGTTGCTGTAAACGGAATTTTATTGGCAACGGGGGCGACGATGCTGAGCGTTTTGAGTGTAGGTTCTTGGATTGTTTTTTCAGGCATTGTAGACTCTTGAGAAGGTGAACAAGCCGTTAGTATCGAAATACTTAACACCGACATTATGGGCAACATTAAACGGTGAAGCATGGTTTTTCCTTATTACAATAACAGCTTGATGTAAGCCACAGAACGCCATGACTCGAGAATAGAAATCTTATCAAAAATACCATTAGTGGGCCGTCATAACAAGATAATCAAGTGCTTGTGGCATTATTGACGAACAGCTTAGGTTTTGCTTTATGTCGTGGGAGTATTGGGCAAGGTAATACTTTTACGCAATTTGCCTATTTATTTTACTAATGTGCGCGTAACAGGCACACTCTAGGTATATGTTAATTGTAAACGTGCGCAACGGGCAAAAAAGGAAGTCGCAGTGAAATACATTGTACTAGCATTAATTTACGCCTATGTCGCGTTCATGGCGTGGTCGGCGTTTGGGTGGTTAGGTATTGCTTATGTAGGGATAGTGCCTCTTCCGTTTTTCTTTTTTAGCTATTTGATGCGAAGGCGACAGCAAATGGGCAACATAGATCCACATCAGCCTTTAACAATTTGGTCGTCGCCCATTCCTTATTTTTCAATTATTTTTGTGGCACTCATTGTGTTTAATTTTGTGGTGTTTTAAACCTACCTTCAGTCCACATTTTCAACTATTGCTTTGCCCCGGCCGCGAGCTTCTGAGGCCGCTTCAAGCCCATTACCTCTGTTCACGATAATGTGTAGATCACCAAACTGGCTGGTTTTGCTGGTGTATCCCATCGCTTCTAAAGCTTGCATAGTCTCTTTAGGCATTGCTTCATGATACCAAATTTCATCTTTAGGCAGTAACTGATGATGAAATCTAGGCGAATCAACCACGCTTTGCACCGGCATTGAAAACTCTAAGGCGTTTAGAATACTTAAATACACCGAAGACAATATTGTGGTGCCGCCCGGCGAACCTGTCACCATCGCAATATTTCCGTCTTTTAGCACAATGGTTGGTGTCATGCTGCTGAGCATTCTTTTGAAGGGTTGAATTTCATTGGCGACGCCGCCTACAGCACCAAAAAAGTTCGGCACGCCGCGCTTTACACTAAAGTCGTCCATTTCATCGTTGAGTAAAAAGCCTGCGCCTGCTACCACCATGCCACTGCCAAAGCCTAAATTAATAGTGGTGGTATTAGACACCGCGTTGCCGTGCTTATCGACAATTGAGAAATGTGTGGTTTGTTCGCTTTGCGCTAAGCCCGGACGAATGGCGCTGGTATCTGAAATCGCGTTAATGTTAATGGAACTGGCGCGCTTGGCGATATACTCCGGTGCTAGCAGCTCGGTTTTGGGTACTTCAAAAAAGTCGGGATCGCCCAAATACTCAGCGCGATCGGCAAACACGCGCTTACCCGCTTCGGCTAAAATATGAACGTATAAAGGGCTATTGTGGGCAATAGTTTGATTCGGCACGCGCGCTTTAACCGCGTCGTACATTTGTAGCCACTGGGCCACCGCTATACCGCCTGAGCTTGGAGGAGCCGCGCTTATTACTTTATATTCACGCCATTGACTAATAATGGGTGCACGCCATTTAGACTCATACTGCACTAAATCGCTGCGTGAAATAAGGCCGCCATGTTGTTGCATAAACTGTTCAATTAACAAAGCGGTTTCGCCTTTGTAAAAACCGTCTTCCCCTAATGTTTGAATGCGCGATAAGGTAGCTGCGAGTTCTGGCTGTACAAACAATTTTCCGGCTTTGGCAGACGCAAAATAGTCGGCAAAATTCACGCTTATATTTTGTTCTTGTAAATATTCAATGTATTGGGCAATGCTATCGGCGAGCATTTTAGGCATAACAAAGCCGTCTTTTGCAAGCGCCACCGCCGGTGCGAGTAACTGCTCCCATGGCATAGAGCCATATTTTTTATGTAAGGCCCACATGCCCGACACTGAGCCAGGCACGCCCGACGCTAACACACCGTAGATAGACTGATTGGTGTTTACCTCGCCGTCTTTGTTTAAGTACATATCGCGATGGGCGTTTTGTGGGGCGACTTCGCGGTAGTCTAAAAAGTCGTTTGCTCCTTCATAATGAATAACCATGAAGCCACCGCCGCCAATGTTACCGGCTTCAGGCAATGTGACGGCTAAGCTGAAGTGGGCTGCAATAGCAGCGTCAACCGCGTTGCCGCCGTTATTTAACACATCCATTGCTACGCTTGCTGCAAAACTGTCGGGCATAGCGACCGCCTGCTGGGCCTGTTTTTTTTGTTTTTCGGGAGGTGTTGATGATACGTTTTGTGTGTTACAGCCGGCAAGGCTGATAAAAAAAGCGGTCATTAAGAAGGGGAAAATTAAGCGATATTGGTTAGTGGATTTCATTAATTACTCAGTTGATTTTATACGATAAGCACACGGGAAATTTTTATAAACGGCTAATGACAGTGTGATAGCTTGGATGATTCCCCACTTTACACAACATTGGCGTTTGATTCGATATCTTTGTGTTTAATGCTTTATACCGTTGGCGTAATGAAGTTTTGTATTTGAAGCTTAGCCATTGGTAGGCGCGGTAACACAAACGGGAAATGGCGTTATGGAAGATGGCGATATGCTGCATAAGTCAGGCGCAGTAACGCCCTCTCGTAACGACACTTGTTTATGCGGCAGTGGCAAAAAATTTAAGCGTTGTTGCCTAGCGTAATTGCTGTAAGGTATATATATTCTGGCGCCTTGAGTAAGTAATTGTGCTTTACCTTTTACGATAGGCACCTATGCTCGCTTTGTACTAGCGAGCCTTTTGTATATGACTATTAGCGTTCAACCAAGCAAACATGGGAGTAGCCTAAAATGCCGTCTAACCATAAATTAGCAGCCGATTTACTAGCTAAGGCTAAAAAGTTAAATCAAGAAGACCCTTTAGCCTCGTTTAAAAGTGAGTTTTTACTGCCCCAAAACGTCATTTATGTCGATGGAAACTCCTTAGGCCCCCTAAGTAAAGCGGCCAAAAATAGGGCGGCAGAGGTGGTGGAGCAGCAGTGGGGAAACAGTTTAATTAGCAGCTGGAATGTGCATGACTGGATTAACTTGCCAACAACAGTGGGTAACAAAATAGCCAAGCTGATAGGCGCGGCGCCTAATACGGTTATTTGCTGCGATTCTATTTCAGTTAACTTGTTTAAATTGCTAAGCGCTGCGTTATTACTTAGCGCTAAGCAAGCCGCGGATGACAAAACCGATGCGCGCACCCTAATATTATCTCAAAAGGATAATTTTCCAACCGATTTATACATGGTGCAAGGGTTGGGCCAGCTGTTAAATAGTGGCACACAAACAAAGCTTGAGTTAATGAGTGTTGACAGCAAAGATATAACCCGCAGCATTGAAGAACATGGTCATTGTATAGCGGTACTTATGCTCACGCATGTGAATTTTAGAAATGGCGATATTCACGATTTGCAGGCACTAACCGAGCTTGCTCACGCTAAGGGAATTTTAGTGTTATGGGATTTAGCGCACAGTGCAGGCGTGTTGCCTTTAGCGCTTGAAGAGTGTGAGGTAGATTTTGCCGTAGGCTGCACCTATAAATATTTAAACGGTGGCCCGGGCGCACCAGGTTTTGCCTATGTAGCTGAACGTTTATTACCCGATTTACAACAGCCGCTAAGTGGCTGGCTGGGGCATAAAAAGCCCTTTGATTTTGAGCATGATTACGAAAAAGCCGCAGGTATTGAGCAGCTTTTATGCGGAACCCCGAGTATTATCTCTATGAGCGTTTTAGACGCCGCACTAGACATGTTTGAAACAATAAGCGTGAGCGATTTGCGCGCTAAATCAATTGCGCTAAACGACTTTTTTCAATCTTGCGTTGAGCAAATAAATGCTAGCTACTCACCCAGTGACTCGCCACTTGTCTTAGCATGTAACGAGCAGGCTCAAATGCGCGGCAGCCAAATTTCTTACAAGCATCCACACGCCTATGCCATTTGCCAAGCATTAATAAGCGAAGGTGTAATAAGCGATTTCAGGTCGCCCGATATTTTGCGCATTGGTTTTTCGCCGTTATTTCTTCACTTTACCGACATGCTAAACGCGGCGCTGATATTAACTAGTATTGTGAGAACTAAGCGCTATACCCAGCCGCAGTTTTTGATAAAGAATAAGGTTACATAGGGGTCGCAAGGTAGTAATATCAACATCGAAAAATACATCTTTACCAGCGCTTTACGTTTGCACTAAATAGGCTAATGATGAAAACGCAGAAGTATTTTACCAGTTTGCTATAGTAACGCGTGTTTTTTGACTATTTGATGCGCTATTACTGAAAATTAAAAAGGAATGATTATGAAAACGAATATTGCTGTCGTCGCTGCCCTAGCCGCCGTAATGTCTCTAGGCGTAATTGATGCGGTTGATGCTGCTAAAAACAAAGAAAAATGCTACGGCGTGTCAAAGGCGGGTCAAAATGACTGTGGAAATTTAGCCGGCACTCACAGCTGCGCAGGTCAGTCTACTGTTGATAACGACATTGGTGAGTGGCGTTTAGTACCCGCAGGTACATGCAAAGACTTAGGCGGATTTGACGGTAATGAAGCGAAAAAAATGTTTCAAGAAATGCAGGCTGAGAAAAATGCAATTCAATATACAAACGCGGGCTAAGAAAAACACAAGCAACTAATTCACCCTCAATGCTTAGTTGTTCTTCTATTAGGAGCTAGCGTGAACCCATTTTCAGTTACCGAGCAGCCCAATGGCCTTGTAGGTGTTGGGCTACGCCACCCTCACTATGCACAAGCTCTGTCTGACAATCCTATAAACACGCACATCGATTTTGTTGAGCTACACGCTGAGAACTTTTTTGCAAAAGGCGGCATAGCGCTTGAAGTGCTGCAAGACGCCGCACAAAAATACGACATCAGCATTCACGGCACGTCTTTAGGTTTAGGCTCAAATATGGCGCTACCATGCGATACGCTTGCACAATTTGCGCACGTGGTTAACGTGAGTAATGCAAAGTGGGTGTCGGAACATTTATGCTTTAACAGGGCTTTGGTTGACGGGCACGTGCTGCATTCAGGCGATTTGCTGCCGTTGGCATATAATCAAGCTTCTTTACGTGTATTAGCCACTAATATTGCTCAGGTGCAGGACAAACTCAAGCGGCCCATTTTAATTGAAAACCTGTCTTCTTATATCAGCGTATCGCATATAGATCCCATGCAAGCAGATGAAATGAGCGAATTTGCGTTTTTAATTGCGCTTTGCCAGCAGGCGGGGTGTGGTTTATTGCTTGATCTCAATAATCTTATTGTAAATGCGTTGAATCAACAACAAACCAATGTAGTTGACTATGTATATGAAAATATAAAACAAATACCCGCTCATTTGGTGGGTGAAATTCATTTAGCTGGCTTTAGTGACAACAAAGTGAATGGCTTTATTGTGGATGATCATGCAAGTGCGGTGTCTCCTCAATGTTGGGAATTATACACACGAGCAAAAGCGCTGTTTGGCAATGCGGCTACCTTAATAGAGTGGGACAATAAACTACCTACTTGGGAAGTGCTAGTGGGCGAAGCTCAAAAAGCCAGATTTTAACATGCGCTATCAATCTTTGCTTATTCAGGCTGTGTTTAATCAAGATAAAGACTCACCTGAAAAAAGCTTGAATAACACACAACAAGAAAATGAGCTTTCCAGCAAACTCATTACTAAACCATTTAATGACAATTCTGTAAATACATCAGCCGACAGCTCTTCCATGCAAGTAAACACACAAAACGCGCTCAGTGTTTATCGTAACAACTACATAATGAGTGGCATAAGAGCGCTGTCGATCACTTACAGCACTGTGTTTGCCATAATGGATGAAGAAGACTTTCGCAAACTGTCGTTAGCGTATTTAAAAGCTTATCCCAAAACGTGCTTCGATTGGGCAGGCTACGGGCAAGGCTTAAGTGAATTTATGCTTAGCATCGACGCGCTTACCAGCATGCCTTTTTTGCCCGAGCTTGCGGATATCGACTGGCGCTTAATGCAAATAGAGCGGGCGTCTAATAGAGCCTTTGATGCTGCGTCATTTTCGTTATTGCAAACTAAGCCCCCAGAAACACTTCGCTTTTTGCCAGGCATTGGCTTGCAGCTCACTGAGGCTTTATTTCCTGTTCAAGAACTTTACGAACTAGCGCATACCTATGAGGATGAGTGTCTTTCTCACAGCGCGCAAGTGCAAAAGCAGACAAGCAGTAATAAGGTGCAAGGTTTGATAAGTAGCGCGATAAAAAAGCCGACTTATCGCTCTATTGTTTTATGGAGGCAGCATTACAAAGGTCTATTTGAATACTGCGATGAAGCTACAAACAATGCATTTCGCAGTATGCTCAGCAATAATAGTGTTAGCGATGTGCTCAGCCATTTTGGCAACGACCAAAGTGGCATGAGTAGGTGGCTACAGCAAAGCATAGCGTCGAAAAAAGTGTGTGCGATAGTTATTCGGGCGCGATCTTTATAAACGTCATGTCGCGATATGCATGATTCACAACGGTGTCGACCCTAAACGGATGCAGCTCGGCTTTAACTACTTCACGCTTTACATTGAGCGTAAAATGCATGAACGCATCGCTGGCGGCATTTTTATTATCCCATTCTATTTTATAGGTAGCGTCTTGAAAAGGTGCTAGGGTGCCCGTCAGGGTTTTCATCCTGTTGGAGCTTATGCGCAAAATAGGGGTGTTAGCCGCTGTTTTGTGATTGGTGCTCACTACGGTGAAACTGCCAAACCACTTGTCTTTGTATTCACCTAAAATTTGTTCATCAGTAATACTCATTGGCGCAGTGGCAACGGGCTCTTCAAATTTGGCCAAATAAGCTTGTTCACGCTCGTCCAAATGATCCACATAGGTGCTTATCCAATCTTGCTGCTGTTTGTCAACATATCCTGCTTTTTGCATATAAGCTTTCACAATAGTTTGCATGACTGAGCCGCGCGCCGCTGAATTAGAGCCATTGCTTAAAATAACCACACCAAGCGTTAGTTTAGGCACCATTAGCACATAGGCCTGATAGCCTGAAAGTGTGCCGGTGTGTGAAATAACGTTAAGCTCACCAATATTGGCTAAGCGCCAGCCTAAGCCATAGCTTTTAAATAGGGTCTTGTTCCACTCACGCTCCTGTGGCGATACCCATAAAATAGTCTGCGGATACCACATTTGTGTAAGCTGCTTATCTGAAAAGGGCAGGTTGTTACGGTTAAGCAAAGCGCCTATCCATTTCAACATATCTTGCACATTGCACACCATGCCGCCTGCGGCTGCTGACATTAGCCCCTGTTGTGAAATGCCATTGCGCGGTATAGCATAAATACCGCGCGCGCTGTTATGAGCATAGCCCATCGCCACGTTGTTTAAACTTGCCTTGGGAATGTCGCCCACAAAACAGTTCATCGCGAGCGGTTTAAAAATGCGCTGCTCCACAAAATTTTCAAAACTCATGCCGCTGACTTTAGCGACTAGTTCGCCTGCCGTAATGTACATGACATTGGAATATGCATAGCGGTCTCTAAAGCTATACTCGGGTGTTAAATATTGTAGATTAGCAATGACTTCTGCGCGCGTGAAGCCTGAAGGCTCTGGCCAAATCATGCTGTCGCCTGCGCCGTTAATTAGGCCGCTGCGGTGCGTCAGTAAATCGGTAATGGTAAATTCGCGGGTAACATAGGGGTCATAAAGCGTAAATTCTGGCAGGTGGGTAATAACTTTATCGTTCCAGTTTAACTTTTCTTCATCCACTAAAATTGCCAATGCCGCACTGGTAAAAGCTTTACTGGTAGACGCTAGGCGAAAATAGGTTTGCGCATCTACCTTTTTGTTGTTAGCAATATTGGCTTTGCCGAAGCCTTTCGACAGCACCACTTCGTTTTGGTGAATAATGCCAACCGCCATGCCGGGTGTTTGAAATGTGCTAAGCGCTTCCTCGATTGCTTGCTCAATATGCTTCTTATCGACACTTTTACTGAGGGCAGAAACGGAGAATGTACATAGCAATACCAAGCACAGATTTAGTGCCAGTTTACGTTGATACAAAAAGATAAGAGGATTTGAATGTTGCTTATTTATATTCGAAGAAAAGCGCATGTTCATAGTTGAATAGTACTCTGCATAAATAAATGATTAGGTGTGAAAAGACTACTAACAGTGTGGTGAAGAATGCCGAATATTACAAGTTAAGTATTTCTAAACATACTGGCAACGTTCGCTATTGCTGTCATAAAAAGCCATCGGTTTAGGGTGATATAAAACGCGATGCATTTTATTCTTTGACACCTTTGTTTCGCGAATACAAAACCAAACCAGCAGCGCCTAAATACATCATTAAACCATACCCGCCGGCAATAAGCGCATAGGCTGGCTCTTGTATAAAGCTAACTGCAATTAAAATAGCAAGCGTCGCATTTTGTGTGCCTACTTCTATTCCTAAGGTTATGCGATCTTTTTGATTAAGTAAAAATAGTTTCGCCAGCAGCATCCCCAGCAGCGTAGCGCTTAAGTTTAGGCCAATAGTGAACAAGTATAAGTCGGGGAATCCTTCCACCAGCATTTCACGCTCGTCAAAACTAATTTTTACAATTAGCAATAACATGAACACAATGGCAAGTTTACGAAAGATAGGCTCCAGCCTTAAGGCGATATTGATAAAACGATGACGGGTCAACATGCCAAGCGCTACAGGCACAAGTGTAATAACAATTAAGCCCAAAGAGGTCTTGAGCAAAGAAAATTCTACAGGTTCGCCTTCAGAAAAGTAGTTGATAGAGAAGGCAATTAAAAAGGGCGTAGTAAATACGCAAATAACGGTGGTGATTGCCGTTAACGATATAGACAGAGCTAAGTTAGCTTTGGCTAAATGCGAGAGTAAATTTGAGGTGCTGCCGCCGGGGCACGCCGCTAGCAGCATCATGCCTATTGCGATTTGTGCTGAGGCATTAAAGGCAAGCGCAATAGCAAAGGCAAGGGCAGGTAACAGCAGCATCTGCCCAAACAGGCCCACAAATATTGGTTTAGGCAATTTGGCTAAGCGCGCAAAGTCTTTAAGCTGCAGACTCAAGCCCATTCCAAACATAATACTGGCAAGCACTAAAGGTAAGAATATGGCGGTGAAAACAGTAGACTGCATGTGGTTAACTCACTCGATTGGGGCTTAGCTCATTTTTGCCAGCAAAGACAAGGGCGCCACTCGCATTATTAGCTGCATTATCGCCCATGGCCAAGTAGGTACGTAGCTATTTGCACCTTCTTTTTCAATCGCCGCTACCATGGCTTTGCAGCCCGTTTGTGTGTCGACCATAAACGGTACTTTTTTTACTTTTTCATTAATTTCACTGCGAATAAAGCCAGGATGAATGGTGGATACCTTAATGGGTGTTTTGGCTAAATCCATTCGCAGGCCTTCACTTAAGGAGGTAATGGCGGCTTTTGTGGCGGCGTATACGTTTAAGGCGCGTCTGAACCCGCGCACCGCACTAATAGATGAAATGGTGACTAAATGCCCAGCGTTTTGCGCTCTGAAAATAGTCACAGCGGCTTCACACTGCGCCAAGGCCGATACAAAATTTGTAATGGCAGTTTGTTTATTGGCTTCAAAGTAGCCGGTGCCAATGGAAGCCCCTTTGCCCATGCCTGCGTTTACGATTACTCGGTCAAGCTGTCCAAGTTCTTGTTTGAATTCATTGAACACAGTGAATACGGCGTCGTGGTCGTTGACATCTAAAGACTTAATGATAACGCTTATGCTTGGATTGATAGCCAGTAGCTCTGCTTTTAGTATTTCAAGGCGGTCTATGCGCCGAGCACATAAGGCTAGGTTGCGACCTTTTTGCGCAAATTGCACCGCCATTTCACGGCCAAGGCCTGAGCTTGCGCCCGTGATCAGAATGTTTTTTCTCATGGTTATATTGTCCGAATATGCTATTTACAGTGCAAAGCCAGCGCTTATTAAATGACGCTGCTTTGTAGTACTAATGCTATGTTTTTTAACAATATGAATAAAACTATTTTAAATAGCCATCTTTCACTGCTGCTTAGTAATTTTATTACAGCGATACAATAAATAATGCACAAAGGTCCACATATTCTTATACGCCTTATTGTGAGTTTGTTTGTGGTGATAGCGATAGTAGATTTGCTGCACAATACCGGCCAGCCTAAACAAGCCGTACACTTCATAAAAAGCGAAGGCTTTTGGCTCTACGCCTTGCTTGTTGCAGTAATAATCAATAACTTGCTGGCGCGTCATCATGCCGGGAATATCAGTTGGCTGAAGTTGAGTACTGCGGGCCATGAAATCGTCATCGGCCTGTATCCAGTAGGCTAGGCTATTGCCTAAATCCATTAGCGGATCACCCAAGGTGGCTAGCTCCCAATCAAGCACGGCTAATATTTGGGTAGGGTCGTTAACATCAAGCACCAGGTTGTCAAAGCGATAGTCGTTGTGGGTCATGCAAATTGTTTCTTTGGCTGGCAGGTTATCTTCGAGCCAGCGCATTACTTTTTTGCCGCTGGGCACGTTCCACGTTTTCGCGTTCGTGTAGCGCTTATTCCAGCCCAGTACTTGGCGCTGCGCATAGCCTGCACCTTTGCCTAAATGGGATAAGTTTGCAGCTTCTATGTCAACGTTATGCAGGTTAATGAGTTCATCAAGCGCTACTTCGCAAAGCCTGCGCGCTTGCCCTTGGGATAAATTCACGCCGCGCGGGAAATGCTTGCGCGGAATTATCCCGTTAATTTTTTCCATCACGTAAAATTCAGCGCCAATAACGCTTTCATCATCGGTGTAGCCAAGCATAGCGGGCACTTTGCTATACACTGGTTTAAGCGCGTCTTGTAAGCTATATTCGCGGCCCATATCGTGTGCACCTTTTGCTTTGGTGCCGGCAGGCGGCCTGCGCAATATTACATCACGATTGTCAAAACTTAAGCAGTAAGTCCAGTTAGAGGCACCGCCTGAATATTGGGTCACCTTCATGTCGCCGCTTAGTGATTCACCATTGGGCAGTTTAATTTCGCTATTTAGCCACTCTAGAAGGGGGCCAGTGGGCAGCTCTTCACCTGCTCGAATGGCGCTGCCTTGGTCAAGTACTGAGGCAGCTTTGTGTGGGGTTTGCGTCGTCATATTGGCCTATTTATATTTTTTAAGCTCTAATCTAGATACCATGGCCATGTGCACTTCGTCAGGCCCGTCAGCTAAGCGAAGCGAGCGTGCGCCTGCGGCAAATCGGGCAATAGGGAAGTCGTTACACATTCCGCCGCCGCCATGCAGTTGTAAAGCGATGTCTACTACCTGCTGCGCCATGTTAGGCACAACCACTTTGATCGCTGAAATATCTACCATAGCATTTTTAACGCCCAAGTTATCTATTTTCCAAGCGGCCTGAAGGGTGAGCAAACGGCTTTGTTCAATGAGCATGCGGGCTTGCGCAATGCGCTCTTTATTACCGCCTAATTCAATTAAGGGCTTGCCAAAAGCAACGCGTTCTAGGCCGCGTCTTATGCCTAATTCTAATGCTTTTTCAGCCATACCAACTGCGCGCATGCAATGATGTATACGGCCCGGGCCCAAGCGACCTTGCGCTATGGCAAAGCCTTTGCCTAAACCCACTAACAAATTTTCTTTCGGTACGCGTACGTTGTGTAAATGTACCTCACCGTGGCCAAAAGGCGCATCAAAGTCGCCATAGGCGCTAAGCATACGCGTAATTTCGATGCCTTTGGTATCTAAGGGCACCATTACCATTGAGTGCTGGCTGTGGCGGTCGTTTTCTGGGTTTGAAAGTCCCATAAAGACCATGACTTTGGCATTTGGGTGACCTAAGCCAGTGGTCCACCATTTTTTACCATTAAGAATAAGCTCGTCGCCGTCGGCCTCAATAGTGGCCTGCATGTTGGTGGCGTCAGATGAGGCAACGTCGGGTTCGGTCATGCCAAATACAGAGCGTATTTCACCGTTAAGTAAGGGCGTTAACCATTTTTGTTGTTGAAACTCATTGCCAAAATGGTACAGCACTTCCATATTGCCCGTGTCGGGTGCGTTGCAGTTGAAAATTTCGGGCGCGAAAATGACTTTGCCGGTTTCCTCAGCTAAAGGTGCGTATTCTAAGCAGGTGAGGCCTTGGCCTAATTTAGCATCGGGCAAAAACATATTCCATAAACCTTGCTCTTTGGCTAAGGCTTTTAAACGCGTAATGTCAGGATGAATTTGCCAATTTTTCCAATTTCCGTCTGGGTTAGCTGCATGAATTTCGCCATATACTTTGTCTTCTATGGGAAATATATGCGCGTCCATAAAGCTGCGTATACGGGCTAAGTAGTCGAGTGTTTTTGGGTTGTGAGAAAAATCCATGCTAAGCTCTGTTAGTAATAGTATTTAATAATGTTAAGCATAGTGGATGTTGGGCGCAAGCGACAATTGCTTTAAGTTACGCTACCTTATAAACAAAGCTTATAAACAAAGCTTATATAGCTATGTGTGATAGCGCCTTGTGGACTTACACCAAGTCATAATTGCCTTAATTGCCTTAATTGTCTTAATTTAGCCGTCATTGTTCTTTTTCGTAAGATTATGCCGTGTTTCTAAAGCAATACACACATAATTAATATGGGGATAATCATATGCTTAATGGCTAGACTTTAATAACAACACCGGTATTGTTAACGAAGAGCGCTTTGTTGGTACTGAATTTAGAGTTAGATTCTTTTAATCTAGCCTTGCTATAAAAAAGTTCGCTTTACGCGGGTTTTTTATACTAGTTCAAAGCCTTGTGATTTTTTGTTGAGATGAACATTACTCTGCTATGCTACTAAAAATGGACAAAAAATACGCTATATGAAAACACTTTTACATGAACAAACACCAGTAACTGAACATGCACTAAATGCAATTGCACATATGCCAACTAAAAGCTTGCCTATGCTGATGAACAACGATTTCACGCAAGGCCTAACAGACGCAGACTTTATGCGTATTGCAGTGCTACTGGCGCAAAAAAGTTATGACGAAGGTGGCTGCCCAATTGGCGCTGTGATCGTTAACAACGCAAGCAACACAATTGTAGGTAAAGGCCACAACACGCTAGTGCAAGAAAATCATCCTTATAATCACGGCGAAACGTCTGCAATAAGAGATGCAGGCAGAATCGATTTTAGCCGAACCACCATTTACACTAGCTTGAGTCCTTGTAGCGTATGTGCAACGCTTATTCAGATGAGAGGGTTTAGTCGCGTCGTTGTTGGTGATGTGACTAACGCATCAGGTACGCAGGACTTTTTAAAAGAAAACAAGGTGCACGTTGATATATTAGAAGATCAATACGGCATTGCGCTTTACGCACGTTTTCGCTTAGAAAAACCCGAGCAGGATTTAGAAGATTGGCAAGGCATACGGTCGCCTAATTAGTCAGCTTAGCCATACAGCGTCAATTAGTGTAAAAATCTGTCTTTTCGCAGTAATGCTTGCGGCAAAGTGACTCATAGCGTTCATTGCCGCCAATTTCAATTTGTGCACCTTCTTGAAGAACATTTCCGTTGCCGTCTAGCTTTGCCACAAAGTTGGCCTTGCGGCCACAGTGGCAAATGGTTTTGAGTTCGTTCATTTTGTCAGCCCAGGCGAGTAAATAGTGGCTGCCTTCGAAAGTTTCGCCTTTGAAGTCGGTGCGCAAGCCATAGGCTAAAACAGGAATATTGAGTTTATCGACAATTTGCAGGCACTGCTTTACCTGCTGGCGCGTTAAAAACTGAGCTTCATCAATAAAAATGCAAGACAGTTTGTGCTGCTTTTGTTTAACCGCAACATCCTCAAAAAGATTGGTTTGGTCGGTGAATAAGTCTGCTTCAGACTCCAGGCCTATGCGCGAGGCAATTTTGCCCTGAGCAAAGCGGTCGTCAAAGGCAACAGTGTAAAGCTGCACTTTCATACCGCGCTCTTGGTAATTGTAAGCCGACTGTAATAAAGAGGTAGATTTGCCAGCGTTCATTGCTGAGTAGTAAAAGTATAATTGCGCCATAGTGTTTGTTTTAGTGCTTAATATAATGTGCAGATAAACCCGAAAGACTTATCAGGTTTTTGATGGCATAATAATAACGGCTAATGATGCTCGGCCATAGCTGTTTTTACAAATTTTCACTGCACGCTAGCAGGAATTATTCCCTTTAAACGTTCAATGTCGCCTTCACCCACACCAAATTGCGTAAAATAATATGGCCATTGCTGCGTGAGAAGCCTTAAGGTATTTTCACACTATTGGGGTCAAATTCAGGTTCAGGATAGTCCATCTGCAGAGCATCTAGGGTGTTTACAATGCTCTGTAATACCACTAAATCGCGATACCATCTGCGCTCGCTAGGCACTACATACCAAGGCGAAGTTGCTGTTGAACAGCGTTCAATAGCTTCACTGTATAGTGCTAAGTACTCATCCCAATGCTCACGCGCGTCTACGTCAGCAAATTCAAATTTCCAGTGTTTATCAGCGCGATCTAGCCTGCGCTGTAAACGTTCTTTTTGATAGTTTTTCGAAATATGCAGATAAAACTTAAGCACCATAGTGCCTTCGCCTACCAGCATTTTCTCAAAGCTATTTATATGCTCAAAGCGCGACTGCCAAAGCTTTGAGGGCTGAAGTTGATTAACACCCACCGTGACTATATCTTCATAATGTGAGCGATTAAACACACCAATCACGCCTTTGGGCGGCGTGTGTTGATGAACGCGCCATAAAAAATCGTGCGATAATTCCTCTGTGTTAGGCTTTTTGAAACTTCTTACCATCAGCATGCTTGGATTTACACTGGTAAACACACGCCGGGTAGTGGAGTCTTTGCCGCCAGCGTCCATGGCTTGAAATACGATTAATAGGCTTTTAGCGCGCTGCGCGTACAGCAAGTCTTGCAGCTCAAATAAGCGTTTGGAGAGGCTGCGGATTGCTTGCATGCCTTCTTTTTTGGTAAGTCCGCCGTTGTCTTTAGTGGCTATATCGTGCAACCTTACACAATGGCCGGGGGCAACTAGATAATCCTTAGTGTCAATCATCAGTTAAATTCTCCTTTTCTTGCATTAGTAGCTTCTTTGTCCATTGCACCAGTAATGCCTACTTATACAACGAAAAAGCTTGCTTAGAAAAGAGTTTAGGCATTGAAAAGGGCATTGTGATCTTCAAAAATTGTAAAAAATATATAGGTAAAATGTTGCATTTATTAACAATATGGTCTTTAGTATAGCCTACGAAGCCAAGCTGTAGCGTACTCATTGACTAATATAAAAGGCTAATACTCATGCAATTTCAAAAAATTCGTAAATACCGGCTGCCTATGCTCATTGCCGCTACGCTAACAAGCACCCTAGGACTCACTGGGTGTTTGAATGACGACAATGATCCACCCATTAATATTGTGGTACCACCACCGCCAGCGCCTGAGTTTGCGGCCGAAATTACCCGCACCCAATTTGGCATTCCGCATATTACTGCGCAAGACTACAAAGGCTTAGGGTATGGCTTAGGGTATGCGTTTGCAAGCGATAACATTTGTTCCTTTGCGCAAGAAATTGTTGTAGCAAATGGCACCAGTGCCTTAAACCTCGAGGCCAGCGTAGGCAATATCAACCGAGACGTTTTTTACACCTGGTATAACGAGCCTAGTCGGCGTCAAGCCTTGTTAGGTATGCAAGAGCCGCAGGTGCGCGACGCTATTATAGGATATGCAGCTGGCTATAGTCGCTATTTACGCGACACCGGCGTAGACAACATAGATCCAGCCTGCGCGGGCGAAACATGGGTGACTGAAATTGACGAGATGGACTTAGCCGCGGTCTATAATAAAGGCAATTTACGCGGCGGATTATCAAACTTTGTTGCGCCTATTGTGTTAGCTGCACCGCCAGCGCCAAGTGGTAATTCAGCCCCGTCAAAAAGAGATGTTCCTGCTTTTGATATGACTCGAATTAATGTCTTAGAAGGCGGCAGTAACGCCTATGCATTAGGCTCTGACGTGACCGAAAACGGCAGTGGTATGCTGTATGGCAACCCGCATGAACCTTGGCTGGGTGTGCAGCGTTTTTATGAATTTCACTTAACAATACCCGGTGAAATTGACGTTATGGGCGCCGCTCAACAAGGCCAGCCCTTTGTGAATATTGGCTTTAACAAAGATGTTGCGTGGAGTCATACAGTGTCTACCGCCAAGCGCTTTACGCTGTATCAGCTGCAGCTAATGCCCGACAACCCTCTGCAGTACCAGTACCTAAATGAAGCGGGTGAAACGGAGCAGCGTGATATATCCAAAGTAGAGGTAAGTATTGACCTGCCCGGCGGTGCAGCGCACACCGGGGCGGTGTATTTGTCGCACTTTGGACCTATGTTGGCGGCCAACTTTGTGAATGGCGCACTTCCTGCTTGGGGAACCTTTAATTTAGCCTTTGCGATACGCGATGCTTCTTCTGAAAACCCGCGGGCCATTAACCAATGGCATTCAATGAATAAGGCCACCAGCTCGCAAGACCTACTTGACCGCATGAAAACAACCCTTGGACTTCCGTTTGTAAACACCATAGCGGTCGACAAAGACGGCAATGCGCTTTACGCCGACTTGTCTACGGTGCCTCACGTGACTAGCGCTAAATTTGCGAGTTGCGTGGGCGCTAATCCCGCTTTGCAAGCCTTAGTGGCCGTTGGAATACCTGCGCTCGACGGCAGTACAGCGGCCTGCGAATGGGGCAGCGATGCTGATTCACCGCAAGCAGGTATTTTTGGCGGCGGTAATTTACCGTTTTTGTTGAATACAAGCTATTCAAGCAACTCTAACGACAGCTATTGGATGAGTAATCCAGACAGCACCTTAGACCAGGAGTTCTCCCCTTTACTACGCCGCAATTTAATCGCAAGGCCTGGTGTGTCAGTAGCTGCAGCGTCTCCTCGACTCTTGCGTACGCGTATGGGTGTTATTCAAGTACAAGAACGCTTAAGTGGCGAAGACGGGCTTGGCGGGAATAAATTCAGCTTGCGTAAATTACAAGAAATAGGCTTCAGCAACCGCAACTACGCCGCTGAACTGGTGTTAGACGATGTGCTTGCTGACTGTAGTGCAAATTCGCTTATGCCCTTAAGCGATGGCGGCACTGTTGATGCCACTCAGGCCTGCGATATTTTGGCCAGATGGGATCGTGCAAATAACGTGGGCAGCAGGGGAGCGCATGTGTTTAGAGAGTTTTCTCGCAGCGTTGATTTTGAGGGAAATATTGAAACCGCCTTTAGTGTGCCGTTTAATGAAGCCGACCCGGTAAACACGCCGCGTGGATTAATCGTAAATAACCGAACTCGCACCGCCTTAGGCAACGCCATTGTGTACTTTGTTACGCGCAATGTGGCGCTAGACGAACAGCTTGGAAATTTGCAGTTTGACATAGATGTGGGTAATAACAATGAGCGTATTCCTATGCACGGCGGCAGAGGGCAAGAAGGCATATTCAATGTGCTGGCAACGCCAAGAGCCAACGCACAAGGTGAATATACACCGGTCACCGCAGGCCCCACTTATATGCAAACCGTCACCTGGGACGCCAACGGGCCGGTAGCTGAAGCCTTACTCGGATTTTCCCAATCTGCAGATTTAACCAGTCCTTTTAATCGAGATCAAACCAGACGTTATTCAGAGAAAAATTGGATTGCACTGCCGTTTAGTACCGCAGAAATAGCCGCCGATGCAATTGGCGATCCAATCCAACTAAGCGAGTAAGGCAGACGATAAGGGCGCACGGGCGCCCTTATTTACAGATGTTTAGGCAATGATTGCATGCGGTGATGAGCTTTACGCTAAGACCTTGCGTAGAAGAATTTACGCTCAATTCTTCTTAAAGATCTAGTACTTATGAAAAAGTATACTAATCTAATTGCTTCGTTTGCGCTGTTCACAGCAATAACGCTGGTTATTTACATCGCGTTTAAGCTTGTTGCCGCCGGCTATTTTTTAACGGCCTTAATACCGATTGGTCTATTACTATTTGTTTTAGCCATCGGCATATGGCGCATCGCAAAGGACGACGATTAAGACATACCCAAACAACCAGGCAAAAAAATAGGGCGCTTAGTGCGCCCCATTTTCTAATCTTCAATAAACTTGCTGTTTAAAAAGCCAACACAGGTGATGCTTAGGCAGCATTAGCCTTTATGTCAGCTTCTTTTTGCTCGCCATCTAGCGTAAAGTCATCTCTAATCTCAGCTGGAATAACATCCATGTCGAAGGTGAATTCATCTACTCTTACCGATAATTTACGTTTCTCATTGTATTCTAGTAAAATGATTCTTTCCGCTTCGCTTACTTCGCCCTTCGCAAGCAACTGGTTTACCGCATTTTCAAACGATAAGAAAGGCACAATAGGCGCTTTTCTTAAGGCTTTTTGCACTCTGCTAAGCAGTGGCATAGCCGCATGCTTGGCTTTAAAGGCCTGTTCATTTATGTAGTTACCATCACCTTTCACTACATGCACCGCATGTGTAAGCTGCTTTTTAATGCTGCTATCGTTCATAGATACTGTAGACAGCTCGCGCACTAAGTCGTCGCTTATGCCGCGTACCGAGGAGCTATAGGTGTTAGTAAGTACACGCATTAACACTTTGGTGGCTACATTAGGGAAGTTATTCACAAAATTGACAATGGCCTTTTCGCCCTGCTGTAATGACCACTCCATTGCATACTGGAAGTAGGGCAGTGCTTCTTGGCGATTTTCAACGCGCTGCTCGTAAAAACGAATCGCTGCCATACCGGCATATACATAGCTGATGACGTCACCTAAGCGAGCAGACAACAACTCAGACTTTTTAAGTTCCCCGCCTAGCACTAATAAAGAGAAGTCCGCTAATGGCGCAAGTTTAGCAGAAAGTGCGTTTAAGCGTTTTTCGTATTTCACCACTTCAGGATAAACAGATTCAGACTTGCGAATGAAAGGCATGTAGCTGTTGCCTAAGCTTCTAAATGCATTTTTAGCGCTGAATTTAACCGTTTTGCCCAATACCCTGTTGAATTCTGCATCGGCGTTGCTGTCGCTAGAATGGATTAAGTCAACCATTTCTTTTAAGTGCGGGTGACAGCGCATCGCGCCCTGGCCAAATATCATTAGGTTACGCGTGAGTATGTTGGCGCCTTCAACCGTTATGGCAATAGGCAGTGCTGAGTAGCCGTTGGCCAAAGTATTTTGTGGTCCACGTTGAATGGCTTTACCTGCCTGCACGTCCATAGCTTGGTTTAATACATCGCGGCCAAGTTCGGTCATGTGATATTTTGCAATGGCGGTCACTACAGCTGGTGTTAGGCCTTCGCCTAATCCTTCTGTGGTCAGCACGCGCATCGATTCTAACAAAAATGTTTTGCCTGCAATATCGGCTAGTTTTTCTTGAATCCCTTCAAAGCGACCAACTGGCACGCCAAACTGTTCACGTATAAAGGAATACTCAGAGGTAGACTTAAACGCTGACTGAGCCGTTGCCACGCCCATTGCAGGCAGTGATATACCACGGCCGGCGCCTAAACAGCTCACCAGCATTTGCCAGCCTTTACCAATGTTCTTTTGGCCACCAATAATAAAGTCCATGGGAATGAATACATCCTTACCGCGGGTGGTGCCGTTGTAGAAACGCACGCCCATAGGATCGTGTCTGTTGCCAAGTTCAACGCCAGGGTGAGACTTTGGTAATAATGCGCACGTAATGCCCAGTTCAAGTTTGTCACCTAGCAAATGCTCAGGGTCGAATACTTTAAAGGCTAAGCCTAAGACGGTCGCAATAGGAGCAAGAGTTATGTAGCGCTTGTCCCATGTTACGTTTAAGCCAAGTACTTCTTCGCCTTTATGCATGCCTTTAGTGACTATGCCTGCGTCTGGAATAGAGCCTGCGTCAGAGCCTGCTTCTGGGCCAGTAAGGGCGAAACACGGAATGTCGTCGCCAATTGCTAGACTTGGCAACCAATGGTTTTGCTGTGCTTCGGTGCCGTAATGCATTAATAATTCGCCCGGGCCTAAAGAATTAGGTACCATGACAGTAACGGCGATTGCGCCACTTTTCGTTGCAATCATGGTGACAATAGTAGAGTTTGCATACGGGCTGAACTCTAAACCACCAAATTTCTTTGGAATAATCATTGAGAAGAATTTCTGCTTGCCTAAGAAGCTAAGAATATCTTCAGGAATGTGTTCACCATTTTGCAATTCAAAATCGTCAATCATTTCTAGTAAGGTTTTGACCGGTCCGTCAATAAATGCTTGCTCTTGTGCGCTTAATTTTGCTTGTGGAAGCGCACGAAGAGCGGCCATGTCGGGCTTGCCTTGGTAAATTGAAGATTCTATCCAAACGTCGCCCGCATCTAGAGCTTCTTGCTCAGTAATTGAAATTGGGGGCAATACTTTTTTAAGATTGGTTCTAATACTCATAATTTATTCATCCACTCATCTGACCAGTTAGAATTATAGTTGAACATAATTTTGCTTCAAGGTCAAAACAATCTTCAAGGCCTGCGCAGGACACCAACATTTAACAGTATAAAAAAGCTTACAGGGCACACGAATAAGCGCTCAAGAGGCTAGCGTAATATGCGAGTTTGATGACAACCAAACCGTTTTAGTTAGACTGCGCTTCAACTTTTAACAAGCCCAGCGTATTTTATTGTTTGCAAGACTAACCCTTATGATGGCGATTTAAGTTTAGGGCTTAATTATGTTATATTTTGCATATTGGCTTAAGTGATCTCTTTATGGCAAGTGCCGTTGATACAAGTAACGAGTCTGACTTAAGCAAAGGTTAAGCGTGAATAAGCATGGTTGGGCAATATGTCATCGCCTTACTAAACGCTTTTATATTTATGCAAGTGGGGAAATTATGAAAAATGAGCTAGACAGTAAGTTTTTACTAACAGTATTTGAAAAAATTAGACTAAACGGAAAAAAAGAGGACGAAAAGTACTCGCTTGAAGGCGTAATAGCATTCACAGATTTTGACGGCTACACCTTATTCATCGAAGACGCTCTGGTGAAGCTTAGTTTCGGCTTTCATAATCAATATCATTTCGATTATGCCTCGAGCCGTCACTTCGACGCGTTCGAAAAGAAGCTGAAAAATATAGTGGCGAAGTACTAAGCTTAAATAAGAGGCGTTTCTCATTATAGGTAAATAGTTATAGGTGGTAGGCAAATAGGCATTATTGTAAACTACAGGAATAGTTTATCATGTTCGCGTAAACGAACATTCGTATAAAGGAAGCATATTGTCTACATCGCCTGAAGCGCGGCTTACTCCATCATTATCGGCGTCTCCCAGCATAAAAAAAGTGATTGCACCTAAGTTCTCTTGGCGCTTTTTGTTGCCCAATTATTGGCTAATTTGGTTTGGCGTGCTCATTTTATATAGCCTGACGTGGCTACCCTTTGGTCTTATTAAAATGTTAGGTTTGGGCTTTGGGAAGGTAATTAAGCGAGTTGCGCCAAAACGCGTGAAAGTGGCAAGGCGCAATCTTGAACTTTGTTTTAAAGACTGGTCAAGTGCGCATGTAGAAGCGGTAATAAACGCCAATATTAATAGAACCGGCATGGCATTGTTTGAAACTGCAATGGGCTGGTGGTGGCCAAGCTGGCGCGTGCAAAAGCACTGTACAGTAGAGGGCTACGAGGCAGTTCAAGAAGTATTAGACAGCGGTAAGGGAGTGTTTGGACTGGCCCTACATAACGTAAATCTAGAAATGGCGTGTAGAGGCCTAGGTTACAAACACAAATCAATTGCCTTTTATCGCAAGCATAACAATCCACTAATTGATTATTTACAATATAAAGGACGCACCCGCTCAAATAAATATTTTATAGATAAACGCAACGCTAAAGCGCTTATTCAGGCGATGAACGCGGGCGAGCTGTGCTTATATTTGCCCGATCAAGACTATGGTGCTAAGCAGTCTTTGTTTGTGCCTTTTGGCGGGGTCAGTAAAACTGCTACTACCGGCGCTACCCTCATGTTTGCTAGTAGAACCGACGCAGTGCCGTTTCTTATTACCTCGCAATACACAAATACAGGCTATGTGATTAAGTTTGTTTCAGCTCTTGAATACCTTGCCGATAAACAACTTAGTAAAGAAGAAGCGTTAACATTGCTCAATGCTGATATTTTAAAAGCCATTGAGCAGCAGCCTGAGAGTTACCTATGGATGCATAAACGTTTTAAAACGCGTCCAAGCGATGCGCCTGAATCACTTTATAAATAATCATTACGCCTTAAGCTTACCGTAATTGCTAGTAAAGTAGCGGCAGCGCTTAAGTCATTACCGTGCGCTAGTCGGATTATTTACGCAATAATTGCTAAAAAAGTAATGGATCCTTTCAGTCTTATTAACAGCGCCGTTAGAGCAATTGGCAAGAAAATTACTATAAAGTTAGTCGCGCAACAGTGCTAAAAATTAAGATAGTTTACCCAAACAAGGTATCGAAAACGTGCTGTACGTCTTTAAGGCTTTGTACCAGCTTCTTACTTAATTTATCCCCGCCGCGAACCAGCTTTCTATTGGCCAACTGTACTCTGTGCGTGGCATGGCGCAAGGTTAAATAGGCGTTTGTTAGGTTTTTCATCTGGGTATCATCAATTGTATCAATGGATTGCAAAGATTCAAGCAGGCGCAAGTTATCTGACCATTTTGTTATTTGAGGCTGCTTATGGGCGTTGGCTAAAATCCAGAATTGCACCATAAACTCAACGTCTACTATGCCGCCCCTAGTTTGCTTTATATCGATGAGATCAGGTATTTTAGACTCTAAGTGGCTGCGCATTTTTTCACGCATCTCTAGCACCTGTTGTTTAAGTTCGCGGTTGTCTCGCTGTTTGCACAGTATTGCATGGCGAATTTGGTCAAATTTTAAGGCCAGGCTCGCGTTTCCAACCACTACGCGGCTTCTAACTAAAGCTTGATGCTCCCAGGTCCAGGCGTCTGTTTCTTGATAGCGTTCAAAGGTGTCGATATGACTCACCAGCAGGCCAGAATTGCCAGAAGGGCGCAAGCGTAAGTCTATGTCGTATAAAATACCGTTGTAGGTTTTGGTGGTGCATATATGGCAAATTCGCTGCACGAGCTTGATATAAAACTCTTGGTTTGATATTTGTTTACGCGTGCCGGTATTGTCTGTACTAAGCGACAGGTCGGCGTTGTGCGTAAATACAATATCAAGATCTGAGTCATAGCTTAGCTCAATGCCACCAAACTTGCCGTAGGCGATTAGGGCTAGCTGTTTCGTTTCGCCCGATGGCAAAATAGCGTGCCCAAATAGGCTCACAATTTGCTGCCAGGCCAAATCAATCACCTGCTGCATAATGACTTCGGCCAGCAGCGTTAGCTTGTCGCTAACTTGATTAATCGCTAAGGTGCCCGATATGTCAGCCGCGGCGATACGAAGCTGGTTGGTGTGTTTAAATTCGCGCAGCCGGTCCATGATTTGTTCTTCGTCTTTTACATCAACCCTAAGCATAAATTGACGAAGTTGATCTGCGCACTGGTCTTTGTATTGGGCTAAAGAAAGCGCGTTTTTGTCTAGATAAAGCGGGTGTAGCAACTCGTCAAGCAATATAGGATATTGGGCAATTTGCTGGGCTACCCAAAGGCTTTTTTTACACAGGTGCAGCAAACGGTGACGCACCTGAGGGTACTCAAGTAGCAAATCGATGTACGTAACACGCCCGCTGATCGTTTGTAAAATGTCAAACACACCTTGGGCTTGGTCGGTAAATACGTCGTCGTCAAATTCACCTTCAACAAGGACCATTTCACACAGCAATAGCGGCATTAGTTTATTGATCGAATTAAGGGCGCGTGGGCTTACCCCAGCGCGTTCGGTTTTTTTCTTGAATTTTAAGATATGGTCAATAAAGATTACAGCGGCTTCTTCATTTAATTGCTCTTCAAGCGCTTCAATAGCTTCTTCTTTTTGCAGTGAGAGCTGCCAAATATCGTCAAGCGCATCTGCTATTAATGAATGAGCGTGTGTATTTACCGCGTTACTGGTATCACTTTCGTCACCGGCGTCACTGGCGTTGTTGCGTTTATCAGCGGCTGCACGAATACTAGGGGCTTGGAGTTTATTTGCGTCATTCACAATACTGTTAAAAACCAGATGGATGCGCGCCATACAGCCACTTATATTGGCCCTTGACTGCGCATAGTCGCTATCGCCTAATAGTGTGCGTAAACGCGCTTGATTGTCGCGCACGCTGGCTTCGTCGCTTTTACTGCTAAAATGGGGCAGTGTTTGCGTTTGCTCGTCATTGAATATTTGTAAATAATGTTCAACCTGGCGTAAGTATAAGTAGTCATCCTTAAGCTGGCGCATATCTACATCACCGGTGAGCGCCGAGCTTTGCACCGCCTGCATCGACGCTAATATAGAGCTTAATTGGCAATTGAGATGCCTGCCGGCATGAATTAGCTGCAGGCTTTGTATAAAGAACTCTACCTCTCTAATGCCGCCTTCGCCGAGCTTAATATTGTGGTTAATTTGCCGGCGCCGCACTTCTTTTTCTATCAAACCTTTCATTTCGCGAATAGATTCAATGGTGGTGAAGTCGATATATTTTCGGTAAACAAAGGGTCTTATAATATCATGCAGGCTCTGGTTGTAAGGAGTGTCATTTACAATGCGCATTTTTTGCATGGCAAAGCGCTCCCACTGGCGGCCTTGCTCTTGGTAGTAGCTTTCAAGTGCGCTAAACGGCAGCACCAGTGGACCGCTGTCTCCCATTGGCCTTAGGCGCATGTCTACTCGGTAGGCGAAGGCGTCTTGGGTTATTTGGTCTAGCATGGTAATCAGTTTTTGTGCCAAACGGGTAAAAAACACTTGGTGTTCTATCGACTTCTTACTGACTGTGTGGCCTTGCGTTTCGCCTTGTTCTGGGTAGGTGAAAATAAGGTCAATGTCAGATGAAAAGTTAAGCTCGTTACCGCCTAGCTTGCCCATTGCTATGATTAACAATGGCTGATTGTTTTGAGGCGCGCCATAGCGCTTGCATAAAGCAGCATATAGACAGTTATGGGCGGCGTTAATAATGCTATTGGCGAGTCGTGACACCGCTAGCAAGGAAGTTTCAATGCTTTGCAATTTATGAATATCAAAAAATGCAATTTCTAACATGTGAATGTGGCGGAAACGGCGCACCAAAGTGCCAGCTTCAATCTCTAAAGCTTGCGGCGTGGGCGCGGTATCTGAAAGCGCAGATAGTTGCTCACTTAACTGCCGATGCGCGCTGGTATAGAAAGAAATATCGATCAAGTTTCCTGGTGTACTTACACTCTCAAACGCGCTATTTATGTTGCTTAAAATTTGCGAAAAAGCATGTGGATACTGCAATGCCACTTTTTTAATGAAGTCACTGTAGGCAAACGCGGTCACTATTTTGTCTTCATAGCGTAGCAGTAATTCGATTGGCAAAGCTTGCTCAATAAAATTTTGCTCTAGTAGTCCAAAATCAGTGCTGGCTTGTTGTAATTGTTTTTCCATCGCTTCTTTCTCATTACAATGCGTTAATACGCCGTGAGTAGTGTAAGCTAAAACCTCAGGCAATATCGAGAATAAATATAATAATAGGGTAGTAAGTATGGATCAGCTGATTAAACTGGTGGCGATTGAAAACGACTTGGCTATTTATCTTGTTATAGACATCGCCATTGCTGTGGCGATGCTGTTTGTTATTCGCACCCTTTCAGGCTTGTTTACTAAAGTAAATGTGAAGCGAGAACTAGGTGAAAGAGATAATTTTGCCTTTGGCATAAGTTTAGCAGGCCGCTTGCTGTCGCTCACTATTGTGCTGTCGGCGGTGGTAGGTCGCCAGGTGGGTATGGGCTATGTAGCTGCCGCTATCAGTATGCTGCTGTTTGGGGGCTCGGGTATTGTGCTAGTTAGACTAGGACGCTACGCACATGACAAAATAGTGCTGCATCGGCTTGATAGAGGCCAGATGATCACCGATAAAAACGTGTCGGTAGCCCTAGTAGATGCCAGCGCTGCTATTGCCAGCGCAATTATCACCAAAAGTATTATTGAATGGTCGGTTGGGATTGACATAAACGCCTTTATTGCCCTGTTTTCGGCTGTCATTGTAGTGCTGTTGGTTTTATTATTTGCCACGCGAGTGTACGAGTATAACTTTAGAGAAAACAACCAAGACAACTCATTCCAGAAAACACTATGCGACGGTCAAATTGCGCTAGCCATACAGCATGGCGGTAATTTGATAGGCATTGCTATTGCCGTTTCCACTGCAAGTAAAGTGCTGGTGTATTCGCCTACCGGCTACGTGAGCAACATAACAGGCTGGTTAATAGTGGGCTTAGCCTTTGCGGTGTTATTAATGTTACTCACCAGTATTACTAAGCGTATAGTCTTGGCTGGGATTAACCGGCGCGACGAAGTGGTATTGCAGCATAATATTGGGGTGGCGAGCATTGAAGCGGTGCTGTCAGTGGGCATTGCCATATTGTTTAGTAATGTGTTTTTTCAGGGGATTTATTAGTGCGCGTAGTGCGCGCTTCGGATAGCTTGTATTAACAGGTAATTAACGAATGCGTAAACGGTAGTGCAGTGCGCTGAGTGATAATGGCGACTTTACTCGCCTTGGACTGTTTTTTTAACCATAATTCAGCCTGCATGGCGGTGCGTCTATCGGGTAATTCAATGCAGTATTTAAGCGTAAGCGGCCCTTTACCTTTGAGTGCCTTAGCGCATTTGAGGCTGTTGCTACTATGTTCTTCTAGCCTGCGCTGCCAGTTAAGGCTAATGCCGGTATATAAATGTTTGTGCTTGGTTTCTAGCACATATAAAAACCAAGGGCTTGGCGGCGTTTCACTGTTATCTGTCATGTTGGTTTGCTGGCATTTATAAAGGGTAGGTATTCTCACAAAATTTGCGGCGTCAGGCAAGGTTACGCGCTTAATTTGTGCAAAATATGAGGGACGCAATCGCATTGCCGTTTACGATAAAACTTATCGCTGCTGCCTCTAATAAGTACCCCATATGTCTGTTGAAAAAGGAACTAAAATGAAACACACCTACCACATACACAAAATGACCTGCAAGGGTTGTCGTGATCACGTAGCGCAAACACTTTCTAAAGTGAGAGGTGTTGCCAATGCGTCAGTCGATTTAGAAAAAGCACAGGCAACTATTGAGATGAAGTCTCACATTCCCATTGAAACCTTTCAAAAAGCGATGGAGCAGGACGGCGGCAAGTATAGTATTCATAAACTTGGAGAAGAGCCTAAAACGTCAGAAGCCAAAAAGGAAAAACCCAAAGGAAAAGAAACGGGCACATTTTATTGCCCTATGCACTGTGAGGGCGATAAAACCTATGACAAACAGGGCGACTGTCCGGTATGCGGAATGGATTTGGTGCCTTTACAAGCAGATGCTTCTTGTGAAGAGAAGACCTATAAAAAGCTCTTAAATAAATTTTGGATAGCATTAGGGTTTACTTTACCGATTTTCTTGATTGCGATGAGCGAGATGATCCCTAATAATCCACTTTATGATGTGATGGAACAAAAGTGGTGGAATTGGGTTCAGTTTGTACTGTCAATTCCCGTTGTGTTTTATGCCACTTGGATGTTCTTTGAGCGTGCCTATAAAAGTATAAAAACGTGGAACCTCAACATGTTCACACTCATTGGCATTGGCGCCAGCGTGGCGTGGTTATTCAGTGTTTTCGGAATATTGTTCCCAGATTTCTTCCCAGCCCAATTCAAAACCGACTTTGGCGCCGTACACGTCTATTTTGAAGCGGCCACGGTAATTCTTACCTTAGTATTAATGGGGCAGGTTTTAGAAGCAAGAGCACACAGCAAAACGAATTCAGCCGTAAAAGAATTGCTGAAAATTGCACCCAACAAAGCCGTGCGTGTTGTCAATGGCACTGAAGAAGAAGTTGCCATCGATAAAATTCAAAAGGGCGATATTTTACGCGTTAAACCAGGTGAAAAAATTCCTGTAGACGGCGTCATTACCGAAGGTAACACCACCGTTGATGAATCTATGATTTCAGGCGAGCCTATTCCCGTCGATAAAACACAAGACGATAAAGTAAGCAGTGGCACTATAAATGGCAATCAATCTTTTTTAATGAAAGCCGAAAAAGTGGGCAGCGAGACCTTACTTTCTCAAATCATACATATGGTAAACGATGCCAGTCGCAGTCGCGCGCCTATTCAAAAATTAGCAGACAGCGTGTCAGGATATTTCGTGCCAGTGGTGGTGATAATTTCTGTCATCACGTTTGCCGTTTGGGCCATTTGGGGACCAGAGCCCGCGTATGTATTTGCCTTGGTCAATGCTATCGCTGTATTGATTATTGCCTGTCCTTGCGCATTGGGCTTAGCAACGCCTATGTCGGTAATGGTTGGTGTGGGTAAAGGCGCTCAAAATGGCGTGTTGATTAAAAATGCCGAAGCGCTTGAAAAATTAGACAAAGTAGACATGCTTATTGTCGATAAAACAGGTACGCTTACCCAAGGAAAACCAAGCGTTGAAAAAATAGGTGTATTTGCTTCAAATTTCAGCCAAAGCGACGTACTGCATTTTATTGCATCGCTAAATAGTGCCAGTGAGCATCCACTGGCTGTGGCCACCGTAAAATATGGCAAGCAACAAAAAGTCGACATTTCAAAAACTGAAAATTTTAGTGCCGTAACCGGAAAAGGAGTGGAAGGAAGCGTTGATGGCAAAAAACTCGCTTTAGGAAACGCCAAAATGATGGAGTATGCAAACGCGACTATTTCTGCAGACATGCAAGCCGAGGCACAGTCTTTTCAAAAACAAGGCAAAACCGTTTCTTATTTAGCCATAAGTGGTGAAGTAGCGGGGTATGTCGTTATTGGTGATAAAGTTAAAGCAAACAGTGCTAAGGCTATTAAGGCACTACAAGATAAAGGCATTGCGGTGATAATGCTCACCGGCGATAACCACGACACCGCCCAGGCAGTGGCCAATGAACTCAATCTTGCTGATTTTAAAGCGGAAATGTTGCCAGAAGACAAACTTAAAGAAGTCACAAAATTACAGCAACAAGGCAAGGTTGTGGCAATGGCTGGCGATGGTATAAACGACGCGCCAGCACTCGCAAAAAGTGATGTTGGTATTGCCATGGGAACGGGGACTGATGTTGCCATTGAGAGCGCAATGATTACACTGGTTAAAGGAGATTTGCAGGGTATTGTAAAAGCTAAGAATTTAAGTCACGCCGTGATGTATAACATTAAACAGAACCTGTTTTTTGCTTTAATTTACAATACTCTGGGTATTCCTATAGCAGCCGGATTATTATACCCGTTTTTCGGAATACTATTATCGCCTATGATTGCAGCGCTTGCTATGAGCTTTAGCTCAGTTTCTGTCATTGCAAATGCACTACGGTTAAAAACAAAATCAATAAATTAATAACTATCAAAACCAGACAAAGATGGGTTCTGTTATTTTTTCTTTTTATGAACACTCCAACGGTGTGATTTTCGTAGGAATAAACTACCCATAACAATTTTATTGTTGACTAATGACACCATAATTGAGACTACGTCCGTTCATACAGGCAAAGAAAAAAAGGCTTATATACTCATGATCACACAAGATTTTCATATCGCCGCGGTTGAAGGAAACATTGGCGCTGGTAAGTCATCATTATTAGTAAAACTACAGACTTCATTGAATAATTTGCAAACTAATGGCAAACAGTGGAAGGTATTATATGAAGAGGTTGAGAGTGATCCAATGTTCCAAAAGTTGCTATTGGATTTCACGCAAGACCCAAAGAAGCGAATTAACTTTCAGCGCTACATAACACAAAGACGCGCTGAGGTCTGTGAGGATCTAGACACACATTATAACTATATAATTGAGCGTTCATTGTTTAGTGATTTGATATTTTGTCAGGCTAATTTGATGGAGGCTTGTCGACCAGATGGTAAAGATTTGGATTACTATTATGATATTGAAGACAGGTTAACTGATTACCCTTTGGTGTCCGCTGTGGTTTATTTACGCACGGATCCGAAAGTGTGTTTTGATAGAATGCAAAGCCGAGCGCGCAGCCAAGAAGAGGGTACACCACTTAACTACATAACGCTTTTATCGGGTATGCATGATGTGATGCTGCCACAAATATGCGCTAAGTATAATACTTCATTGATCATCCATGATTGGACATATTTTGGTTGTGCTGAGTCATTAGCAAGACGAATAGTGAGCGCGATAACTTAACTATTACTCTATGTATTTTGCCACGGTCTGATCTGCTTCGCCGCCGCACTAAAGCATATGCTCATTATTTAGGTAGCTGTTAGTTCGCCCTTAAATGCTTCAGTATTTCACAATCTTTAATTTGCTCATGATCACAACAATTCGCCAGTGTTTTCAAGTTTCGCTCTAGCTGCTCCAATTCATATTGGGCAACGCGTATTTTCTCAAGTTGCTGAAAAATTATTGTATCAACTTGCCTGCACGGCGCGTTGCCACTGCCCTGCACAACAACCAGTCGCTTTATGTCAGCCAGTGGAATACGTAACTCTTTGCAACGGCGAATGAATTTTAACGATGTTACATCTTGTTCATGATAATACCTGTACCCATTACCACTACGTTTCGCCTTTGGCAGTAAACCAATATCTTCGTAGTAGCGAATGGTTTTAGCGCTTACCCCTGTAAAACTTGCCAATTGTTTTATTTTCATTTCTGCTTGACCTTCTTGTAACTGGAAGCTTTATTCTACACGCAATCTATAGCAAAGTAACGAGAAGCAATTGAGTGAGTGCTGCGGCGTTAATGCCCAAGATAAAGAACAGCGGACTTTACTGTGGACTGTGCTTGCGCTGAATGGCGCTATGTTCTTTGTGGAGTTCATCGCTGGGTGGATAGGTCAATCTAGCGGTTTAATGGCAGACTCATTAGATATGTTAGCCGACGCTATGGTTTATATGGTGAGCTTATATGCTGTGGGTAAAGCGATTCAGTATAAAGCTAAAGCGGCATTGTTTAATGGCTGCTTACAATTGTTACTCGCCGCTTTGATCCTCATTGGTGTGGCTGTGCGCCTTGTGGTAGGCAGTGAGCCGCAAACGGGAATTATGTTTTGGATATCGCTACTCGCTCTTCTAGTTAACCTGTTCTGCTTTATCTTGCTGTATCGTTATCGAAGCGGTGATATCAACATGCGCGCCAGCTGGATTTGCTCGCGTAACGACATGATAGCCAATGTGGGCGTTATCATATCGGCTGCTTTGGTGCTGCGGTTCAACTCCTCTATTCCCGATTTAGTGATAGGCACCGTTATTGCCTTGGTGATCGTAAAGTCCTCTTTGAAAATTGTCAGAGAATCCAGAGAAATACTTAAAGATGAGGATAAAGCTAAGCCATCGTACTGCGATTAATTGTCAAATTATCGCTAATATTGGCTATGACGCTATAGTTGCTATGGGCTCGATTGTTATCAAAGATGTGCCTAGCTTGTCAATAGTGGTGGGTAAGCCTGCAAAAGTGATTAAAACACGCTACTATAGTTATCTACATTACCCACGGTATATAAGGAATTTATGCAAAAGTCATGCTTATCTAAAAACACGGTTTGTGTTGTATCTGCTAACGTTTGTTTGTATTTGTTATGCTTGACTTAAGCACCGCTGCAAAGGCGCTGGCGAAGAAAAATAACATTACTTTATGATTTAGTCAGCACTGGGAATACCTGTTGGCACTTTTTTGCTGAATGTTATTTTCGTGTTCTATTACTCACCGCAACTTACAAACATAAGACGCATATATGAAGATTCTAGTTACCGGCGCCGCTGGTTTTATTGGCGCCCACACCGCACGTCACCTCTTAGATATGGATATTGAAGTGCTTGGCATAGACAACATAAACGATTATTACGACACTAGTCTTAAGAATGCCCGCCTCGACTGGGTTAACAGCCATGCAAAAGCAGCTAAGTTCACCTTCATTAAAATGGACGTGGCGGATAGAAGCGCCATAGAAGCTTTGTTTGCCCAGCATCTGTTTACGCATGTCATTCACTTAGCCGCGCAGGCGGGCGTGCGCTTTTCAATTACCAATCCTCACGCCTATGTAGATTCTAACCTAGTTGGTTTTGTAAACATATTGGAAGGCTGCAGGCACAACAAGGTTGAGCATTTATGCTACGCCTCTAGCAGCTCTGTGTATGGCGCGAATGAGTCTATGCCGTTCTCGGTTGAAGATGCGGTAGACCATCCTGTGTCATTATACGCGGCAAGCAAAAAAGCCAATGAGCTAATGGCGCATACCTATAGCCACTTATATAATTTACCCACAACTGGCCTGCGCTTTTTCACCGTTTACGGACCTTGGGGTCGCCCCGATATGGCCCCGTTCAAATTCACCAAAGCCATTAGCGAAGGTCAGCCTATTGACGTTTACAACTACGGTGAGCACAGACGCGATTTCACCTATATAAACGACATTGTGCAGGGCGTTATTCAAACCACTATGCACATAGCCGCGCCAAATGAGCAGTGGAACGCCAAAGCACCCAGCGCCAGCAGCAGCAAAGCGCCCTATAGAGTGTATAATATTGGCGCGCAAACACCGGTTCATTTATTAACGTTTATCGAGACGATTGAAAAAGCGCTGGGGAAAACCGCGGTCAAGAATTTATTGCCTATGCAGCCAGGAGATGTACCAGATACTTACGCAGATGTTGAGTCTTTGGTGGATGCCGTAGGTTATCGGCCCAGCACTGGGCTTGATGAAGGCATTGAGGCCTTTGTTGCTTGGTATAAGGATTTTTATAAGGTGTGAGACTACATTGTAAACCCTGAGGCATTTGAATTTACTCCACAAGCTGCAAATCAACGAACTCTTTATACACTTCGCTTGCCTCATAAAGCTCATGATGCTTCCCGCGGGCGATAATATTGCCTTTGTCTAATACTAGAATTTCGTCGGCATTGACTACCGTAGATAGTCTGTGAGCGATAATGATCGTGGTTTTTTGCTGCATAAGCTGCTCAAGCGCTTTTTTCACAAACTGTTCGCTGCTGGCATCGAGTGCGCTTGTGGCCTCATCGAGCAATAGAATTGGGCGGTTTGCGACGATGGCGCGTGCAATGGCTATGCGCTGCTTTTGTCCACCGCTGAGTTTTACGCCGCGTTCCCCCAGTTCACTGTGGTAGCCTTGTGGGAGCTGCTCTATAAATTCGTCAGCAAAGGCCATTTTGGCAGCTTCTTTAATATCGTCTTCACTGGCGTTTGGATTTGAAAAGCCGATATTTTCACTTACGCTGCCGGCAAATATGACCGCGTCTTGCGGCACCAAAGCAAAGTGTTTACGCACTTCGTGAAGGGGAAGCTGTTTAATTGGCTGGCCGAATAGCTGAATTTCACCATTGTCGACGTCGTAGAATCTAAGCAGCAGTTCAAACAAGGTCGATTTACCAGCGCCGCTGTGACCAACAATGGCAACGCGTTTGCCGCTGGCAACGTCAAAGCTTACATTATTAATAACTTTGCTGTTTGGTTTTTGAGCGTTTGCGTTAGTTCCTTCTTCAAATTCACCCTTGTTATTCGACTTAGCAAGTGCCGCAGTTTTCGAAGATGATAGCGTGTTCGTTGATTGAACTTGTGAATTTTGGCTTGCTGATGAGCTTGGCGTTTGATGACTCTGTGATGGCGTATTTTTCTTGCCACGCATTTTCGAAAACCGTGATTGTTTCTCTTCTTTTGGGGTAAGCAGTTCGATGCTAGCCCCCGGATAAGTAAAGTCTATGTTACTGATTGAAAGCGCTACTTCGCTCCTGTCTTGAGGGTTTATTTCGCTTAGCACAGCCCTTGAAACTTCTTTAATAGCAGGCATTTCCTGCATAAGCTCAATAATACGCTCTGAGGCCCCGGCGGCCTTTTGCAGTTCGCCAATAACCTCACTGATTGTGGCAATAGCACCACCTGCGAGCACCGCGTAAAATACAAAGGCGGTTAGCTCACCGGCGCTAATCTTTTCATCAATAACCATCAGTGCGCCCATGTAGGCGACGATGAAAATAGCGGTCATGCTAATTACCATGACAATGGCAATTAGCAGTGCTCTAAAATGGATGCGCTTGCGGGCCTGATGCATTACGCCTTCTACTTTACCGGCAAATAAAGTGCTGCTGGCGTGTTCGTGATTATAAGCCTGCAAGGTATGAATTTCATGCAGGCTTTCGTCTATCATACCGCCTACTTGGGCCACCTTGTCTTGGCTGAGTTTGCTGTGTATTCGCACTTTATTGCCCAATACGCGAATAGGAATAAGCATGAGCGGCACCGCAATAAAGACTAAAATAGTTAAGGTGAAACTGGTAATAGACATTAGCACCAGCGCGCCCACGAACATGACAATTGAGCGCAGTGCCATGGAAACACCTGTGCCTACAACTGATTGAAGCAAGGTGGTGTCGCTGGTAAAGCGTGAAATAATCTCCCCCGTGCGGGTGTTTTCAAAAAAGCTTGGGGTAAGGGTGACTAAGTGTGAAAAAAGTGACTTTCTGATGTCGGCGCATACACGCTCGCCTAGCCATACCATCCAATAAAATCGAAAATAAGTGGCAATGCTGCCAAATACAACAACGCCTATCACGATGAAGAGCGCTTGCTCAAGGGCGTCTTTGTTGCTGGCAATAAAGCCCTGATCAACCACATATTTTATACCTTGACCGAGCAACAGCCAGGCCAGTGAGCTCAGTATTAAGGCGGTTAGCGCTATAGCGACCTGCTTTTTATAAGGCCTTAAATGACCAAACAGCCATTTTATGATTGAACTGCTGGTTTGTCGCGGCGCTGCGGCGTTTAATTGCGCAGCGGTGGCTTTACTTTGTGAAGTGCTAATATGATTAATTCCTAACAAGTAATAATAACGGCCGGGTTAATACAGGTATATGGGGGCTACTTAAAGATTTTCCAATCAACTTCTGTTGATAGCAAGAGTTCGCGTAAAGACAGCGCGCGCGGAATACCTTTGCCTCTGACATTCCAACAGTGACCAGCGCAGGCAGCTACGATGATGTTTTTAGTGGGTTTGAGCAGTAAATACTTAGCTTGTTTAGGCACAATGTCAAAGTACTCACCACTTTTAGAAAACCAGCCAAACTTATTTAAATGCAGCCTGTCGGATTGCATAATATCAATGCAGTCAAGCTCTATGTGGGTTACACCTAAAGACTCTACAAATATAGGCACAACGTCACCAAGCCTCGCGGTTTGGCTATACCATGTTAGCGTGCGATCTGGTGTTTGTGAACTCAAAGGGCATTTGCTACTTTGCTTCGACTGCCAGCTTCCGTTGTGCACATCTACCGAAATAGGGGCTTTGCCGTTCAGCAAATGCATGGTGGCGTTTCTAATATGATGACTTAAGCCTTTTAGCTTTCGTTTTAGTAAGCTAGGATCGCTTATTGTGCTGTTAGCCAAGACCTGCAGTTCACGCTCATACAAGGCATTGCTAAGCTCGGCAAAGTTTGGGTACTTTGCCGATAGCGAAAAAATAGTCTCTTGATGCGTGCTGTCGTTAACTGCCATTTATATTTAGTGCTGCCCTTTAATCTCGCTGCGTCCGTTGTAAACGGCCTTTTCGCCTAGCTCTTCTTCAATGCGCAATAGCTGGTTATATTTAGCCACGCGGTCTGAACGACACAGCGAGCCTGTTTTAATTTGGCCGGCCGATGTACCTACTGCTAAATCGGCAATGGTGGCGTCTTCAGTTTCGCCGCTTCTGTGTGAAATAACTACGGTGAAACCAGCGTCTTTGGCCATTTTAATGGCGTTTAAGGTTTCGGTTAACGAGCCTATTTGATTGAATTTAATCAGTATGCTATTGCCAACGCCGTTGTCTATGCCGCGCTTTAATATTTTGGTGTTGGTGACGAATAAATCATCGCCTACTAGCTGTGCTTTGTCGCCTAATATTTTGGTTAAATATGCCCAGCCGTCCCAGTCACTTTCATCTAAACCATCTTCTATCGAGAGTATGGGGTAGCTTGTGGTGAGGTCGGCTAAGTAATCGCTAAAGCCGTTCGAGTCGAAAGATTTGCCTTCCCCGCCTAGCACATATTTGCCATCTTTATAAAACTCAGAGGCAGCGCAGTCTAGCGCTAGCGTTATGTCTTCATTCATTTTATAGCCAGCGTTTTCAACCGCGGTCACAATAATAGAAAGCGCTTGGGCGTTAGAAGTGAGGTTAGGTGCAAAACCGCCTTCATCACCAACCGCGGTGCTTAAGCCTTTTTCATTTAACAGTTTTTTCAAGCTATGGAAAATTTCGGCGCCCATTCTTAAGGCTTCTTTGAAGCTTTTAGCGCCTACGGGTTGCACCATAAACTCTTGAATATCTACGTTATTATCGGCATGCTCGCCGCCGTTTATAATATTCATCATGGGCACCGGCATTGAATACTGGCCAGGCGTGCCGTTAATATCGGCAATGTGCGCATATAAAGGCTTACCCATGCTAATGGCTTGTGCTTTTGCGACCGCCAATGAAACCGCTAAGATTGCATTTGCACCCAGTACTTCTTTGTTCTCAGTGCCGTCTAAGTCAATCATAGTGTGATCTACTTTGGCTTGATCGCCAGCGTCTAGGCCTATAACTGCTTTGGCAATTTTATCATTTATGGCGCTGACTGCTTTTAGTACGCCTTTGCCCAAGTAGCGTGCTTTGTCACCGTCGCGCAGCTCAAGTGCCTCGCGTGAACCGGTTGACGCACCAGAAGGGGCAGCGGCGCGGCCCATAGCGCCGCAGTCTAAATGTACGTCGGCTTCTACGGTGGGGTTGCCTCTAGAGTCTAATATTTCGCGTCCAACGATTCGGCTAATTTTGGCCATGGAATTTCCTTTTATAGCTTAGCTAATTAATGATTTTCTTTTTTATATTTACCCGCGGCGGCTACAAATCCGGTGAATAGCGGGTGCCCGTCGCGCGGTGTTGAATTAAACTCTGGGTGAAACTGACCGGCAATGTAAAACGGATGATCTTCTAATTCAATGACTTCTACAAGTGCTTTGTCGTTAGATAAACCGCTCACAACAAGGCCGGCCTTTTCAATTTCGCCGCGTAAGTTGTTGTTTACTTCATAGCGGTGACGATGGCGTTCATGAATTTGGGTCGCGCCATACACTTTTGCCACTTTTGAACCTTCAACAAGATGACAAAGCTGACTGCCTAGACGCATTGTGCCGCCCAAATCGGTGGTAATATCTCTGACCTCTCTGCTGCCGTCGGCGTCAAGCCACTCGGTAATTAGACCGATAACAGGGAAGGGTGTGTCGTGGTCAAACTCAGTGCTGTTAGCGTCTTCCATACCGGCCACGTTGCGTGCATATTCAATGTACGCAACCTGCAGGCCTAAGCATATTCCTAAGTAGGGCACGTTGTTGGTGCGCGCATAATGTGCGGCGGTTATTTTGCCTTCAATGCCGCGTTCGCCAAATCCGCCCGGTACTAATATGGCGTCTAAGTTAGTCAGAATTTCAGCGCCTTTGCTTTCAAGATCTTGCGAGTCGATGTATTTTATATTCACGGTAAGGCGGTTTTTAAGACCTGCGTGCTTTAAGGCTTCGTTTACCGATTTGTAGGCGTCGGGTAGGGCAACGTATTTGCCGACCATGCCTATATTAACTTCATCTACTGGGTTTGATTCAGCGTATAATACCTGTTCCCATTCGCTTAAGTCAGCCTCGGGGCAGTCGTAGCCAAAGCGTTTAACCACAATTTCGTCCATACCTTGTGCTTTTAACGCGGCGGGGATGCGGTAAATACTGCTGGCGTCGCGCAGTGAAATAACCGCCTTTTCGACTACATTAGTAAATAGTGCAATTTTGCTACGCTCGTTGTTCATAAGGGGAACCTCCGAGCGGCACACCAAAATGTCGGGCTGAATGCCTACCGAGCGTAATTCTTTTACTGAGTGTTGAGTCGGCTTTGTTTTGGTTTCCCCCGACGCGGCTAAATACGGCACCAAGGTTAAATGCATAAATAGGGTGTGATCGCGACCGCGTTCAACGCCAAGCTGGCGTATAGCTTCAATAAAAGGCTGCGATTCAATATCACCCACGGTGCCGCCGATTTCAACAATGGCAATATCGTAGCCTTCAGCGCCCGCTATTATACGGCGTTTAATTTCGTTGGTAATGTGCGGAATAACCTGAATGGTGGCGCCTAAATAATCGCCTCTGCGTTCGCGTTTAATCACTTCTTCATATATGCGGCCGGTGGTGAAGTTATTGCGGCGTGTCATGCGGGTGCGAATGAAGCGCTCGTAGTGACCTAGGTCAAGGTCGGTCTCGGCGCCGTCGTCGGTAACAAATACCTCGCCGTGTTGAATAGGGCTCATAGTGCCTGGATCAACGTTTATGTAAGGGTCGAGTTTTAACATGGTAACGTTTAGGCCGCGCGCTTCTAAAATAGCGGCCAGAGACGCTGCAGCAATCCCTTTACCTAGCGATGAAACAACGCCACCGGTGACGAAAATATAATTTGTCATCTTCTTCCTAACAATCAGATTTATGAAGAGTGCTGGGCTTACTGGCCATATTAAAAGGTATAAATAGTCGCGTTTACACGCTATTGCCCATTAAAGTATGTATTTGAAAAGCCAGTGCAAAACACTTATTTGAGACAGTTAGAATACCGCCCTTGTTGGATAAGTAGTATACCTACATTTACACTGTTTAGTAAGTCAAAATTTGGGGCAGTATTCTTATAAATGGTGCATCTAGCAGTTCATCAAAGCAAGTTTTGTTTGAAGAAAAAAGTAGCAATCGACCTAAAGTCGCCATAAGCAAGGTGAAATCAAAAAGGGATCCTCCTCCATATTTGTAACATACACAACGTCATCCTTACGAAGGCCGTCATTCTTGCGACAGCAAGAACCACCGAAACACCACACTTAAACTAAAAACCATCCTTGTCAATATACTCTGAATAGTATATTTTCACTGCTCAATTGAAAAGGAATTCAATAATGAAACAACCATGTGTTTACATCACAACAAACCGCCACAATACAACCCTATACATTGGCGTGACCAGTAATTTGGTCCAGCGTATTTATCAACATAAAATCAAATTATTCAAGGGCTTTACTGCGCAGTATAACGTTGACAAGCTTGTATATTTTGAACAGTTTGAAGATATGGAAAGCGCCATTACTCGTGAAAAACGGTTGAAAGTATGGAAAAGAGATTGGAAAAACCGGCTTATTAATGAGATGAATCCTTGTTGGAAAGAGTTGTATTTTGATTTGATGTGTTGAGGGTGTCCTTGCCTTCGCAAGGATGACGCGGTGGATGTTTGGGGGTCCTTGCCTTCGCAAGGGTGACGCGGTGGATGTTTCAAACCTAGATGACGCGGTGGATGTTTGGGGGGTCCTTGCCTTTGCAAGGGTGACGCGGTGGATGTTTCAAACCTAGATGACGCGGTGGATGTTTGGGGGGTCCTTGCCTTTGCAAGGATGATGCGGTGGATGTTTCAAACCTAGATGACGCGAGGATGTTACTTATCCTCATTCAAACGAGCTTTCAATTGATACAGCATCGCTTGGCTTTCGCGTGGGCTAAGGGAGTCTAAATCTAATGCGGTAAGGGCGGTTTCTAGCCAATGTGGCTCGTCTAGCAAAATACTAAGTTGTCTATTGGCGTCTGCTTCGCTACTGTTTTTTGCCTGTTTCTTTTTGGGCCGTTTAGGTGAGCTTAAGGGCTCATTGTCTTCAAGCTGCTCGAGCTTTTGCTTAGCTAAATCTATCACCGCTTTTGGCACACCCGCCAGCTTCGCCACTTGAATACCAAAGCTACCGCTGGCGGCGCCTTGTTCAATGGTATGCATAAACTTAATATCTTCGCCGTATTCAAGCGCGGTAACATGCACGTTTTCCACGGTTGAAAATAGCTCGGCAAGTTCAGTTAATTCAAAATAGTGCGTGGCGAATAAGGTGAAGCTTTTGGTTTTTTCAGCAAGCTCTTGGGCGCAGGCCCAGGCAAGAGATAAGCCGTCGAAGGTGCTAGTGCCACGGCCTATTTCATCCATAAGCACTAGGCTGTTAGATGTGGCATTGTGCATAATGTTGGCGGTTTCAGTCATTTCTACCATGAAGGTAGAGCGGCCAGAGGCAAGGTCGTCGGCGGCGCCTATGCGGGTGAATATTTGATCGATAGGGCCTATTTTGGCCTCGGTCGCTGGCACAAAGCAGCCTATGTAGGCCAAGATCACGATAAGCGCGGTTTGGCGCATATAGGTCGATTTCCCGCCCATGTTGGGGCCCGTCACCATTAACATGCGGCGTTTATTGTCCATGTAAATAGGGTTGGCAATAAACGGGGCCTGCATCACTTTTTCTACCACTAAATGGCGACCGTTATTGTAAGAAAGAGTATTTTCCTTGACCAGTTCAGGCTGATATAAATGCAGGCTGTTGGCGCAGTGAGCAAAGTTTGTCATTACGTCAAGCTTAGCAATGTGGGCTGCGCTGTTTAGCAAACTTGAAAGCTGCGGAATAATAACGTCGAATAAATCTTCATATAGGCGTTTTTCTAAGGCGAGGGCCCGGCTTTGGCTGGTCAGGACTTTGTCTTCATGATCTTTTAGTTCTGGAATAATATAGCGCTCATTGTTTTTGAGCGTTTGTCTTCTTATATAATCAGCGGGTACCTGAGCGCTGTTAGCACGACTTACCTCTATATAAAAACCATGCACTTTATTGTAGTTAACTTTGAGTGTACTGATGCCCGTGCGCTCTCGTTCGCGGGCCTCTAACTGGTGTAGGTAGTCGGTTGCGCCGTCGGCTAAATCGCGTAAATGGTCAAGCTCTTCGTTGAAGCCAGGTCTTATAACACCGCCGTCTCTTAGTACAACGGGCGGGTTGTCTATTATCGCTTGTTCAAGTAACAAAGCGAGCTGGGGGTATTCGCTAATGTGGGTTTTGTATAGCTTGATGTGTTGATTCGATGCTTCACCTGAATCATCTTTTGAATGTCCATCTGGCAAATGACTTACAGAATCAGTCACTAAGCCTTGTAATAAATGCTGCAGATTCGGCAGGCTCGATAGCGCAATTGACAGGCGAGCAAAGTCTCTTGGCCTTGCACTTCTTAATGCTACTCTTGCTAAAATTCGCTCTACGTCGCCTATCTGCTTTAAAACGTCTTGAAATTCTTCTAAATCTTCACCTAACAGGCTGTTTATAAGGCTATGGCGATGGGCTATCTCGTGGTGGCTAGTGGTGGGCCTGTGTAAATAACGCTGCAGTAAACGCGAGCCCATGTTAGTAGAAGTATGGTCAATCGCCGCTAACAAAGTATGCTGCGTGCTGCCAGACAAGGTGCGCGTAAGCTCTAAGTTTTGCTGAGTGGCAGCGTCCATCAATAAACTGTCGGTAAGTGACTCTTGATGAATGGCGCTTATGTGCACAAGCGAAGTACGCTGAGTTTCATTAATATATTGTAGAACACAGCCTGCGCTGCGAATTCCCACCGCCTTGGTGTTTATGCCAAAACCGTCTAGGTTGTGGGTGTCAAACTGTTGATTAAGTTTACTAATAGCGGTTTGGTGATCAAATTCCCACTCGGGTCTTTTTCTTTTGCCATTTATGTTGTTTAAAAGGTGCACAAAACTGGCACCTTCTGGATAAAGTAGTTCAGTGGGCTTTATACGCGCTAAATTAGCCTGTAAAGCTTGCTCAGACTGGCAGTCAAGAAAGTTAAAACGCCCAGATGCAAGCTCTATGTAGGCAATGCCAAAGGTATGACTTGTGTTGTTTTCGCCACTGTTTACACTATTAGCACTGTGTCGTTTTTTTTTGCTCGCGCAAACCGCCGCTAAGACCGATTCACTACGCTCGTCTAACAACGCTTCATCTGTAATAGTGCCTGGGGTCAGAATACGCACAACTTTGCGATCAACCGGTCCTTTGGAGGTGGCCGGATCGCCCACTTGTTCGCAAATAGCGACCGAAAGGCCCATCTTAACCAGTTTAGCTAAGTAATTTTCAGCGGCGTGATAAGGTACACCGGCCATAGGAATTGGGTCGCCATTGGCTTTGCCTCTAGCGGTAAGCGAAATATTCAGTAGCTGAGAGGCTTTTTTCGCGTCGTCAAAAAAAAGCTCATAAAAATCGCCCATTCTATAAAATAGCAGCTGTTCGGGGTGCTCAGCTTTTATTTTAAGATACTGGGTCATCATTGGCGTATTTTCAGGTTTGTTAGACATATTTATTATTATCTTTTTAATGTGTGGCGAAAATGTAAGAGGACGACGCGATATTTACTTTATTTTAAAACGCCACTGGCAGTTTAACCATGGTGAGTCTTAATGACCATAGATAAGCACTTTTCTTAGCGAATACTGATTATTACTACCACTTAGGGTGGTAATTGGTGACTCAGCATATAATAAATTTGTACCCGCGATTATGGGCCTTTGTGATCATTACGTGTATTCTATGAGAATTATGAGCAACTAAAAAGATGTAGCCTTGATTAACTTTACGATAAATCAAAAAAAAGAACTTGCGACCACGCTGGGTGAATTATTACTCGCCAAAAATGCCACAGTCGCTTCCGTAGAATCGTGCACTGGCGGCGGGGTTGCTAGCGCAATCACCGAGATTGCTGGCTCCTCACAGTGGTTCAATCAAGCGTGGGTAACCTACTCTAATGATGCTAAGCATTCGCTAGTTGGCGTAGACGCAGATGTAATAGACTCATTTGGCGCTGTCTCGCAGCAGGTGGTTATTCAAATGGCAGAGAAAGGCGCGGCGCTTGCTAAGGCTGATTTGTGCATATCAATTAGCGGCGTGGCGGGTCCTGGCGGCGGCAGTGAAGACAAACCCGTTGGTCTTGTGTGGTTTGCAATAGCAGGCAGTGGCATCAAAACCACCTATAGCTTTAATCGACGCTTCACCGGAGATCGTTCTCAAGTGCGAGAGCAGGCAATCGTACTTGCGCTTAAAAAACTGGTCCAATGCCTAGCAGACTAAACCATATTGAGTCTGTTACCATATAACGGTATTACTAGCTGCTTATACGTAAGCAGTTTGCTACTTTTATACATTTTACCTTTTTAGGGCTGTAATTGTGTTTAATGGCTGAAAAAACAGTTAGTTACTAAATAACTTAAATAAATTATTGAAACTGTATGATTATACAGTATACTTGCGATATAAATGATTGCATGCATGGTTTTACAAGCTTATATTTATCGCGCTTACATAGCCTATTCTACATAGCTGAATCACCCTACATTACGCAAGCCGAACATAAGATCAAACCAGACGTTAAAAGGATATCTATTGTGAGCGACAAAAAGAACCAAGCGCTAACCGCAGCTTTAGGGCAAATTGAAAAGCAGTTCGGCAAGGGCGCTATTATGCGCTTAGGCGACAACCAAGCACTTGATATTGAGTCAATATCAACAGGCTCACTCACTATCGATATCGCCTTAGGCATAGGCGGTTTGCCATGCGGCCGTGTTGTTGAAATTTACGGACCAGAGTCGTCGGGTAAAACAACCTTAACCCTACAGGTTATTGCCGAAGCACAGAAAAAAGGTAAAACCTGCGCATTTGTCGATGCAGAGCATGCTTTAGACCCAATTTATGCAAAAAAGCTAGGCGTAAACATAGATGAGTTGTTAGTGTCACAGCCCGACACCGGCGAGCAAGCTTTAGAAATAGTCGATATGCTAGTACGATCAGCAGCGGTTGACGTGGTTGTTATTGACTCGGTGGCTGCACTTACCCCGCGCGCTGAAATTGAAGGCGACATGGGCGCGTCGCACGTAGGGCTTCAGGCGCGATTAATGTCGCAGGCTTTACGTAAACTTACCGCTAATATTAAACGTTCAAATACCATGGTTATTTTCATTAACCAAATTCGTATGAAAATTGGTGTAATGTTTGGTAACCCTGAAACGACAACCGGCGGTAATGCCCTCAAGTTCTATGCATCTGTTCGTTTAGATATCCGCCGCATTGGCGCAGTTAAAGACGGTGACGAGGTAGTAGGCAATGAAACCCGAGTGAAGGTGGTCAAAAACAAAGTGGCGCCGCCCTTTAAACAAGCCGAGTTCCAAATTATGTACGGCTCGGGCATTTCTAAAGAAGCTGAACTAATCGATTTAGGCGTTAGCCAAAAGCTGGTTGAAAAAGCAGGCGCGTGGTACAGCTATAACGGTGAGCGCATTGGTCAAGGTAAGGCTAACGTGGTGAAGTACTTGAAAGAACATGTATCGATGGCAGAAGAAATTGAAGCTAAAATTCGTGCTGAGCTATTAATGCCCAAGGCAAAACCTGCAGATGACGCTGAAGCAGTCGCAGAGTCAAAGGCGCCAAAAGCTGCCAAGCAGGCAAAAGCACCAAACTAATGTAGTGGTTCATTAAGTAGACACTTGTCACCAAGGCGCTTAATACCTTGGTGCTCGATGTCTTGCAGCACGGCAGTGTTGACCTAGATAGTAAAAAGACCTTAGCAGGTCACTGAAAGTTGCTCTTAGGCTATATCACCTCCGTTTTATTAGCGTGATTGGCCTTTACCCCGTTAGATTCAATGAATTTAACGGGGTTTTTTGTGCCTACAAAACAGCAAAGCACGCTACTGTTAACACCAACACAACGGCGCCTCCTTGCGTAATGTTCTTGCCCCCTCTGCGGGTGCGGCTATGTTCAGGCAACCATACCATTACGTACGCCAGTGCACCGCCTGCTACTACACCACCAAAATGTCCCCAAAAGGATATGCCGGGTATTAATAAAGGTAATCCTAAATTAAGCACTACCAGCCCAAATACCGGTGACTTTGTAGGGCTTATACCGCGTCCCCACAAGGTTATAAACATCGCACCGGCTAAACCAAGCACAGCGCCCGATGCGCCTAAGGTAGGCTGCATAAATCCAAAGCTAAGTACTGCAAGTGTACCGCCTATTAATGCACCAAAATACATCAAGCTGAATCGTACACTGCCCAAAGCAGATTCTAGCTGCGGACCCAGCATATATAGCAGGTACATATTAAACGCGATATGCAAAATACTACCGTGTAAAAAACCTGAACTTATCATGCGCCAGTACTGCCCGTCTTGTACTAGCGGGCCGTAAAGTAAGCCCATATTGGTTAACATGTCTTGTGTGGCGAACTGTCCTGCAAAAAATAAAATGTTGGCTGCCATTATTGTAAGTGTGACCGGGCAGCCTTTGGGTAAAGATGGCATGTTTCAAAGATCCTTTAAAATGCAGTGAGTTGTACTCACAAGAAACGACGCGCTCAGAATAAAAGCTAAGCCACCAGTATGCAATATTAATTACCAGTATTACGCAATCTTATACCCAGCGTTTCATTCTTATAGCGGAACCGATTAATTTACACGATATTTCCGATCATGTAATCACCGTTTTCGCCCGCTAAATAATGCTTTAGCCGCTAAGTTTGTGCTATAATTTATGGGTTTTAAAGACATACGAGAAAGTCAATTGCCAATTTTAGCCGCTCAGCAATTAAGCTGTGAGAAACAAGACAGAATTTTGTTTCAAGATATCGATTTTTCTATTAGTAGCGGTGAGCTCGTATTGTTAACAGGTGAAAATGGTGCTGGCAAAACCAGCTTACTTCGCATACTGGTTGGCTTAAGCTCTCCTAACACGGGGCATGTGTCAATTAATGGCCATGTAATAAAAAAAGACATTAACATTGCGACTGCCAACATTGTATATATAGGACATAAGCTAGGTTTAAGTGGCTTGCTAAGCCCTGTTGAAAATTTGCAGTTTTATATGGACTTAATTGGCGCACCCTGTTGCGATACCAACGAAATATTTGACGTACTTTCACTACTTGGGCTTGATGGTTTAGAGGATTTACCGCTTAAGCATTTATCAGCAGGACAACAGCGAAGGGTAGCTTTGGCCAAACTGTGGCTTAATAAAAGCGCGAATTTATGGGTGCTCGATGAGCCTTTCACCGCGCTTGATGTGGCTACGGTGAGTTTATTAGAGCGACATATAGAAAATTTTTTAAAGCAAGGTGCGACAAATAAGCTTGAAGTAAGTGCAGAAACGGATAGTGCAAAAACAAATAGTGCAAAAACAAATAAGGCAAAAACGAAACTACTAGACGACAGCAGTGTCAGCGGTGCAGTAATTATGACTTCACATCAAGCCACAAGCATAGATCACCACAAAACCTTGTTTGACTTAGAGTTTGCTTGGTAATGGCATTAGATTCATCAAGTAATTCGCACCTTACAGCAAAGATTAAAACGGCAGACACGCAAAGTCGCGCGGCAGCTAATCCGAGCGTTTTATCCGCCTTAAAGGCGGTAGCGAAAAGAGATTTTGCGCTTGCGTACCGTCAACGTGCGGAACTAATGCAGCCATTAATGTTCTTTATAATGGTGATTACCTTGTTTCCGCTGGCGATGGGCCCTAATCCGCAAACGCTGCAGTTAGTGAGCGGCGCGGTGGTATGGGTAGCAGCTATATTGTCATTGCTAATGGGGCTTGACCGTCTCTTTCGGGACGACTATGCAAACGGCAGTTTAGAGCAAATGATAATGTCGCCAACCCCGCTTTACATGGTGGTGTTGGTAAAGGTTATTACGCATTGGTTAGTCAATATCGTGCCTTTGTTGCTTATATCGCCACTGCTGGCACTGTTTTTAAACATGACCAATACCATGTACCTAACGCTCATATTTACGCTTTTGTTAGGTACGCCGATAATTAGTTTAGTAGGCGCTATTGGGGTGGCCTTAACCGTTGGCTTACAGCGCTCTGGCGTGCTGGTTGCACTGCTGCTAATACCGCTGTTTATACCGTTACTAATTTTTGCCACATCGGCAATAGAATACGCATCAATGAACTTACCTATTGGTGCGCTCCTTGGTATTATAGGGGCCATGTTATTATTTACGTTGGCAACAGCGCCAGCGGTTATCGCATATTCATTAAAGGTCAGCCAAAACTAATGTGGAAGTGGATTAACTCATTCGCACAACCTGAAAAAGCCTACGGCGCGTGTAATTTTTTCATGCCGTTTTTTGTTGTGGTATTGCTGGTATGCTTGCCATTAGGCACTGTGTGGGGTCTGGTGTTCGCGCCCACCGATTACCAACAGTTTGACGTTTACCGTATTATTTACATTCATGTGCCAAGTTCATCGCTGTCCTTAACGGCGTACATGGCCATGGCAACCGCCGCGTTTGTAGGCGTTGTATGGCAGTGGCGAAGTGCTTTTACGACCATGCTTGCCCTAGCGCCCATTGGCGCGGTGGTATGTTTTATTTCACTGTTTACCGGCGCCGTTTGGGGTAAGCCTACCTGGGGCACTTATTGGATTTGGGACGCTAGGCTAACGTCTCAGCTTATTTTGCTATTTTTATATTTGGGTGTTATTGCGCTGTATGTGTCATTTGATGACAAGCAACAAGGCGCTAAAGCCTCTGCGATAATGGCCATGGTTGGGGTCATTAACATTCCTATTATTAAGTACTCGGTGGAGTGGTGGAACACGCTGCATCAGCCTGCAACAATTAGTAAGTTAGCCAAGCCGTCTATGCCAGCCGACATGGCAATACCTTTGGTAATTGCTATGATAGGCATGGCGGGTTATATCGGCACAGTGACGCTTATTCGCATGAAAAACGAGTTAATAAAACGTGATTCACACCGGCCTTGGGTTTTGCAAGTATTAGACGCTGAACAAGCAAGCGGCAAGCCATTTATTCGCCCTGTGTGGTGGGCGGTTGCCGCAGTATTATTTACCATTGGCGCATTTTTCATGGTGCAGCAAGGCGTGAAGTTTGACAGTCTGGCCGCATTTATAGACATGGGCGGCAGGGGCTTTTTTGTATGGCTAAGCTTTGTAGTCAGTTTTGTAGCCTTGTTTATTTTACTGGTGTTAAGCGTGCTTGACAGAAAAACCATTATTAGCGAAACAAGAAAACAAAAAACGCGCGTGGAACGTATCATGAGAGCCCGTGCCGCAAAAGCCGCGAAAAAAGAGGCCGTTGCAAATAGTTCATAAGCCGTTTATTTACTTATTTATCGATTGAGACAACACATGAACCAACGAAGAAAACAAAGACTATTCGCCGTTAGCAGTATTATTATCCTTGTCGGTGCGGCCATCACGATCATGCTGGTGAGTCTAAGCGACAACGTCGATGCGTTTTATACGCCCAGCGAAATCGTTGAAGGTAAAGATAGAAACGGTGAAAAACCGACCATCGGCCAGCGTCTTCGAATTGGCGGTATGGTCGTGCCGGGAAGTGTTTCGCGCGATATTCATTCACTCGCGGTTAGTTTTGATTTAGTCGATATTGGCCCCGCAGTGACGGTGCAGTTTCAAGGTATATTGCCTGACTTGTTCAGAGAAGGTCAGGGCATAGTGGCAAATGGCACATTGAAAAACGCCACGCTTATATTGGCACACGAAGTGTTAGCTAAGCACGATGAAGAGTACATGCCGCCTGAATTGGCCGAAAAAATGAAAGGCGTTACGCACATACCACCAGCACAGGGGACTTATTAATGATACCCGAAATAGGTAATTTCACACTCGTTGTTGCCTTAGTTGTCTCTATGCTATTGGCGGTATACCCGCTGTGGGGCGCACAAACTAACAACATGACCATGATGAAAATGGCGCGGCCATTAAGCGTTGGCCTATTCGTATTTACCCTAATTGCGTATATCTGCTTGACGCATTCATTCATGACTGACAATTTCAGCGTGATAAACGTGGCCCAAAATTCAAATAGCCAACTGCCTTGGTACTACAAAATGACCGCGGTGTGGGGCAGTCATGAAGGCTCATTCTTGCTGTGGGTACTCATATTTTCCATCTGGACCTTGGCAGTTGCACTGTTTTCAAAAGGCATACCCCAAGCCATGGTAGCGCGCGTGCTGTCGGTGCTGGGTATGGTCAGCTTTTCGTTTTACTTATTCATGCTCATTACGTCAAACCCCTTTGACAGTATGCTGCCGTTTTTCCCTGTAGACGGACGTGATTTAAACCCCTTGCTACAAGATTTTGGCATGATTATTCATCCGCCTTTGCTGTACATGGGCTATGTAGGATTTTCAGTCGCCTTTGCTTTTGCAATTGCTGCACTCATTGGCGGTAAGCTTGACTCAACTTGGGCAAGATGGTCACGCCCGTGGACAATTGCCGCGTGGAGCTTCTTAACGGTGGGAATTTCACTGGGCAGCTGGTGGGCTTATTATGAACTTGGCTGGGGCGGATGGTGGTTTTGGGATCCGGTCGAAAACGCGTCGTTTATGCCATGGCTAGTGGGTACTGCACTCATGCACAGCTTAGCAGTTACCGAAAAGCGTAAAATATTTCAATCGTGGACAGTATTACTTGCCATTGCCGCTTTCTCTTTAAGCTTATTAGGGACTTTTTTAGTGCGCTCGGGCGTATTGGTGTCGGTGCATTCTTTTGCCAACGATCCTGACCGTGGCTTATTTATACTAGGCTTGTTGGTGGTCGTCATTGGTGGATCTTTATTACTATATGCGGTGCGTGCATCGCAGCTAAAGAGCACTGGTCGCTACGATATGTTTTCGCGTGAAATGATGCTTATGGGTAACAACGTGTTACTTATTGCCGCTACCATTGTAGTGTTGCTAGGCACCTTATTCCCGCTAGTACATAAAGAGATTGGCTTAGGCACTATTTCTATAGGCGCGCCTTTCTTTAATCAAATGTTTACCTTGCTAATTGTGCCTTTTGTGCTGTTTTTAGGCATTGGCCCGCTTACTCGCTGGAAATCACAAAAGCCAGAGATGCTGCGCAATCAGCTTATCTTTGCCTTTATTTTGGCGGTGTCGGCAGGGTTTTTAATTAACATGTCTTACGATGAGCGCACCTATATGGCGTGGCTGGGGCTCACCATGAGCTTCTGGATCATTATATCGTCTATTCTTGAAGTACGTCAGCGGGTAACGTCAAACACTAGAGACGAGCCATTATGGCCCTCATTAAAGCGCCTTTCCCGCAGTCATTGGGGCATGGTATTAGGGCACCTTGGCTTTGCGGTAACGCTTATTGGTATTACTTTGGTTAGTAACTACGAAATGGAGCGCGACGTTAAGATGGTGCCTGGGCAGCGTATCCAAATTGCCGACTATGAAGTATTGTTTACGGGCATGAAAGAGATACAAGGGCCCAACTATATTTCAGATATGGGCGTGTTCGATGTGTTTAAAAACGGCAAGCTGGTGAGTCATTTAGAGCCAGAAAAACGCTTTTATTCTGTCCAGCAAATGAGCATGACCGAAGCCGGCATTCATACCACACTTACGCGCGATTTGTTTGTGGCAATGGGTGAGCCTCTTGATGGTGACTCGTGGTCGGTGCGTATGTACTACAAGCCATTTGTGGTGTGGATTTGGGGCGGTACCTTTATTATGTGTATTGGCGGTATATTCTCTATATCAGACAAACGCTACCGCATTAAGAAGATTGCAAAAGTAAAAAATACGAGTAGTGGCAGTAGTGAAAGCGCAAACGAGGGTGAACTTGCCGCGCAGTCTCGTGTGCAGCTTAATAGCGCAGCGCAAACTAAGGGCAGTGCATGATCCGCTTAGCCAGATACCTTATTCCCCTATTCGTTTTTTTGGGGATGTGTGTATTTTTGTATAAAGGCTTATATGCTGACCCCACTATTCGAAAGTCGGAAGTGTTGTCAAAGCCATTTCCGGTGTTTGAACTTCCCGACTTAGAAGACGTTCAGATACTGCATACAAATGAAATATTTGACGGAAAAGTTACCTTAGTTAACGTGTGGGGCGTGTGGTGTATTACCTGTGCTATAGAGCTGCCGTACTTAACTGCGCTGTCTGAAAATGGCTTAACGGTAGTAGGTTTGTATTATGATCAAGATATTGATCCTAATTTTGGGACCAAAACCTTAACGCGTGTCAGACAAGAGGTGGCCGAAACGGTTTCGCGCTATGGTAATCCGTTTGCATTTAACATATTTGATGTGTTTCGCGATACCGCTTTAGATTTAGGCGTGACGGGTGCGCCCGAATCGTTTTTAGTGGACGAGAACGGAGTTATTCGCGTGCATCATTTAGGCGATATTAATCCTAGAGTATGGCGCCAAAAGTTTTCGCCTGTACTAAATGAAATTGCCCCCAGTATTGAGGCGAGTATTGCCCTGATGAATGATGCCATTACAGGGGCACAGGCAGGTATCGGCGAAGGAGTAAGCGGTGAGTAAAAAACCTGTTTTAAAAAGCCTAAGCAAGTTTGTACGCAGTGTTGGTGTGTGTATGGCTGCATGTATCGGTGTAGCGGCTTTTACGCTTTGCACGCCTGCACTTGCGCAAAATAGTGACGGCGTTGGGCAAGCAGCGCCGATTCAGCAGACTGAATTGAACCCACAGTCGCAGCCGCAGCCAGGTCAAACGCCAGCAGGCCTGCAGGAAAGGCCTAAGCAAGAATACGCTGAAAATTATGTTTTTGTTGATGCGGGTAAACGCAGAGAGTTTTTAGAACTCACCGCTGAACTACGCTGCCCCAAGTGCCAAAATCAAAATATAGCCGATTCAGATGCGCCTATTGCCCACGACATGCGCCGTAAAACCTATGAACTGATGCAAGAAGGCAAGGACAAGTCACAAGTAATAGAATGGATGAAAGTGCGCTATGGCGACTTTGTGCATTACCAACCGCCTGTGAATGCAGTGACTATTTGGCTATGGGTGCTGCCCGTACTGTTTGCAGTCTTAATGTTAGTATTTTTCATTCTTAGGCGTAAGCCTGATATAGAGCAAGATATAGAATCTAAACTTGCTCGCGCCGACCAGATGTTAAAGGACGACTAAGTGACTTATTTTTACGTATACGCTGTTGGCATTGTGCTAGTGGCGATTGTTTTTGTATGCTATCCCATGATTAGGCTCAAACTGATATCACCTGGGGCAAAAGCCGCTGGTAAATCGTACGAGCTGTCAAATGCTAACGTTATTAAGCAGCGCATTACCGAGTTGGAACGTGAAGTCAATGAAGGCCTTATTGACGCCGATGAAAAAGAAAACGCAATACGAGATTTAAAACTTGCGCTGGTGGCCGAAACACCAGTGGTAGACAAACGAGTACAGGGCCCATTGAACCCTCTTTTACTAATTGGTTTGGCGCTGCCCGCCATTGCTGTTGGTGTGTGGGTATATCTGCATTCAAATCAGCTTACGGGTTTGCTTGCCTACAAAGAATCGACCTTACAAATAGATGACCTACGAGCAAAACTAGACGCGCAAGGTCCACAAAGTTTAACTCCCAACGACTTTGCTAAATTTGCTTTATCTATACGCAGTAATTTACGCGACAACCCAGATGATGCCCGCGGATGGAGTTACTTGGCCATGGTTAGTACGTCTATTGGCCGTGTTGACGAAGGCATAGCGGCATACGAAAAGGCGCTTGATTTGACCCCGCAAGACGACGCTTTGCGCTTCAGATTTGCAGAAGCTCTCATGCTGCAGGGGACCGAGGGCAGTCTGCAAAATTCTGCTCGCCAGCTCCAATTTTTGCTACAAAAGCAGCCTGAGAACGGCAATAACAGACTATTGCTAACGTCGGTGGCAATTCAACTACAAGACCCTGAACTAGCGGTGAGTCAGTTTCAGATGATAAAAGACGACATGAACCCTACTAGCCAGTTTTATCAGACACTGGTAACAGAGCTTAGAAAACTTGGCGTAACAGATGTTGCGATTGTGGGTGAGCCTTCAACGGCGGCGCTTATACCGCCAATGCTGTCTAATATGGAAGATATATCAGCAGGCGCGTTAGCAATACCCGTGTCGCCGGATTCGTCTGCTAATGAATTATTAATTAACGTTAATATTAGCGATGAGTTACAATCTAGTCTACCCAATGCAGCGTACTTAATAGTATTCGCGCAGCACAGCGATGGTCGCAGTAGGGCGCCATTAGCGGTAAAACGCTTCGCATTGCCAACGTTACCTGTGCAGCTTAGTTTGTCAGACAGCGACGCTATGATCCCTGCGATGAACTTAAGCTCGGCTAGCATGGTTAACATTACGGCTAGAATTTCGCTTGATGAAGATGTAATGCCAAGTGCAGGTGAGTTAGAAGGTTCAGCCTTGTCGATTGATTTAGCCGCAGTTAACAACACAGATCCCTTAGGCATCAATGTAGTGATTGATAAACTACTTTAATTTAAACGCTTATATACACCCATGAAATAATAAGCAACACAGTATCCAAGGAGAATTTGGTTTGAGTCTTAGTATTTCGACCCATCGTGACCTAAGCGGTTTACATCAAAAAGCAGTATTAACATTGGCTATGTTAGCCGTATTTGTTATCACAGGGTGTGCGGCGAATAAAAATATAGAGGTGGCAGCTGCGTTCAATGATCCTGCAGACGCTAAGCTAAGCAATTCAGCCCCGGCAGCGAGTGGGCAAGCCGATACTGCTATAGCTAATGATGCATCAGATATTTCTTATGAGAGCACGCGAGATAGCGCCATTAACGATACTTCGCAAACCGCATCAACTGGTTCAACAGCGCCAACAAATAAAATATGGGACCCGCTAGAGCCGATTAACCGTGTAGTGTGGGATTTCAACTACGAGATACTAGACAGGTTTTTGGTTAAGCCATTAACTAAAACGTATGTCGCGATCACCCCACAGCCGATCCGAAACGGCTTACTGAACGCGTCTGACAATATTGAAGAACCCGTCAACTTTATTAATAACCTACTGCAAGGTAAAGCGCAGGATTCGGCTAGCAGTGCGGCGCGATTTGCGATAAATTCTACCGTTGGTATTCTCGGCATTTTTGACGTTGCCTCATCTATGGGGATAGAGCGCAAAGAAGAAGATTTTGGAGAAGTACTAGGCGTTTGGGGCGCAGGAACCGGGCCCTACCTAATGCTGCCCGCCTTAGGCCCTAGTGATATACGCAGCTTTACCGGTCGTGTGGTAGACGGTTACATTTGGCCGAACACAGTTCTTGCCGATCCGTACTTAATAGCGGCATTAGCGGTTTCGGTTATTGAAACCCGCGCTTCCTTGCTAGAGCAGGAAGAAATCTTGGAAAGATCCTTAGATCAGTATCTGTTTGTTCGCGATGCATACTTTCAGCGCTTAGCGTTTAAGGTAAGCGACGGGGCGATTAAACAGAAAACAGAAGAGGAGATTGAAAAAGAGCAAGATGATTTTTCCGACTTTGAAGATCTGCTAAACGGGTCTTAACTTAACGCAAGCCCGCTTTCTAAGGTTGTTCAGGTAGTAGGATAACCCTCTGGATTATTGCTTTGCCAGCGCCAAGAATCTGCGCACATTTGTGCCAAGCCTTTTTCAGCTTTCCAATTAAGCTCTTGTGCAGCAAGTTTGGGATCTGCATAGTAGGCGGCTACATCACCGCCGCGTCTTTGCGCAATTTCATAGCTTATTGTTCGCCCGCTTTCTTTTTCAAACGCACTTACTATATCAAGCACACTATAGCCTTGCCCAGTGCCAAGATTGCAGGTAAATAAACCACAGGCAGTATCAATTTTATCAAGTGCTTTTAAATGGCCATTGGCCAAGTCTTCAACGTGGATATAATCGCGCACACCGGTACCGTCGTGGGTGTCGTAGTCGTTGCCAAACACCTTTAGCACTTTACGCTTGCCTGTGGCAACTTGGGTAATAAATGGCATTAAGTTATTAGGAATGCCGTTTGGATCCTCCCCAATTTTGCCAGAAGGGTGCGCGCCTGCTGGGTTGAAGTATCTTAGTAACACGATATTCCAACTATTATCAGATTTAAATACGTCGGCCAGCATAAGCTCAACCATCAGTTTAGACATGCCATAAGGATTAGTTGGTGTACCCGTAGGTAAACCTTCATGTAGGGGCAGTTCGACAGGATCGCCATAAACGGTGGCAGATGAGCTAAATACTATGTTCTTCACATTATGCTTAGCCATGGCCTGACATAAATTAAGCGAACCGTATACGTTGTTTTCGTAATACATCATGGGCTTTTCAAGCGATTCGCCCACGGCTTTTAAGCCGGCAAAGTGAATGACAGAGTCGATATTATAATCGGTGAAAATGTTATCTAAGCACGCAGAGTCGCGGATATCACCTTTGATAACGGTAGCCGATTTGCCTGTAATTTGCGCTACGCGTTCAAGACTCACAATCGAAGAATTAGAAAAGTTATCAAGCACTATTACATTGCAGTTTTGTTCTAGCAACTGCAGCACAGTGTGGCTGCCAATATAACCACTGCCGCCTGTGACTAAGATAGTTTTCATTTGTCTTCCTCAGGGTTTTTTACTTTAATATATTTGGCGCTAAGCGAGTACTGTAGTGGTTTTACAAATAGCGGATAAAGCAGCAAAATTAGGCCTGCCCACGCCAGTGACCACCAGCTTTCAACCGCTCTTAGTACTAAGGTAAATGTCGGCACAATGACGAGTAACTTGATGATGTTGAGCAAAGTTTTCTCAGGAATAGTCATTTTTTTTGCAGCGCTTTCTAACACAGCCATGCGCTCGGTGACCGAGAGGCCTTTGAGTTGGGGAATGTTTTTGGTTGATGTGTATATTTTCAAATTTAGCTCCTGTTTGTGGAAAAATTATACCACACGCTGGTGAAAATGTGAGGATCAGCCTTTCATTTTAATATACACACTATGAAGCTCCAGGATATAATAACAAAAGTGCAATTTAGTATATTTTAATTTGGAATCTATGTGACTTTATTTTGGTATTTAGTTAGTATTGGCACGAAAGCGTTGACAAACAAATTTTTAGAACTGCAATTTGTTACGCAACATAAATGTATACATGTTATTTGGGTCCTATGAAAAAAATTAGTCTTTACTGCTCTTTAATCCTTATCTTTGCTGTATGTGTATCACTGAACGCGGATGCTCAGTCGTTTGTGCCCTCAGAACAGCAAATTCAACAGTTCAAAAATCTTCCATTGCAGGAACAGCAAAGGCTTTCCAAACAGATGGGCTTCGATATATCCTTGCTAAATGATCAAAATTCAAATCAAAACCGCAGTAATAATACTGAGCAAGAAGTCGATTTTATTACCAGAAAATTAAATAACGAGGAAATAGCCGATTCGCTATCTAAGCAAAGTATTGTTGAAGAAGATGCAGCAAAACTCAAACCTTTTGGCTATGATATTTTTCAAAACAGAGAAGAGGCAGTCAGATCTATTGCAAACATGCCTGTTCCTTCTAATTACATTGTGGGTCCAGGAGATTCTGTAAAACTCCAAATTTTTGGGAAAGAAACCGGCGAGTTTAACTTAGAAGTAAGTGGTGAAGGTAACATCAACTTACCAGATTTAGGTCCTTTAGAAGTTTCAGGTATTAGCTTTCAAGAGTTAAAGCAGTTAGTCAAAGAAAAGTATGAGCAACAAAAAATAGGAGTTTCAGCCTTTGTATCTATGGGGCAAATACGAACCATACAAATTTTTTTAGTAGGAGAAGTGCTTAAGCCCGGTCCCTTAATCGTTGGCGGGCTATCTACTATTACTACTGCACTTATCAACAGTGGTGGCGTAAACGAAATCGGCTCGCTTCGGAATATACAATTAAAGCGAGGCGGTCAAACAGTCGCTACTTTTGATTTATACGATCTAATTGTAAGAGGCAACACAAGAAACGACGCGCGCTTGGAGCAAGGTGATGTGATATTTGTGCCTACCGCTCAAAATATTGTGTCTATAGATGGCGAAGTAAGAAGGCCTGCTATATATGAGTTAACAGTAGAAGAAACGGTGACTGATTTAGTAGCGCTAGCCGGTGGCATTTTGCCCAGCGGTGATGCTGAATCACTGCAACTTGTCAGAAACATCCCTGGAAGTGGTTTAACGATTTTTTCGGTTGACACGTTATCGCCGCTCGCCAATGAGAAGTCGCTGATTAGTGGAGATTTTCTTCGCGTTCCTTCGGCGAATCTAGAATTTCAAAACGCTATCTTGGTCAATGGCGCTATAAACGTTCCTTCTTTAGTGGCAGACAATAATATATCATTAGCCGATATTATTACAAAACAAACGCTTTATTCTAACACCGATTTAAATTATGGCCTTATTGTTAGGAAACAAAGGTTTGCTAACAAAACTACCGTGATTCAGTTTAAGCCCGCTGAGATTTTATCTGGCGCCCACAACATACTTCTTACTGCATATGACGAGGTCATAATTTTTAGCCGCGTTGCCGAAGACGTTGTATCTGGCGTTGAAAGTCAAATTGTAGAAGCCAGTTTGGACACCTCACAAGATGAAATGCAAAACGAAGAGGAAGACTTTTTACAAGAGTTTGAAAAAAACAGGTTTACTACAAACGCTTTTACCAAAGAACCCACTACCGATTTTTCCAGAAAAGCACTGCTGGCGCCTTTAATATCTAGATTGAAAAGTGAAGCGTCTGAGAAGCATCCTGTGCAGCTTATTGAGGTCAACGGTCAAGTAAACTATCCTGGGATTTATCCAATTGCGGTTCAAGATAATTTACAGTCAGTTCTGAATGCCGCAGGCGGGCTAACTGAATCGGCTCACTTAGAAGCGGCAGAAATTACATCCTTGACAGTAGAAAATGGCAAGTCAAACATCATACATAGACAGATAAATTTAATAAGTCAAATGCTTATGCCTTATCACCAGCAGGTCAAACTTGTGTCTAAAGACATTCTAAGCGTGTCGAGAATTCCGCAGTGGTTTGAAAATAACTCTGTAGAGTTAAAAGGTGAAGTTGTTTTCCCTGGAACTTATCAAATCGCGAGTGGCGAAACTCTATCGAGTGTAATCGCCAGAGCCGGCGGGCTTACGGATGATGCTACTGCGAATGCAGCTGTGTTTTCGCGAGAAGAGCTAAAACAAAAGGAGCGTGAAAATATAGATAAAGCGTTAGATGACCTTAGGCAACAGCTTGCTAATAACAATTTGAGCAGCGGTCAGTTTTCCAGAACTATTGATTACGATAATGCGACTAAAGTGCTAGATGATCTAGCTGAGGTAGAACCTTTAGGTAGGTTTGTTATTGATTTGCCTGCAATCGTCTCTGGCAATATTGCCGAGGATTTTACCTTAAAAGACGGTGATGTTTTACTTGTTCCTAATATAACGCCGGCAATATCTATTATTGGAGAAGTTTTTGTTGCTACAACCTTTAGGTTCGATAAGAAATTGTCTGTGAACGATTATATTGAACTTGCTGGTGGCGTTCGTGATTTTGGAGATGCGTCGAAATTGTATATAGTTAAAGCTAATGGTTCTGTAAAAATACCCGATAGGGATTTTTGGTTTGCTGGTACGTCTGAACAATTGTTGCAGCCGGGAGATACAATTGTTGTTCCTAGAAATGTTACTAACTACGACAATATAACACTTTGGCAGGGAATTACGCAGATAATTTATCAGTCTGCTGTAGCGCTAGCGGCTGTAGGTAGCCTTTAATTAGTCAATTAAGACTGGAAATTGTAGAGATTAATTTTGGTAGTAAGGGAAGAGGGATTGATTTTTTTTTAGCATTTTAGCGGCCTTTCTTTAACTAGGCTAGTATTTATAAGGCTAAATTATGGTCTTTTGTTAAGGTGAGCACAACATAAATGAAGAGTATTGAAATTTGCGTATTTATTACTCGGTGCAAACTTTAGCCCGGTGTATTTCAACGTTATCAATGTCGATAAATTTCAAGGGAATGAGCTTTTTTCAGCCGTTTTTAGGTGAAAGTTCTCAAGCCAAAAGTGAACAGAGAGCAGCAAATTTAGTACTTGTTTTTGCTAAGTATGTAATTATACTTGAACCTCGGTCTACATGGATGTGTTATGAATAAAAAAGTACAAAATTTAAGTGCCAAAAACAGCGAGACCAATTTGTCTTCGAACGTGATTGTAATGATATTAAACTCATCAAGAAAAGCTAAACGTTTAATTACGTTATCTGTCGATGCTGTGTTTTTGTTTCTTTCGTTTTGGACAGCTTTATTTATACGTTTAGATTCTACATATCCACTTGTGAACGTTCAATATTGGCTTATATTATTGGCTGTTCTTCCAATCAGTATTTTGATTTTTATCAGATTAGGTCTGTATCGGGCAGTTCTAAGGTATATGAGTTCCAAGGCTGTTTGGGCTATAGTAGCCGGGGCTTTGTTATCTACCTCAGCCTTAGTATTAGTTGCTTTTTTCTCAACAATCCCGATTCCACGTACCATGCCTCTTATTTACGCAGCATTTATTTTGTTGAGTGTAGGAGGCTCAAGACTTGTCGTAAGAGCACTAATTGCTCAGTTTGCAGTTACTAATAAGAGACCAGTCGTTATCTATGGGGCTGGTTCTGCTGGACGCCAGTTGGCTAATGGCCTCGCTGCTGGCCCTGAGTATTTCGTTACGGCGTTTATTGATGATGACATTTCGAAGCAGCGGTCAATAATACAAGGGATTCCAGTAGTTGACTTGGCAAACTTAAGAAGCTTAATTGCCGATTGCAAGGTCCATAAAATACTATTAGCCTTACCAAGTGTTAGTCGCACACGACGTAACCAGATTATAACTCAACTTGAACATATGTCGGTAAAAGTACAAACCACACCGGGTATTAAAGATGTGGTAGAAGGAATAGCATCTAGCGATGAATTAGTCGATGTCGAAATTGAGGACTTACTCGGCAGAGAGCCGGTAAATCCTATTTCTCAATTAATGGCACAACACATAACTGGCAAAAATGTCATGGTGTCGGGCGCGGGTGGTTCGATTGGTTCTGAGTTATGTCGACAAATTCTCAAATACAAACCTGTCAAATTAGTTTTATTCGAGCTATCTGAGTTTGGCCTCTACGAAATTGAAAAAGAGCTTTCTGAGTATATTTTGAAGAATGGTCTATATACTAAACTCTACCCGATAATGGGCTCAGTGCAGCGCATCAATCGTGTAGAAAATGTGATGAAGTCCTTCAACGTGCACACTATTTACCATGCGGCAGCATACAAACACGTGCCGCTAGTAGAACAAAACGTGGTTGAAGGTGTTCGGAATAATGTCTTTGGCACTTACTATACTGCCCGTGCTGCAATAAATTCTAATGTTGAAACCTTCGTCTTAATATCTACAGACAAAGCTGTCCGGCCCACTAATACGATGGGCGCAAGTAAACGTATGGCCGAACTCGTTTTACAGGCTCTTGATAAATCCAGTGTGAATACAGGAACACGTTTTTGCATGGTCCGTTTTGGCAATGTATTAGGCTCATCTGGCTCTGTCGTTCCCTTATTTCGACGACAAATTAGGGAAGGTGGCCCAATAACACTGACCCATAAAGATATTACCCGTTACTTTATGACCATTCCAGAAGCAGCTCAACTTGTTATTCAAGCTGGCGCAATGGGCAAAGGCGGTGAAGTTTTTGTACTAGATATGGGGGAATCTGTCCGAATTAAAGACTTAGCTGAGAAAATGGTTAGGTTGTCTGGTTTAAACGTTAAGGATGAATATAACCCAGACGGTGATATCGAAATTAAATGTACCGGTTTACGACCAGGCGAAAAGCTATTTGAAGAGCTCCTAATTGGTGATAACGTTTTAGAAACATTTCACGAGCGAATTCTAATGGTAAATGAGGCCATGTTAACGTGGGAAGATTTATCTGTTATTTTAGAAAATCTAGATAAAGCTTGTCATGATTTTGATCATGAGGTTATTCGCCAAATTCTGCTAGACGCGCCTATAGGGTTTAACCCAACCGACGGCATTTGCGATCTAGTGTGGTCACAGCGAAAGCAAGAGCAAGAGGCCGAGTCGGTGAAAAAGCCAAAACTAAATCTAATTAAGTAATAGCATTTAAGTGTTCCACAATTGTAGGTACGCGTTTCAGGGTATAGAACAGCAACGCTTCACTAATAGAGCTCGCAAATTTTTTTGCTATTACTTCAGAAATTTGTCAAGTATATCAATAGCAAATTCCAAGCTGGGGTTGGTGTACTAATTCATCTTATATAGGATCCACAAATGAAAGTAACCGTTTTCGGCATAGGCTATGTTGGCCTTGTACAAGCTGCCGTTTTAGCCGAAGTAGGCCACGATGTTGTATGCGTAGACGTAGACCAAAATAAAGTTAATAACTTAAAAAAAGGTATTATCCCAATCTATGAGCCAGGCTTAACGCCACTAGTAAATAGTAACTTCGAAGCCGGAAGAGTCGTTTTCACTACAGACGCTGCGCAAGGTATAAAACACGGTGATGTCATTTTCATAGCTGTAGGTACACCACCTGATGAAGACGGTTCAGCTGATTTAAAATACGTATTAGCGGTAGCCAGTTCCGTTGCTGCTAACATGCAGTCTCATAAAATTATTATAAATAAGTCCACTGTTCCCGTAGGCACCGCCGACAAGGTTACAGCTAAAATTACTGAAGTATTGAAAAAAAATGGCAAAGATGTGTCATTTGACGTGGTCTCAAACCCCGAATTCCTCAAAGAAGGCGCTGCTGTTAACGACTGTATGCGTCCCGACCGAATTATACTAGGCACCACAAGCGAGCGCTCTGAAAAGAAGCTTCGCGAGCTTTACGCACCCTTCAACAGAAACCACGACAAAATAATTATAATGGACGTACGCAGCGCTGAGCTGACTAAATACGCCGCAAACTGCATGCTGGCCACCAAAATTAGTTTCATGAACGAAATGGCAAACCTTGCCGAAAAATTTGGTGCCGACATTGAAAATGTGCGTAAAGGCATTGGCAGCGATCCAAGAATAGGTTACCAATTCATTTACCCAGGCTGCGGTTACGGCGGCTCATGCTTTCCCAAAGATGTGCAGGCGCTTATTCGCAGTGCAACAGCCGTTGGCTACGACGCCAAAGTATTGCAAGCAGTAGAGGCAGTAAACTACCGCCAAAAAGAAAAACTATTCGACTATATAATGCGTCATTACAATAACGACGTAAAAGGCAAAACAATCGCACTGTGGGGTCTATCGTTCAAACCTAATACCGACGACATGCGCGAAGCCTCTTCTCGCGTACTCATGGAAAAATTATGGGAGCAGGGCGCTAAGGTACAAGCCTATGACCCTGAAGCCATGCAAGAGACCCAACGCATATACGGCTCGCGGCCCGACCTATCCCTAATGGGTACTAAAGAAGCGAGTTTAAATAACGCGAGCTGTTTGGCTATTTGCACCGAGTGGCAGGCCTTTAGAGCGCCAGATTTTGACTTGATTAAAAGGGCAATTAGCGATGACGTTATTTTCGACGGTCGTAATTTATTTGAACCTTCAATAGTATCGGAACACGGATTGCAGTACTACGCAATTGGACGCGGTATGTCGGTGGTGCCTGTCGTATAAAATGCTCATGAACACGGCCTAGTATTCAAAGTTTCATGGACGTAATAATTTAATAAGTAGGAAGCGTAAAATGAGTCAGGTAAGAAAAGCAGTTATCCCCGTAGCCGGTCTTGGTACCAGAATGTTGCCTGCAACCAAAGCTATCCCCAAAGAAATGCTGCCAGTGGTCGACAAGCCTCTTATTCAGTATGTAGTAAATGAGTGTGTGAAGGCGGGCTTAAAAGAAATTATTTTGGTAACTCACGCCAGTAAAAATAGCATAGAAAATCATTTCGATACCTCGTTTGAGCTTGAAGCGACGCTTGAAAAGCGTGTTAAGCGCCAGTTGCTAGAAGCCGTAAAACAAATTTGTCCTAAAGACGTCACCATTATGCATGTGCGCCAAGGCGTTGCTAATGGTTTAGGCCACGCTATTATGTGTGCCCTGCCATTAGTGGGCGACAGTCCTTTTGCGGTGGTATTGCCCGACGTTATTATTGATGACTCTACCAGCAATCCTAAAAAGGACAACCTGGCTGACATGGTTGCCAAGTTCAATACTAGCCGTGTAAGTCAGGTTATGGTTGAACAGGTTGCTCAAGAAGACGTGTCCAATTTTGGTATTGTAGATTTGGAAGGCAAGTCATTAGCGCCGGGCGAGTCTGCAAAGATCCACAAAATGGTTGAGAAGCCCGCGTTAGAAGATGCGCCGTCTGACCTAGCGGTAGTAGGACGTTACGTGTTGTCTGAAAAAATATGGGATTTGTTGGGTAAAACCCTACCCGGTGCCGGCGGCGAAATTCAGCTCACCGATGCAATAGATGCATTAATGGAACATGAACAAGTAGATGCGTACTACATGAAAGGCAAAAGCCACGACTGCGGCAGTAAGCTTGGCTATATGAAGGCTAACGTTGAATATGCTATGCGCCACCCTGAGTTAGGCGACGAGTTTACTAAATACTTAACTAACATGTTTGCTAACAAGTAGTCTGCATATCGCAGTTTCCACCCCGGCAAACTAAAAAAGCGCGTTCATACAAACGAGCTTTTTACTTAGTTTGTTGGTAAATTTGTAGTTATTGAAAAAGTGCACTATAGACGAACTCATATTCATTATAGTGATGTGCTTGAATTAACAGGAAACGTCGCAATAAAGAAAGCCGAAAATTATCACTTGTTTTTGCTAACTAAAGATCTATAATAAAGTTCCTAATGACATGGAATTGTTATGATTAAGAATTTTAAAAATACGAGCGCAAATAATAGCGAGAGTAAATTGTCTTCAAACGTAATTATAAAAATATTAAACTCACCAAGAAAAGCTAAACGTCTTCTTACGTTAACGGTGGATTCTGCCTTTGTCTTCTTATCGTTTTGGCTTGCTTTGTTTATTCGTGTAGACTCAATATTGCCTTTAATGAATATTCAGTATTGGCTTATATTGTTAGCCGTTCTGCCTACCAGTATTTTAATTTTTGTTCGACTGGGCCTATATCGCGCTGTACTAAGATACATGAGCTCAAAAGCCGTTTGGGCAATAGTTGCAGGCACCTTATTATCTACCGTTACTTTAGTACTTGTTGCCTTTTTCTCAACAATTGACATCCATCGAACCATGCCACTCATTTATGCTGCACTTATCTTATTAAGTGTAGGCGGCTCAAGACTAGTCGTAAGGGCGCTAATCGCTCAGTTTGCAGGTACAAACAAAAAACCGGTTGTGGTATATGGTGCAGGCTCAGCCGGGCGTCAGTTAGCAAATGCACTCACCACAGGTCCTGAATATTTTGTAAGTGCTTTTATTGACGACGACGTAACCAAGCAGCGCTCAATAGTCCAAGGCATTCCAGTAGTTGGCATTTCTAGTTTAAGAGGCTTAATTGTCGACGGTAAAGTCGACAAAATACTGTTAGCTTTGCCAAGCGCTAGTCGTTCAAGACGAAACCAAATTATATCGCAGCTTGAACATCTGTCGATAAAAGTACAAACCATGGCGGGCATAAAAGACATGGTGGAAGGCGTAGCAAACGCCGACGAGTTAGTTGATGTAGAAATTGAAGATCTGCTGGGCAGAGAGTCAGTAAACCCCATTTCGCAATTAATGGCGCAGCACATAACGGGTAAAAGCGTTATGGTGTCAGGTGCCGGTGGCTCTATTGGCTCTGAGCTATGTCGACAAATTCTAAAATACAAGCCGGTTAAGCTGGTGTTGTTTGAACAATCTGAGTTTTGCCTATATGAAATAGAAAAAGAGCTTTCAGAATATATTTCAAAAAATCGCTTGCAAACGAAGCTTATTCCCATAATGGGCTCAGTTCAACACCTTAACCGCGTTGAAAATGTGATGAAGTCATTTAATGTTCACACAATTTATCATGCCGCCGCTTATAAACATGTGCCACTGGTTGAGCAAAATGTGGTTGAAGGGGTCAGAAATAATGTATTTGGCACCTACCACGCGGCGCTCGCCGCGATTAACGCTAACGTTGAAACCTTCGTACTTATTTCGACCGACAAAGCGGTTCGTCCCACCAATACCATGGGTGCAAGTAAACGCATGGCCGAACTCGTGCTTCAGGCGCTAGACAAATCACAAATAAATAATGGAACTCGGTTCTGCATGGTGCGATTTGGCAATGTTTTAGGGTCATCAGGCTCCGTGGTGCCGCTATTTAGACGTCAAATCAGGGAAGGCGGCCCAATAACGCTTACCCATGAAGACATTACGCGCTACTTTATGACCATTCCAGAGGCTGCTCAACTCGTTATTCAAGCCGGTGCTATGGGCAAAGGCGGTGACGTTTTTGTGTTAGATATGGGCGACTCGGTACGCATAAAAGACTTAGCCGAAAAAATGGTGAGACTGTCCGGTTTAGACATTAAAGATGAGAATAATCCAGATGGTGACATAGAGATTACCTGCACAGGTTTGCGCCCAGGAGAAAAGCTGTTTGAAGAACTGTTAATTGGCGATAACGTTTTAGAAACCTTTCACGAACGGATTTTAATGGCCAATGAAGCGATGCTAACGTGGGATGACTTATCTGTCATTTTAGATAGTTTAGATAAAGCCTGCCATAACTTTGACCATGAGCTTATTCGCCAAATATTGCTTGATGCGCCTACCGGTTTTAACCCAACAGATGACATATGTGACTTGGTTTGGTCGCAGCTAAAGCCTGAAAAAGAGGAAGAAGCGCTGGCTAAAAAGCCAAAACTCAATCTCATAAAATGATATTAATCAATATCACCGTCAATTAAACAATGTGTTTGCGCACGGTCATATATCAGTATGTCAAAAGGTTTAAGCGGCTATTCTCCAATGCTCTTTAATTTCTTCTAGTCGTATTTCTTTGGCAGCGCCAATGGCTTCTGCATCCGACAATAAATCTAGAAAGTAACTCACTGGATTATTTTTTTCTAGGCTTTCCATATACAAAGATCTCAGAGCTGCATCGCTTGTTCTTTGAATAGTCGACGTCTTTTTCTCATAACGAGCTTTTCCTCAATCAGATGGTTAATGAAGCATTAGTGTAAATTATTCATAGGTCTTGAGTATTAAAAAACCGATATATAAAATATCGGCTCTAATTATTTTTAATGTTCACTGTCAATATAAGTTCTGAATTATCAACAAATTAAGTAAACGGCTTGTTCATACAGACGAGCTTTTTAAAGATGTAATAATGCTAAACAAACACGAAGGCGCCTAATTTTGCCAGCATTTTTGGGCCTATGCCGCGTACGTTAACTAACTCTTCTACGCTTAAAAACTTGCCGTTTAGTTTGCGATAGTCAACAATGGCCTGTGCTTTTTTAGCGCCTATGCTCGGCAAGATTGAAAGCTCTTGCACATTCGCTTTGTTAATATCAATTGGCGCCATTGCAGTGCCTAAGGTACTTGCAACATTAGTGGTACTTTTGGCATTAGCGTTATTTGCGCTGCTGGTAGCCAACATTTGACCCACACTAGCAAATTTCTCAAAATCGTCTGAAAAAGCAGGCATGCTGGCGGCAGCATTCGCTGAATACTGGCTTGCTCCGTTAAGCAGTAAAACACACAGCATCATCCAATTTGGTAATTTCATTTTGTATATCCTTATATAGTGATTTGGTTTTTAAGTGCTTATTTGCACTATCACAAAGACTACATAAGAAAATACCTTTCTAATACTTGGCTTTTGGTACAGAATTACGCAAGCATTGCTAAATATTCATAAGCAAACTATTTCAAACTATTCCAAACCATTAAAGTGTAGCCATGATCACAGATATTACCTATCAATTTGAATCCCACACCCAGGCCAGCCGTTTCATAAACGAGTTACAGCACTGGGATAAACAAAGCGTAAAGGCAAAGCTCTTCGCAAAATCAAGCATGGTAAAAGTTAGCTACGAGTTTGACGGCAAAGGCTTTGATTATACCTGTTCAGATTTAGATGACTTAGCCAGCGCGCACAAGGGCGCAGAATACTGAGCTTATCAGCTCTCAGCATCAGACACATTAATCACGTAACAAGGCTCGTAAGGCGCCCCATTTAGCTTCATTCGTCCCTGCTTCACAAAAGAAGCAAGTAGAACATCCATTTTACGCATCAAGCTGGCATCACCGTGCAGCTCAAAAGGCCCATGCCGTTTTATCTCTTCAATTCCCTCAGCTTTTACATTGCCTGCCACAATACCTGAGAAGCATTTTCTTAAATTAGCCGCAAGTGACGAAATAGGCTGCTCCAAACTCAAATCTAAAGCTTTCATCGATTCATGCGTTGGAATAAACGTTTGCTGAAAATCTTCTGGTATATGCAAAGTCCAATTAAAGTTATAAGAATCACCCACTTTGCGTCGGTATTCCAACACCTCTTCTTGGGCGATATTTAAGGCGCTGCCTACTTTACTGGCATCCCCCGTAATAATTTGATACATGCTTTGCGCTTCTTTACCTAGCGTTGCACCTACAAAGTCGTCAATCGCTTCAAAATAGTCTTTACGACTTGCCGGCCCGGTTAGGATGAGCGGTATTTTCTGGTCTTTATTTTTCTCATCTAGCAATAAACCCAGCAAATATAAAAGCTCTTCTGCGGTCCCCACGCCGCCAGGGAACACCACAATGCCGTGTGAAATGCGCACGAATGCTTCTAAGCGTTTCTCAATGTCGGGCATTATAATGAGTTCGTTCACAATGGCATTGGGCGGCTCAGCGGCAATAATGCTGGGCTCGGTAATCCCTAAGTAGCGTCCTGTTTTCACTCTTTGCTTGGCATGCCCAATGGCCGCGCCTTTCATGGGGCCTTTCATGGCGCCTGGGCCGCAGCCTGTGCAAATATTCATGCCGCGCAGGCCTATTTGGTAGCCTACTGCTTTGGTGTATTTATACTCTTCAACCGGAATTGAGTGACCGCCCCAGCATACAATCATGTTGGCGGGCTCGGTGCTGCCTAAGGCGTCTGAATGGCGCAGCATGTCAAATACCACGTGGGTGGCAATATTCGCGGGGGTAGGCGTGCGAATTCTGTGTTTGGCTGAATCGAACTGAGCGTTGTGTTTGCTGCTCATGTAGAGCATGTCGCGCAATACCGCGAAAAGGTGCTCATGCACACCGGCGATTAACTTGCCGTCTACAAACGCGTTTTGTGGTGGATTGATCAGCTCTATTTTGACGCCACGCTCTTTGCGTGCCAGCTTAACGTTGAAATTTTTGTAGGTTTCAAACAGGGCTTCAGCATCGTCTTGTTCTACGCCTGAGTTTAATACCGCTAAACAGCAGTTTCTGAAAATTTGGTACATGTCGTCGGTGGTAGATTGTTCCAGCAAATTCATTTCAAGCTGCGAGAGCTGCGACATCGATCCTACGGGATTAAGTCTTACAGTGTTGGTCATTTACGATCCTTTTTTAGTGTATCTTATCGCATAAGCGATATATTCCGATGCAAAGCACTATTTACCTTAGGCTACTGCCTGGCTAATCGAACATTGTTGTAAGGCGCTTCAAAGTTTGAACGAAATGGATTTATGTCTAGGCCACCTCGGCGGGTATATCGGGCATAAACACTGAGTTTTTTTGGTTTACAGTGGGTGAGTATGTCGTAAAATATTCGCTCTACGCACTGTTCGTGAAATTCATTGTGCTGGCGAAACGATATTAAATAACGCAGTACACTTTCTTTGTCTATTTGTTTGCCTGAGTATCTAATTTGTACACTGCCCCAGTCCGGTTGGTTCGTTATTAAGCAGTTTGATTTTAATAAATGGCTAATAAGGGTTTCGCTGACCACCTCATTATGCGTGGTAAGTGACGACGCCGACAAATTATAATCGTCAATAGCGATGTCTAAATCGTCAATGACGCAGGCGGGGAAGTCTGCATTAGCATGGCTGGGCAAGTCGCCAATGCGAATATTAGCAAATGCTGCACAAGGTACTAAGCTTAGCTTTACTGGCCGCCCCGCGCAGGCAGACAAATCTTTTTGCATCAGCCCTAGCACTTCTTCTTCACTGGCAAAGCGCGTTTGGTTAAAGCTGTTTAAGTATAGTTTAAACGATTTAGATTCAATCAAGTTGGCTGAATCTATGGGTACATCGCACTGCATAATAGCCACCACAGGCTTACCTTTGGTGTTAAGCCAAGACACTTCGTAGGCATTCCACGTGTCTACGCCGGTAAATGGCAGCTCAAGCGGCAAGTTGATGGTGTCTCTGCTTAAACTACGCGGCACTTGCTGTAGCAAGCTGGCGTCGTAATGCTGTGCATAAGCCGTGGTTTTGCCAAGTACTAAATGATCCAATCTTTTCTCCGTGTATAAATAGCGTATGTCGTTAACTAACATATCGCGGGTATTAGAAAATGCGTCGCAATTGGGTATAATAACAAAATACTCATGCATGCCCCATAGTTAGCGCAAAGTTAAATAACTTTTTTGCACTGTGTAATGCACTATTAAAGTAGCTTATGTCTTATACACTGCTGTATAAAACGCGAATAGCGCCAAAGTGGCTTTATTATACATAGCTGCACCTTTCACTTTATTAGCCTCTCAGGAAGCACTATATGTCATTACCCATTGACTCAAAAACCCCATTTACACAAGTATTCGATGCCTTCATACACTCATATATCGACCATTCTACAAACGATAACATGGGGCTTATTACGTATTTTGACAAGCAGTGGCTAAGCCCCTGTCTTCAATCGTTTAACATTGAAGCGGCTGACGATGGCGACGAAGTGCCTTGGAAACCGTCTTTACGTGATCAGCAAGCCTCATTAGTTAACTTAGAAGAGGCGCTTGACTTGCGCATACCGAGTGAGCTTCAGGCGCTATTTTGCCGCTATTATTCGCACGATCTCAACGCTAGCGCTGCAAACGGTAAGCTCACTATCTTGCAGGTGTGGAACGAAGAAGATTTTGATCGTTTGCAAAAGAATCTGATTTCTCACGTGCTAATGAAGCGACGTTTAAAACAGGCTGAAACGCTGTTTTTTGCATTAACCGACGAAGAAGACTTTATTTTATCGGTAATGCTAAGCACCGGCGCGGTTGTGCTAGAGCAGGTTGGCAAAGAGCCCCAGCGTGAAATTGCATCGTCGTTAAGCGCGTTTATGGCCCAGATAAGTCCTGCACCTGAGCTTGTAACGCTATAAGCTGCTGAGTTAGTTTTTCAAGCTGCTGTTCAAGCAGCGCAACTCTGCTTTCACACGCACAGGTGCTTAAGTGCTGAGTGGCTTGTGCAGCAGGCGTGTCTTTACTCTTTTTGCTGTTCTCATTTGAAGTGTCATCACGCATCACTATGCCTAATTTTCGATTCACCTGATACTGTTGAATGCCTTTTACAACCGCTGCTAGGGGTACCTTATTTAACAGCGTTGCCCGCACAAGTCCTACCGTCGGTTTTTTGCCCGCCTTAACTAACTCAGCGCAGGCCTTAATTACATCTTGGTTATGCATACTAATAGTCATTGTTACTTTTAAACGAATAATTAGTCATATTGTTAATTAAATAGTCTACTTTACATAAGTATATTTTCACAATTTCGCTCTAAAATCGCTAAATCTATGAAAGTAAACGGGTTTTTAATTGTGGTCTAATTGTTGTTAACAGCAAGCTTGAAGCACATGTATTTACGTGTGCATATCATCAATTTCACACAACACAATATCAAGTAAAAAAAAGAGGCGTATTATGAAAAAGACTATAATTGCAATCGCACTAACGGGCTTACTACTGTCGGGCTGCGTCATTAAAATTGGCGACGATTATGAAGACGATAGCGACAGCCATTCATCGTGGAGCAAAATTGAAAAAGAAAATCGCCAAAAAATTAGCGAGCTTAGCCCCGGTTCAGCTATCTCAATGGTAAGACTGAGCATGGGCGTGCCTGCTTTTGATGAGCTTATTGTCAAAGACTCTAAAGAGTATAGAGTGCTGTTTTATCGAACTCAGCGCATCGACGCAGACGGTATCACTAGCAAAGATGAATGCACGCCTGTGTTATTTGCTAACGGCGAACTGATAGGTTTTGGCAGCACGGCTTTAGATGCTATTTAAGCTTATCTTCACAAGCTTGATGTAAATCAATTGTTAGTGCGCCAGTATATCGTTTACACTTAAGTTACTACTCATATTGTTCAAAAGGTTAGGTAAATGAAAACCGCTAACGTAATGCCCAATTTAGAGAAAATTAAAGCGGCGTATTTAGGCGCTGACGATCTTAAAGTGGCAGCCTCTTTATTATACAAGGCGTATTTAGATGATCCTTTGTTTATGGAAATTTTTCAGATCAACAAAGAGGGTTATGAAGCACGTTTACGCAGCGCTATAAAAGAAGAGATTAATACCTATTGGGATGCTTCACAGTCGCTTATTGGGATATATGAAGACGATCGCTTACTGGCGGTAAGTTGCTTAACACTGCCCGACACCACTTTTGGTGCCGGTAAGTTTTGGCACTGGCGTTTAAAAATGCTGCTTACTGCTGGGTATTTTGGCACTAAGCAAATGATCGCTAAAGAAGAAACAGTGCGCGAAAAAATACCCGCACAAAACTATCACATGCTCTCGCTTATAGGCGTGCACCCTGACTATCAAGATATGGGTTTAGGTCATGCGCTTATGAGTGCCATTTTAGGCTTGCTGATTGATGATGAAACGTCACAAGGCATTGGGGTGCTAGTCACTTTGCCTAAGTGTCTTTCGTTTTTTGAAGCAGGCGGATTCAAACTTGTTGAAGATATTACTGCAGGAGACATTAAAGGCAAGGTGATGTTTAGGCCCCGCAAGCCATAGTGGCATTTCAATATTTGCCTACACGTTTGTAAGTCATCTCTTACGTAAGTGTGGGCAATTTGACTATTATGCCCCTGCCTAGGTTCACTAATATAAGTAAAATCAATAATAAACATGCACTTATCAACAGCTAAACCATAAACTGCTGATTTATTTACACGCGTAGATTAAAAAAAGTTAACCATTAATATTGGCCAAAAGGTATTCTGAGTACGTCCTGGGGATACTTCATAAAAAAAGGTAAAGACCAAGACAGGACGTTAAGTTGATGGAACAGACAGCCAGCGGATGGTAATGGACAACACATTAAGTGTGAATCTGAGTGAATACGGACAAGCTCAGGCAGTAAAATGCAAAAGGACAATGGAACAAGGGAACAAGGGATCTGCACATGGCGTGTTGCCTGCTTAGGATTAGCGGGATAAAAATGGAAAGGGGTGTAACGGTTTTTTCGGGATGAAATTTAAGCAATGGATAGCTGAGAGGGATGCTCAAAATTTTTAAGGCAGGCGCTCGCGTCTGCCTTCCTTCGTTATATGTGCAATTCAGCCCTAATAACCCGCCTCGTCTGACACAATTCTATAAGGCGGCAATTCAACGCTAATAACATGCTTGCCATGACTTACAATGGTGCCCGCATACTCTAGCTGACCGTCGCTGCTAAACTCCAGTTGATAGCTTAGCTGCCAGTCTAATCGCCCTTTATAAAACCTGAAGCTGGTGTTGGTGCGCGCTAGGCTAATGTACTGAAGCCTATGCTTGTTACAATATTGATTTGAATATTGCACCATAAATTCGGCAATTGAGCGCAAGCGCCAAAACTGTACCACTACCACCACTAATACTAATAGTATTATTATATTAGCTAAATCCACTGTGTATCCTTTTATAGCGCTTGTTTATTTAGGGCGCAAACAGCGCACTTATGGCCAATGAAACTTCTTTTGTACGCTGCGGCTGGCGCATGAAGCGCAGCATGCTGTTTCGTGTTTCGGGTATTTTTACAAGGTCTGCATACAAACCTTTGAAAAGCTGGTGGCTGTCATCGATAAGCGCAAGCTTGTGCATGAAATGCCCTAAGGTATTTTCGTTATTAAGCATCTGCCAGTATCTACCGGCAATAACAACGCAGGTTTCGAGACTTGGCGAGCTGTTACTTTGAGTAGTGCTTATAGCGTCACTGGCGCTGTTGTGTAAACCAATAAGCTGTTCTACATACCTTAAACACTCAGGCTGTGGTTTTACGCTCATCGCTCTTAAGCACAGGGCCGCTAAATTTGCATCAGTGCTTGCGCTATGCAAGCGTATCAAAGCTTGCGTTAGTGTGGGGCCTGCTTCAACAGACTCTAAACTCCCCAGCAAACACGTAAGTACTGGCGTTGGGTAGGCATTCAGGTTGTTAGCGATCAGGGTTTCAAGCGTATCTTGATGCAGATCTTGACGCATATTTTGTTGCGTGTATTGCTGCGTGTATTGCTGCGTGTCTTGCTGCATAGCGGGCAACATAGCGGGCAACATAGCGGGCAACACAGGGTTAATCACAAAATCGGCGACATCCTGCAGCGACAAGGCCTCCCATGCTTTTGAGTCGTGAATAGCATTTGGCGCCTGTAAGTAAGCCATCGCTTTTTCATTGGCCACGCGTTCAATCTTGAGCTCTTTTCTGATATGAGCATTGCAGTCTGCAAGCTGCTGTTGGCTTGGGACAAACACGTAAGGATTCTCTGGCAGCTGTGCTTGGCTATTGCCGGTATGCTCTAAGTGCTTGCCTAAAGCCTGTGTAATAATATCTAAAAACTGCTGCAAAGAGGCGCCTATCATTAAGCCACTTTCATCAAGGGGCAGCTTTATAAACCACATATAGTGCTGCGCGCTAAGGCTTTTGTTCCAAAACACAATGCAAAACCAAGCCTGATTTTGGCGTGGAAAGGCGCACGGTGCCTGCTGGTTTTCCCACTCAAAAAAAGTATTGTTAGAAACCTTTCGGATACCACGACCCATATCAAACACCTGAAACTGGGTGTGTGCTTGCAATAAAAATTCACTCAATGTCGAAATTGAAGCAGAAACAGACATGTAAATAAGAAACCTTTAAGGGATAAAAAACAATGCTGGTAGTATATGTTAAATAACTATTTAGTGTACAGGCAGCGCGCCCCTTAATCGTAAAACAAATGCTGGCGCGTGCAATAACAAAGAAGCATAAGCGCTAGTCGCTTTAAACTGGTAATTGAACATCCTATTACTCATCACGCAATGACCTTTACAAGCGCTGTTAATGCAGACTTGACACATGCTTTCTCTATTTTTGACCAAAACGTGATCGCAAATGAAAAATAAAACATATCTAACCTTTAATTTAGTGTGAATACCAACACGTTTGAGCGCTTGAGTGTTTATCGCAATAGCGCACTAATTATCGATTACCCAACATAAGGAATGACCAAGACAATGAGTAGTATTAGTATTTTTGCCGGTTCAGTATATGGCAACGCCCAGCATGTAGCTGAAGAAGTTAACGATATGTTGAATGCTCAAGGGATTGATTCAGAAGTATTTACCGATCCTGAAACGAGCGATTTTACCGACGCTGAATCTGTCCTAATTATTACCTCCACCACAGGGCAAGGTGACGTGCCGCCTAATTTAGAGCTTTTTTATAGTGATTTGCGCGACAGTTTCCCGCTTATGAACAACAAACCTTTTGCCGTTGCCGCCCTTGGTGACAGCAGCTATGGTGAAAGCTATTGCGGCGGGGGCAAGCAGTTTTTTGAGCTGCTAACTGAGCTGCAGGGCAAGCCAGTGGCTGAATTGTTTCGAGTAGACGCCTTAGAAACGCTCGCACCAGAAGAAGAAGTCGTGCCGTGGGTAAAAGCGATTGCTGAACACTTAATAAGGTAAATTGTTGGTTTACGGATAAAACCCTAGCAAAGTCTGCTTAATGCTAGGGTGATTAGCCCGATTGATTGGCGTATTCGGCGTAACGGGCGTTAAAAACAAGTTGCTGTGCGTCACACTCGCTGTAGCGAATGAGAAGATTGACTCGATTCGTTGGCTTGAGGGTACCGGGGCTGTTACTTTTCATATTACCGCTCATATTGACATTCATACTTGTGTTAGCGTCTCTGGCTTGTCCAGCTTGTTCTTAATGAGCCTTTTGACTAAAACCTGCTGCTCTTGCGTTAGCGCTTTGCCTTCACTGTTACAGACAATAAACACATCTTCAGCACGCTCGCCAATGGTCGCAATTTTGGCCATTTTCAAAGTAATGTTTACATCAACGAACAAGTGTCCAATACGTGCTAGTAAGCCCGGTGCATCTAAGGCTTCTAGCTCTATGAGGGTGCTGTCGTCTTGGCTGGAATAAAATCTCACTTTAGTTTGCACGTTTAAGTGTTTCATGCGACGCGACATTTTGCGCGAGTTCAAATGCGAGTGCCCGGGCTGTTTCAGCTGTTTTTGAATAGCCTTAACAAAATTATTAACCTGATACTCACTGCTTATGCGCTTGTTATCCTTATCTAGCACTATCATGCTGTCAAACACATAGCCGGTGGATGTGACCGATATTTGAGCGGCGTGTATTGAACAGTTTCTGCTGTCGATAACCGATGCAATTTGGGCAAATAGGGCGGGGCGATCTTTGCAGTATATGAGTAGCTCTGTGCCGCCTTTTGATGTTTTATTAGACGCGGCCACCATGAATTCGTCGTCGCCTAAGGCGCCTGCTTCGACTATTTGTTGCGTATGCCAAGCTATTTGTATCGGGCTAAAGCGGGCGAAATAATCATGATTATAATGCTGCCAAAGTGCGTGACAAGCGTCTAGATCAGCGTTACTTTGCGTTAACAAATCTATGGCCTTTGATTTATAGTCCTGAATTCTATCGTTTAGGGTCATTTGACACTGCAGACCATTGTCTAATGCTTTTTGCGTGAGCAAGTATAGCTCTCGCAGTAAAGACGCTTTCCAGTCGTTCCAAAGGCTGTGGTTGGTGGCGCGAATGTCGGCCAGTGTTAATACATACAATAAATCAAGCTGCTCTTGGCTTTTCACTAAGCCAGCAAAATCACGAATAACCTCGGGATCATAAATGTCCCGTCTTTGCGCCACGGTCGACATTAGTAAATGGTGCTTGACTAACCATGCAATAATTGCGGTGTTTTCTTTACTAATACCATGCTGGTCGCAAAAAACATGCACGTCTTTTTCGCCCAACAAAGAGTGATTACCGCCTCTTCCTTTTGCGATGTCATGAAAAATAGCGGCGATAAAAATAAGCTGCGGGCTTTCCAAGTTGTTAATAATGCGACTGCAGCGAGGAAACTGTTCTTGCTGAGTGTAGTATTGGCGCATATGTTTCACCAGTCGGTGAGTATGTTCGTCAACCGTGTAGGCATGAAATAAATCAAACTGCATCATGCCTACAATTTTATCCCATTCGGGCAAGTAAGACTGCAGTACACCGTGCTGATACATAACATCCCAGGCTAAATCAAAAAATTCAGGCTTAGACACCAGCTTTATAAAATACGCCCTACATTCGGGTATTTGATGATAATACGCCGACTGAAACATTCTGCGTGCATTACGAAGCTGCTGTAGACAATCCGCATCTAGGCCAACAATGGTAGGATGTTCACTAATGACATCCAAAAATCTTAAGATTTTAAGGGGTGATGCGAAAACGTGGGCATTAAGAGGCGAAATAAAGCCGTCGTTAACGCAAAAATCATCGTTTATAACAACACGCTTTTTCACTTTTAGGTTTAGAATGTCTTGTTTGAAACGCAGCATCAGCATGCTGTTTAGCTCACTCACTCGGCGCACAATCCTAAACAAATGCTTCATCATTTTTTCCACGCCTGGCTTACCGTCTCCAAAGCCAATTAGGCGCGCTACATCGGGCTGGTAATCGAATAAAAGTCTGTTTTCGCTGCGCTTGGCTACAAGGTGAAGTGCAAAGCGTATTTGCCATAGGTTACTTCTGCATTCAATGAGTTCGGCATGCTCAAGCTCATTAAAATATCCATGCCCGATAAGGGTTAAACCATCGTATTCTTTAAAATGTTTTTTAGCCACCCAGCCAATGGTTTGAATATCGCGCAAGCACCCGGGGTTTTCTTTGATGTTAGGCTCAAGGTTATAAGATGTGCCGTTAAATTTTGAATGGCGCAGACTTTGTTCTTCTAATTTAGCCAAGAAAAAGCTTTTACTCGACCAAACTTTTTCACTATTCACTTTTTTGATTAGTACGTTGAAGGTGTCTTTACAGCCGCATAAAAGACGTGCTTCAACAAGATTGGTGGCAATTGTAATATCGCTTTTTGCTAGTTTAAGCGTTTCTTTAATGGTACGAACAGACTGACCAACTTCTAACTTTATATCCCATAAAAACGTAATAAGCACAGATATTTTTTCTTGTGCTTCTTGGCTAAGGGCTCTGTCGGTTAATATGAGAAGGTCAATATCGGAGTAGGGCTGCATTTGGCCGCGGCCGTATCCGCCTACCGCACACAAGCTTAAGGAGCTAACAAGGTCAAGTTCTTGCAGCTGCCACGCTTTGCACAGCAGTGCGTCGGTGAACCTTGCGCGCTCTACTACAAGCTCGTCTACGTGTATGTTTGAGAAGTTTTGTTCAAGCCATTTGAAACTGTCAGTAACGCAGCCTTTAAAGGCTGCTATTTCACTCACTGACGTAATGTCTTGCAGCCTATCAATAATATTATTTAAATTTAACACGGATTTCCTTAAATTAATTGTCGATGAGGCAGCTATTTTGGTCCTGGCGATTGCTAACTATGATTTATAATTCTAGGGATAGTTTCGTCGTCACGATGGGTTAAAATTTCAACGCCCGTTTCAGTCACCAATAAGGTATGTTCCCACTGCGCGCTCAAGCTTCTATCTTTTGTGACCACAGTCCATTTGTCAGGCAGCATCTTAGAATGGCGCTTGCCGGCATTTATCATCGGTTCAATGGTAAAGCACATGCCTGCCACTATTTCTTCGCCGGTGTTAGGCTGGCCATAATGGACCACCTGAGGATCTTCATGGAAAGTAGCGCCAATACCATGACCACAGTACTCTTGTACCACAGAGTAATTATGATGTTGGGCGTGAGTTTGAATAACATGTCCTATATCGCCTAAGCGAGCGCCGGGTCTGACTAACGCAATGCCTTTATAGAGGCATTCTTGGGTCACTTTAATAAGACGCTCAGCCATAATGCTGGGCTTTCCTATCACAAACATTTTTGAAGTGTCACCGTGGTAACCATCCTTTATTACCGTAACATCTATATTGACAATATCGCCGTCTTTGAGTTTTTTATCGCTAGGTATACCATGGCAAATAACATGATTCACTGACGTACAAACCGATTTTGGAAAAGGCGGATTGCCATAATGTAGCGGCGCAGGAATGCAGCCCTGCACATCAACAATGTAGTTATGGCAAAGCCTGTCAAGGTGCTCAGTTGTTGCCCCTTTCACCACATGTTCGCCTATCATGTTTAACACTTCACTGGCGAGTTTGCCTGCGAAGCGCATTTTCTCTATTTCGGATGCTGTTTTTATGGTTGCTGCCAAAGCTTTGCTGCCTTCTATTAATTGTATAAGCGTATTATCATACAGTAGGACTAAGCATACAAGGTTAGGGGAAAAAAGTTTGTAATAAGCCCTTATAAATGATATAAAACGCGCGCTGTTTTCGAATACTATGCGTTTCACATCTTCAAAAGAAGAAAAAACGCTGACAATCGGGCAGTGAATAACTAAAAATTCACACACATTTCGACACTATGTCCGGGGTGTCGCTTAAAACAGCGATCGGGGATAGGGGAATGTGGAGGCATAACCCCTACAATTAGGAAATACTATAATGGCAAACGTTTCAATGCGTGACATGCTCAACGCTGGTGTCCACTTTGGTCACCAAACTCGTTACTGGAATCCCAAAATGGCGCAGTTCATTTTCGGCGCACGTAACAAAGTACATATCATCAACTTAGAAAAAACTGTTCCTTTATTCAATGATGCGCTTAGCTTTTTACAAAGTGTTGCCCATCGTAAAGGTAAAATTTTGTTCGTAGGCACCAAGCGTGCGGCGAGCGATGCAGTAAAAGAATCAGCATTAAGATGCGGTCAATACTACGTGAACAAGCGTTGGTTGGGCGGCATGTTGACAAACTGGAAAACAGTGCGTCAGTCAATCAACCGTTTAAAAGAGCTTGAAGCACAAAGCGCTGACGGTACTTTTGACAAGTTAACGAAAAAAGAAGTGTTATTGCTTAATCGTGAAATGACTAAGCTAGAAAGCAGCTTAGGCGGCATCAAAAACATGGGCGGCTTGCCTGACGTGATTTTTGTTATCGATGCAGACCACGAACATATTGCTATTACCGAAGCGCGTAACTTAGGTATTCCGGTTGTATCAATCGTTGATACCAACTCAAATCCAGACGGTGTTGATTACATCATTCCGGGTAACGACGACGCAATAAGAGCCGTGCAGTTATATACGAACGCAGTGGCAGACGCCGTGTTGGAAGATCGTAACAAAGACATACTGGCACCAAGCGATGAATTCGTAGCTGACGAAGGTTAAGTTAAGGCTTTATTTTACATTTTGAAAGGAGACGTGAGTCTCCTTTTTTAAACCCTTCCTTCATAAGCAGTGAAAAACATAAATTTTGAGGAATAAGACAATGGCAGTGACAGCAGCACTGGTAAAAGAACTACGCGAGCGTACAGGCGCAGGTATGCTAGATTGTAAAAACGCACTGGTAGAGACCGACGGCGACGTTGAGTTAGCGATTGAGAACATGCGTAAGTCAGGTCAAGCAAAAGCCGCTAAAAAAGCTGGCCGTATTGCCGCTGAAGGCGTAATTTTAACGCACGTAGTCGGCAACAAAGCAACGATGCTAGAACTTAACTCTGAAACTGATTTTGTGGCACGTGACGAAGGCTTTCTAGCGTTTGGCAACAAAATATTAGCAGTAGCCGCTGCGCAAAACATTAATGACATTGACAGCCTCAATGCGGCTGACTTAGACGGCGTAACAATCGCAACAGCACGCGATACACTGGTGGCAAAAATTGGCGAAAACATTTCCCCACGTCGTGTTATTAACATCGAAGGTGAAAACCTTGGTGCCTACGTACATAGCGGTCGCATTGGTGTAATCGCTATCTTAACAGGCGGTGACGAAGACCTAGCAAAAGACATTGCAATGCACGTTGCAGCGTCTAGCCCTGTGTACGTTAAACCGAGTGATGTGCCTGCACAAGTGGTAGCTAAAGAAAAAGAAATACAGCTTGAAATTGCTATCCAGTCAGGCAAGCCTGCTGACATTGCAGAAAAGATGGTATCTGGCCGCATGCAGAAATTTACCGGTGAAGTTAGCTTAACAGGCCAGCCTTTCGTGAAAGACCCTTCAATGAGCGTGGGTGACTACTTAAAAAGCAAAAATGCAGATGTGGTCAACTTTGTCCGCTTTGAAGTGGGCGAAGGCATTGAGAAGAAAACCGAAGATTTTGCTGCAGAAGTTGCTGCACAAATGGCAGCGGCTAAAAAAGCCTAAAATGACGTGGTTTTGCAAAAAACATTCTTTTGTAAAACAGCCTGTTCATATACACTATTAAGCATCTCAAATGAGGTGCTTTTTTTATAACTAAAGGAAAAAACTGCGCATGAGTGTAAGCCCTAAACTCGCCTATCGTCGGATCCTATTAAAATTAAGCGGTGAAGCGCTTATGGGCAACGAAAGCTTTGGCATAGATCCCAAAGTCCTTGATCGTATGGCTGAAGAGATTAAAGAACTAGTAGAACTAGGTATTGAAGTTGGCCTTGTGATTGGTGGTGGTAATTTATTTAGAGGTGAAGGCCTAGCAAAAGCTGGCATGAACCGCGTGGTAGGCGATCATATGGGTATGTTAGCCACGGTGATGAACGGTCTCGCCATGCGCGACGCTTTGCATCGCGCGTTCGTAAATGCAAAGCTAATGTCAGCTATTCCTCTTAACGGCGTATGCGATTCGTACAACTGGACCAACGCCATCAAAATGCTTAAATCGGGCAGAGTGGTTATATTCGCGGCAGGTACCGGCAACCCTTTCTTTACCACTGACTCTGCTGCATGTTTACGCGGGATTGAAATTGAAGCAGACGTGGTCTTAAAAGCGACTAAAGTAGACGGTGTTTACGATAGCGATCCGGCTAAAAATCCTGAGGCTGTATTGTATAGTCATTTGAGCTACAGCGAAGTGTTAGAAAAAGAACTTAAAGTAATGGATTTAGCTGCATTTACCCTTGCGCGAGACCATAGCATTCCAATTCGCGTGTTTAATATGACCAAACCAGGTTGCTTAAAACAGGTGGTGTTGGGCCAATCGCAAGGTACACTTATTTGTCATACCAATTCATCTGAGGCATTAAGCTGAAGTTCGACGCATTGCGCTCGTACAACTACGTAAAAATAGTGTTAATATAAAATGAAATTGTCAGTAAAGGTTGTTAATTATGATTGATGAAATAGAACTTGATGCGCAAGACCGCATGGAGAAAAGTGTTGCGGCACTAAAAACACAGCTAGCTAAAATCCGCACCGGTAGAGCCCACCCGAGCCTACTCGACAGCATCATGGTTTCTTACTATGGCGCTGACACCCCGCTTAAGCAATTAGCCAACATAGTCGCCGAAGACAGCCGTACCCTAGCGCTGTCGGTATTTGACAAAAGCGCTATTCAAGCCGTTGAAAAAGCCATTATGCAATCTGATTTGGGGTTAAACCCAATGAGCGCAGGGGCCTCAATTCGTGTTCCTTTGCCGCCGTTAACAGAAGAACGCCGTAAAAGCTTAATAAAAGTGGTGCGCAACGAAGTAGAGCAAGGCCGCGTAGCCGTGCGTAATATAAGACGTGACGCTAACAGCGATATTAAAGATTTACTAAAAGATAAAGACATTAGTGAAGATGAAGCCAGAGCGTGCGAGGAAAACATACAGGTACTTACCAACGATCATATTAAACATATTGACGGTACACTAGCCGACAAAGAAAAAGAATTGATGGAAGTCTAGTCAGTTGGCTAAGCCTGAAGGTCAATCAATTGACGCTGGTCAAGCGCTTGATAAAATCCCGCGTCACGTGGCTATTATTATGGATGGTAATGGCCGCTGGGCCCAGCAACAGGGTAAATTACGCACTTTTGGGCATAAGGCAGGCGTTGATGCTGTTCGCTCTGCGGTCACCTTAGCCCGTAAAGTCGGTATTAAATCACTCACACTGTTTGCGTTTAGCAGTGAAAATTGGCAGCGACCCAAAGACGAGGTAGGGGTGCTCATGCATCTTTTTTCGTTGGTATTGCGCTCTGAAGTTAAAAAGCTTAATAAGAACGATATTCGTCTAAAAGTAATTGGTGATATTTCGGCCTTCGACCAAAAGTTACAGGAGAAAATTAAGAAAGCAGAAGCGCTTACCGCCAGCAATAGGTCGTTAAGCTTAAATATTGCGGCGAACTTTGGTGGTCGCTGGGATATTATTGACGCCACACGCCGCATTGCGCAGCAGGTAAAACAAAACGATTTAAGTATTAGCGATATTACCGAAGATCTTTTCAATCGCCATGTTAGCACTGCTGGCTTACCTGAGCTCGATCTGTTAATTCGTACCGGTGGCGACCACCGCGTGAGTAATTTTTTATTATGGCAGTGCGCTTATGCTGAATTTTATTTCAGTGACGTGCTGTGGCCTGATTTTAACGAAGATGTTTTCAACCTAGCTATTGCAGATTTTGCTAGTCGTCAACGCCGTTTTGGCTTAACTGGCGCACAAATCATGACGCAAGACGACAACGATAATAATAATGAGAGCGTCATATGTTAAAACAACGGATCTTAACCGCTTTAGTGCTTGCACCGCTGGCTTTAGCAGGTATTTTGTTTTTGCCAATAGAAGGCTTCAAGTATGCTGTCGCAGGCATTATTTTACTGGGTGCCTATGAATGGGCTAATATGTCGGGGATTACTACGCGTATAATTAAGTGCTGGTTTGCTATTTTCATTGCAGGCATTTTTGCGGTGCTAATTGTAAGCGTTGACGCTAGTCAAATTTGGGTACAAGGCGAATTAAATCCGATTTATAAGGCAATATTGCAAATATCTGCTGTTTGGTGGTTAGTCTCGCTGTTCATGATCCTTGCCTATCCGCGCTACAGCAGTTTTTGGAAAAACAGCCGCAGTATCAGAGGCGCCTTCGGCATACTCACGCTTATCCCCACGTGGGTGGCCATTGTAAGTTTACGTACTAGCTTATACGATATCGACCCATTTTACGGCGCTTCATTACTTTTTTATGTACTAGGTATTGTATGGGCCGCCGATATTGGCGCCTTTTTTGTAGGGGTTAAATTTGGCAAGCACAAACTACGCCCGAATGTGTCGCCGGGGAAAACCCTCGAAGGTTTATTAGGCGGTGTTACGGCCTCATTAGCCATTATTGCGTTTGCCGCTTTACACTACCAAGTAGAGCCTGCGCGTATTTTACTACATGTGGTAATTGGCGGCTTAACCGTTGGCGTGTCTGCGCTAGGTGATTTAAACGAGAGTATGTTTAAGCGCTGTGCTGGCATTAAAGACAGCGGCAGGCTATTACCAGGACACGGCGGTATTATGGACAGAATTGACAGTTTAACCGCCGCATTCCCCGTATTTGCCTTTTGCTATGTTGTGTGGATGGTCTAGGTTTTTATGCAATACCCTCAACAAATCTGTATTTTAGGGGCCACAGGCTCCATCGGTACGTCTACTTTAGACGTTATCTCAAGACATCCTGATAAATTCAAAGTGTTTGCTTTATCGGGCATGAATCAGTTAACTAAATTGGCTGAGCAAATCCGTACCTTCGTGCCTAACTATGCCGTAGTAAAGGACGCTGCGGCGGTTAAGGAACTCAAGCAGATTCTTGGTGCCAGTATCGGCAAAACAACACTGTTGCATTCCAAACAAGGTCTTATTGATATTGCCAGTGCGTCAGAAGTAGACTGCGTTATGTCGGCTATTGTGGGCGCGGCGGGTCTATTGCCTACTTTGGCCGCGGTCACCTCCGGTAAGCGTATTTTATTAGCAAATAAAGAAGCCTTAGTCATGTCGGGCGAACTGTTTATTAATGCGGTGAATAAACACAAAGCACAGTTAATACCTATAGACAGTGAGCACAACGCTATTTTTCAGTGCTTGCCGAGTGATTTTATTTACGGTGATAAGCAAGCAAGTGGTATTTCTCACCTGCTACTAACGGGCAGCGGTGGTCCATTTAGAGAGCTTCCTTTAGCCCAATTCAGTCATGTCACGCCGGCGCAAGCCTGCGCTCATCCTAATTGGTCAATGGGTCAGAAAATTTCCATAGACTCAGCCTCAATGATGAATAAAGGCTTAGAGTTTATAGAAGCGAAGTGGCTATTTGGTTTTAACGAAGACGATATTGAGGTGGTAATTCACCCGCAAAGTACTATTCACTCTATGGTGCAATATGTGGATGGTTCGGTAATTGCGCAAATGGGTAATCCTGACATGCGCACTCCCATTGCGCACGGTTTAGCCTACCCTAATAGAATTGAGTCGGGTGTGGGCCCATTAAACTTTGCTCAACTGTCTAACCTTAGTTTCTCCACTCCTTGCAAAAAGCGTTTCCCGAATCTTTTTTTGGCGATACAGGCAAGTAAGAGCGGACAAGCAGCAACCACTACCCTAAACGCAGCAAACGAAGTGGCGGTTGACGCTTTTTTACAAGGCAAAGTGAACTTCTCGCAAATAAACACGGTCAACGATATGACTTTGCAAAAACAAAATACCAGCAGCCTCACCTGCATTGACAGTATTATAGAACATGATGCTTCAAGCCGTATTCTTGCGCATCAAATTATTAAGGAACTTGTCTAATGCTATCCATTATTTGGAATATTGCATCGTTTGTCATTGCACTGAGTATTTTAGTGGCGGTGCACGAATGGGGCCATTACTACGTCGCTAAACTGTGCAAGGTGAAAATATTAAAGTTCTCTATTGGTTTTGGTAAGCCTCTTTATAAACGCGTTACCTCAAGCGGTATGGAATTTATAATAGCGGCTATTCCTCTTGGTGGCTATGTGCGAATGCTTGACGGCCGAGTAGACCAAGTCAGTACGCAAGATCTGAACGTATGCTTTGACCTAAAACCAGTCGGCCAGCGCATGGCGATTGTGGCCGCTGGGCCTATCGTCAATTTCTTATTCGCTATTTTTGCGCTTATGCTGGTTGGTATGTTGGGTTCGCAAACATCGCGCACCGTCGTGGGCGAAATAATGCCAAACTCTTACGCTGCCCAAGCAGGTCTAATGAGCAACGATGAAATTATTAGAGTAGGTGAAAGAGACGTAAAAGATTGGCAAGAGGTCAGCATTGAAATGGTGCGTTTCAGCGGCGATGCCAGTATGCCCATTACGGTAAAAGACGCCAATGGCTTAGAGCGTAAAAGAATATTACCCATAGAAGGGTGGAAGCTTGACCCCGACGCTAGAGATTTATTTGGCGCCTTAGGCTTTGCCCCGTTTACGCCAGCGCTGACCACAAGACTGGCGGCAATAGGCCCAAATACGCCCGCGGGCAATGCCGGTCTTGCCGTAAATGATGAAATACTGAAATTAGATGGAACTCCAATGACAAATTGGGGACAAATAGTCCAGTATATTGAAACGCGTCCTAATCAAACGATTGAGCTTGAAGTGCTTCGCAATGCTAGTCTGGTGACCATAACGGCCATGCTAGGGCAAAAGCCTGACAAAGCTGCTCAAGGTTATTTGGGCGTGAGTCCATTTCAAGAGCCATGGCCGCCTCAATACATTGTTGAAGTGAAACAGGGCCCAATTGATGCTTTAGTGAGTGGCACGCAAAGTACATGGCGTTTAATGACAGTCACACTTGAAATGCTAGGCAAGCTTTTTACCGGTGACCTCTCGGTGAAGAATTTAAGCGGGCCTATTTCAATTGCGCAAGGTGCAGGTGCTCATGCAAGCTATGGATTAGTGGCATTTCTAGGATTTTTAGCGATTATTAGCGTGAATCTTGGTATCATCAATCTTTTGCCGCTGCCTGTACTAGATGGCGGACATTTATTGTACTTCACCGTAGAGTGGGTGACGGGTAAGCCGGTGTCTCAGGCTATCCAAGAAGTAGGGTTGAGAATTGGCGCGGTGATTTTGTTTGCTGTTATGGCCACCGCTATTTTCAACGATATACTGCGCAATATATAACGAATATTCTAACCGAAACATTTAATGCTAAACAAACAATAACGTCTGACAAGCAATATATTGGAAAAATAATAGTTGATGAAGTGTAATAAACTAGTGCTAGCAGCGGCTTTAGTAGCCACCTCCTCTTATTCGATGTCACAAACATCAAATGAGTTTGTCGTAGAAGATATCCGTGTTGAAGGTTTGCAACGAGTTGCACTGGGCGCTGCACTTACCTATTTGCCCGTGCAGCGAGGCGATACCTTAAACCGTTTTCGTACAACTCAGTTAATACGATCCTTGTATTCATCCACTCACTTTGAGAAAGTTGAATTATACCGCGACGGCAACGTGCTGATTGTGAGCGTTGCTGAACGCCCAACAATCAGTAACATAGTGTTTGAAGGTAATGACGATATTAAAGATGAGCAGCTTCAAGAAAGCTTAGACTCATCGAATATCCGCATAGGTGAACCACTTGATCGCACTGTTATTTCATCTATTGAAACTGGCTTAAAAGATTTCTTTTACAGCATTGGTAAGTACAATGCAGAAGTAACCGCGATTGTTACCCCGCTTCCTCGAAACCGTGTTGATGTAAAGCTACTATTTGAAGAGGGTGACGCGGCAGAAATTCGACAAATCAATATCGTGGGTAACAAAGTATTTGAAGATGACGAACTGTTTAAGCAAATGGAGCTTAAGTTTGATGCTCCATGGTGGAACTTTTTGTCTGAAACGCGCTATCAGCAGCAAACCCTAGCCGGCGATATGGAGATCATTGAGAGCTATTATAAAGACCGTGGTTATCTGCAGTTTGCAATAACGTCTACCCAAGTCTCTATGACACCCGAAAAAGACGGCATTTACGTGACCCTAAACGTGACCGAGGGCGAGCAATATAATGTATCTGAAATAGAGCTGTCGGGCGATTTATTAGGCTTTGAAGACTTTATATCTAAAGTGTTGCCTTTGAAAGAAGGTGATTTATACAATCAAGCAGAAGTCACCTTTACCGAAGAATTTATTGCTAATTATTTGGGTCGATTTGGGTATGCTTATCCAACTGTTACCACTATTCCTGAAATAAACGACGAAGACAAAACAGTTAAATTAACGCTGCGTGTTGACCCAGGCAAACGTATTTATGTGCGCCGTATTAGCTTTAAGGGCAACCAAGTTACCGCCGATGATGTACTGCGCCAAAGCGTTGTGCAAATGGAAGGCAGTTGGTTAGCTAACCGATCGCTAGAAACATCAAAAGCCCAGCTTTCACGACTTACCTACATGGAGAGCGTTGAATTTGCAACGATTCGCTTACCTGGACAAGACGACAAAGTTGACGTAGAGTTTACGGTAAAAGAGCAGGCCTCTGGGTCGTTTAATGCGGGTATTGGCTACGGCGACGCCACCGGGCTTAGCCTGCAGGCGGGGGTGCAGCAAGACAATTTCTTAGGCAGTGGTAAACGCGTCGGCATAAGTCTTAACACGGTTTCATATCAAAAAAGTGCGCAGCTTACTTATTTGGACCCTTATTTCACTATTGACGGCATTAGCTTAGGCGGCAACATCGGCTATAGTGAGTTTGATGGCGGCGATTTTGGTCTTATTCAGTACAGCAGTAAACGCTGGTCGATAGGCGCAAACTTGGGTTATCCTATTAACGAAGTTAACCGTATTAGTTTTGGCGTAACCTACTCAAGCGTAGAGCTTGGGGCGAATACGCAGCCTTTTGTACAAACTACGCGTTTTTATGAACAATTTGCCGATTCGGGCGACCCTGATGCGCCGATTAATTACGACAGTATAACGGGTTCAGTATCTTGGACTCGCAACACTTTGAACCGAGGTTTGTTCCCAAGTGACGGCTCTTCGCAGCGTGCCTCTTTTAGTACCACTACACCAAATTCAGAAGTGAACTTTTTTAAGCTTACCTCTGATGCTAAATGGTATTTCCCATTAACGCGCAACCAGCGCTGGACAGTGTTAGCAAGATTACGTTTAGGCTATGGAAACGGCTACGGTGATGAAAACGGCTTAGAACAAATACTGCCGTTTAATGAAAATTTTACCGCCGGTGGCGCTGATACCCTACGCGGATTTGAAAACAACACCGTGGGTCCGCGCGGCATCCAGCTTATTCGCAGTAACTTGATTACCAGCCCAAGCGGAGTGCCTATTTTGGGCAACCGCGAGACCAATAGCATTGCCCTTTCAAACCGAAGCCTAGGCGGCAATGCCATGGCGCTTGGTGGCTTAGAACTCATTGTACCCACCCCTTTCGTAGATTCAGAGTTTGACAATTCTGTTCGTACTAGTCTGTTTTATGATGTGGGTAATGTATGGGATACAGAGTTTCAGTATGATCAGTACAAAGATTTAGAGGTAGTGCAGGTAAGTAATCGGGGCAATGTTATTGAGACACTGCCAGACTTTGGTGATTGGAAACAGTACAGAAGCTCAGCGGGCGTCTCGCTGCAGTGGATATCGCCAATGGGACCTATGGTATTTAGTTTTTCAAGAGCATTAAAAGAGCGTGAAGGTGACGATGCAAAATTCTTCACTTTCAACATTGGATCAACCTTCTAAGCAGGGTATAATCCGCAGACTAATATAAAACACGCATAAATCATAAGCGTATAGGAGTTTTACAGTGAACAATTTTATAAAAAGCTTGTCTTTTGCAGCTTTCGTAACAGTATCAAGCATGTCTGGTGCAGCAAACGCACAAAAACTAGCGGTAGTAGACGCACAAAAACTGGCGGTAGTAGACGTACAGCAAGTACTGCAGTCTTTGCCACAGGTAGCGGTTATTGAGCAGAACATACAGGCTGAATTTGCTAGTCAAATGCAAGAAGTGCAGCGTCTGCGCAGTGACGGTAACTTTTTAGTAGAAAAATTACAGCGCGAAAGAGCGACCATGAGCGAAGTGGCTATTACCGACCTTGAAGGGCAAATAAATGCGCTTAATCAACAGCTTCAGCAAATAGGCCAGCCGCTTCAGCAAAACGTTGAGCGTCGTACAGAAGAAGAGCGTAGAAAATTATTCGCCCTTATTCAACAAGCAATAGACAGTATTGCTGAAAAAGAAAATTACGATATGGTGCTAAATTCTAATGCAGTACCTTTTTTTGATAAAAAGTTTGATATCTCAGAAAAAGTACAGCAGCAAGTTAGCAGAGCAAACTAATACCGTCAGTGTTGAACGTTTAACAAGCAAAATAGACGATAAATGAAAATAATCAGGCCAACTTATGTTGGTCTGATTTGTTTTTGGCCTATAAAGGCTTATCTTATAGCGTAATTGACCTGCTTGTAGCTTAAGTATAATCAATAAAAGTTTTACTCAACCATAGACAAAAAGAGTTGAGCGCCAAATAGGCAATGATATGCCAAAATAATAAATTAGGAGACTTCCTTGGCACACGCGCTAAATACAATTGAAATAAAAGAAATTATGGCTTTGCTGCCTCACCGTTATCCGTTTTTATTGATTGATAGGGTGACCGACTATCAACTTGGTAAATCAATTGAGGCTTATAAGAACATTACTATAAATGAAGAGTGCTTTTTAGGGCACTTTCCCGGTGAGCCTATTTTCCCCGGGATGTTGATTTTAGAAGCTATGGCGCAGGCGGCAGGTTTGTTAGGCTTTAAAACCATGGGTAATAGCGATAAGCTATATTTATATGCTGGTATTGACAAAGCACGTTTTAGATCACCCGTAGTGCCTGGCGATAGACTTGACATTTCAGTGCGTTTAATTAAAGAACGTCGTGGTATCTGGAAATTTGAAGGTGTTGCCAGCGTCGATGGTCACAGCGCCTGCGTGGCCGAATTTATGTGTGCAATGAGGGATTTTCAATGATAATACACCCATCATCGGTTATTTCCCCAAACGCAAAAATTGCGCAAGGAGTCGAAATAGGCCCCTTTTGCTACATTGGTGACAATGTAGAAATAGGCGAAGGCTGCGTGCTTAAAAGCCACGTAGTGCTGAAAGGGCATTCTAAGATTGGTAAAAATAACCAGTTTTTCCAATTCAGCTCTATAGGCGAAGACTGCCAAGATAAAAAGTACGCTGGCGAAGAAACCTATCTAGAGATTGGCGATAATAACGTATTTCGTGAGTATTGTTCTGTTCACAGAGGCACGGTGCAAGACAAACTACTGACCAAAATTGGCGACCGTAACTTACTCATGGCGGGCGCTCACTTTGCGCATGATTGTATTATGGGCAACGACAACGTGTTTGCCAACGGCGTTACTATTGCCGGGCATGTCATTATTGGTGACTTTGTTATTTTAGGCGGTACTTGCGCGGTACATCAGTTTTGCCACATTGGCTCGCATTCTTTTGCCGGCGGCGGTGCTATTATACTGCGCGACCTTCCTCCTTATGTCATGGTAAGCGGGACAAAACATATTCCTCAGGGCATAAACAGTGAAGGTTTAAAGCGAAGAGGCTTTTCACCTGATGCTATTAGCACAATCAAAAAAGCTTATAAAATATTGTATCGTCAAGGTCACAGCTTTAGTGATGCTATTGCCCTTATTACTAAGCTTGGTGAATCTGAGCCTAGCCTTAAGGTATTGATAGATTTTTTAAACGAATCTGTACGTGGCATTATTCGCTAATCAAATGGCAAGCTCTACTGCGCTCACTCGACCCCTTAGAATAGGCTTAATTGTTGGCGAAACCTCAGGCGCCATTTTGGCTTTAGGCATGGTTAAACAAATTCTTGCCCTACAGCCTAATTGTGAAATAGAGGGTATAGGATCTGCAGCATTAAACGAGCTTGGCATGCGTTCACTCTTTGATATGAGTGAGCTTTCGGTCATGGGTTTAGTTGAAGTTATTAAGCATTTGCCGCGCTTGTTGCATATTCGTAAAAGCATAGTCAAACATTTTTTAGACAACCCACCCGATGTATTTATCGGCGTAGACGCCCCCGATTTTAATTTGCGGGTAGAAATAGCGCTCAAAGCAGCAGGTATTCCCACGGTGCACTATGTCAGTCCCACGGTATGGGCATGGCGAGAAAATCGTATTCATAAAATAGCCAAAGCGACTAATTTAGTAATGGGTATTCTCCCCTTTGAGCAGCAAATTTATGATAAACACGATATACCCTTTAAGTTCGTAGGCCACACAATGGCCGACGATGTGCCCTTGATTGTCGATCAAAAAAAAGCGCGAAAGTTACTAGACTTGGGTCAAGAAATTACAGATAACACGCCAATTTTAGCGCTGTTGCCCGGATCTAGAGCCAGAGAAATAGATTCACTGTTGGCAATATTCTTGGAAACATTTGCAAAGCTAAAGGAGAAAGAGCCGGACCTACGCGCTGTTATCCCTGCTGTTAACGAGGCGCGCATGCAGCAAATAAAACAAACGCTGAGTGAAAACATACACAAACATCATATTTACGTTAGCAAGAAGCCCGCGCGAGACGTGATGATAGCGGCCAATGTTGTGTTGCTAGCCTCAGGTACTGCTGCATTAGAGGCCATGTTGTGCAAACGCCCAATGGTGGTTGCTTATATAATGCCCAGCATAACGTACATGGTGATGAAACGAATGTATAAGCCAGATTATTTTGCACTGCCGAATATTTTGGCCAATGAGCAATTGGTGCCTGAGTATCTACAGGAAGATGTTAATGCCAGTAATTTGGCCAGTGAGCTTAACCGAGTGTGGCGTCAAGACCCCGCAATTACGTGTGCCATGATAGACAAATTTATGTCAATACATAAAAGCTTAAAATGTAACGCAGACGTCGAGTCTGCTAAGGCTGTTTTAGGGCTAACATCGTATGCTGTAAATGCTGCATCTAGTTTACAAGAACACAGCTAATATGGGCAATAAACCTTTAACGTTTCGCCTAATTGCCGGAGTTGACGAAGTAGGACGGGGCCCTTTAGTGGGCGATGTTGTGACCGCGGCGGTTATCTTAGATCCCTTAAATGCTATTGAAGGTCTTACCGATTCTAAAAAGCTAAGTGAAAAAAAGCGTGAACAGCTATTTTCTATTATTAAAGAGCGCGCGCTGAGCTGGTCAATTGGCAGGGCCAGCCCTTTAGAAATAGACGAGCTTAATATACTACACGCCACTATGCTGGCCATGCAGCGAGCAGTGGGTGCTTTGCATATTCAACCTGATTTTGTGCGCGTAGATGGCAATAGATGCCCTAACTGGCGCTATGAAAGTGAAGCGATTGTGAAAGGCGACTTGTTGCATGCGGAAATTTCAGCCGCGTCTATTTTAGCCAAAGTTACCCGTGATTTAGAAATGGTAACACTTGACCAGTCTTATCCAGAGTATGGTTTTGCACGCCATAAGGGCTATCCCACCAAGCAGCATATTTTAGCGCTTGAACAACACGGTCCTATAAAACAACACCGATTTAGTTTTAAACCTGTTCAGCTTGCGGCTGCAACAAGGTAGAATGTACGACTAAATTTGCTTAGCTGAATTTTTACAAAGGGAGCACCCTCACACGTGACGTCAAATTTTGTACATTTGCGCCTGCATAGCGACTTTTCTATGCAAGATGGTCTAAATAAAGTGAAGCCCATTCTAGAGGCTAGCCAGAACGCAGGCAGTAAAACGCTAGCTTTGACCGATTTGATGAACATGTGTGGTTTGGTGAAATTTTATTCTGCCGCCAAGGAAAAAGGCATTAAGCCTCTTGTAGGCTGTGATATTTATCTATTAAATGAGTCGCTAAGCACAAATAAGTCGGCCTCTCGGGCAGACAGTAAAGACAGTCAAATTGTGCAAGTTTGTTTGTTAGCCATGAATGAAAAAGGCTACCGAAATATCACCAACTGTATATCAGACGCCTACCTACAGGGGCATATTCAACATAAAGTAGTCGTCACGCAAGACATACTCGCCAAGTATAGTGAAGGTGTAATCGTCTTGTCGGGGGCAATGGACGGTGACGTGGGCATCGCTATTGCCAGCGGCAAAGAAAAGATAGTGCAAGACGTGTTAAGTTTCTATCAAAAACACTTTGCCGATCGTTTTTACATTGAGCTTCAGCGAACCGGTCACATAGGCCAAAATTCGTATATTCAAGAGGCGGTAGCGCTAGCCGCTAAAAACGATCTGCCGGTAGTGGCCACCAACAACGTGCGGTTTTTAAACAGCGACGACTTTGAGGCCCACGAAGTGCGTGTGTGTATCAGTGAAGGTTTTACCTTAGATGACACCCGCCGCGTAAAACGCTACACCAACCAGCAGTATTTGCGCACGCCACAAGAGATGATTTCGCTATTTTCAGATATTCCAGAAGCCATCGAAAACAGCGTTGAAATCGCTAAACGATGCAACGTAAAGCTCACCCTTGGAGAATACTTTTTACCCAATTTCCCTACCGGTGATATGACCGTGGGAGAATTCTTAGTAAAAGAATCAGAGCTTGGGCTTGAACGACGCCTGGCATTTTTGTTTCCCGACGAAGCAGTACGACTTGAAAAACGACCTGAGTACGACGACAGACTAAAGATCGAGCTTAAAGTTATCAATCAGATGGGATTTCCCGGCTACTTCTTAATTGTAATGGAATTTATTCAGTGGAGTAAAGACAACAATATACCTGTGGGTCCCGGGCGCGGTTCGGGTGCAGGCTCGCTGGTGGCTTATGCGCTAGATATTACCGACTTAGACCCTTTAGAATTTGATTTACTGTTTGAGCGATTTTTGAACCCTGAGCGTGTTTCCATGCCCGATTTTGATATTGATTTTTGCATGGACCGTCGCGATGAAGTTATAGATCACGTGGCCGAGATTTACGGTCGAGATGCGGTGTCGCAGATCATCACCTTTGGCACGCTCGCCGCAAAAGCCGTTATTCGCGACGTAGGGCGCGTAATGAGCCATCCCTATGGTTTTGTGGACCGCATTTCAAAAATGATCCCAGGCGAACCAGGTATGACCCTAGCCAAAGCCTTTGAAGTGGAACCGCGCTTGCCGGCACTATACGAGCAAGATGAAGACGTAAAAGAGCTCATCGACATGGCGCGTATACTAGAAGGCGTTACCCGAAATGCGGGTAAGCATGCGGGTGGTGTGGTTATATCGCCCACCACCATAACTGATTTTTCACCGCTTTACTGCGACGATACCGGGGCTAATCCGGTCACTCAGTTTGATAAAAATGATGTTGAAACCGCCGGCTTAGTCAAATTCGATTTTCTTGGGCTGCGTACGCTGACCATTATTCAAAATGCCATAGACATGGTCCAAGAAGTGAAGGGCATTGAGATTGATATCGCCACTCTCCCTCTTGATGATAAAAAGTCATTCAGCTTATTAAAGCGGGCTGAAACGACGGCTGTATTCCAGCTTGAATCGCGCGGCATGAAAGATTTGATTAAACGCTTAACGCCGGATGTTTTTGAAGAGATCATAGCCTTAGTGGCATTGTTCCGACCAGGACCGCTGCAGTCAGGCATGGTTGACAACTTCATTGATCGAAAGCATGGTCGCGAAGCGGTTTCATTCCCCGACGCCACTTATCAGCACGCGTGTTTGCAAGAAATACTTGAACCAACCTACGGCATCATTTTATATCAAGAACAGGTTATGCAAATTGCGCAGGTAATGTCGGGCTATTCGCTAGGCGCCGCCGATTTGTTACGCCGCGCAATGGGTAAGAAGAATCTTCAGGAAATGGAGAAGCAGCGTTCTTTTTTCAAGCAGGGCGCAATTGACAACGATATAGACCCCAATCTTGCCATGAAAATATTTGATTTGGTGGAAAAGTTTGCTGGATACGGGTTTAATAAATCACACTCTGCAGCTTATGCTTTAGTTAGTTATCAAACTTTGTGGCTCAAAGCGCACTATCCTTCAGAGTTTATGGCGGCGGTATTGTCAGCCGATATGGATAACACTGAAAAGGTGGTTACGCTTATTGATGAGTGCAGCAATATGGGCATTAAGGTGCTGCCGCCAGATTTAAATAGCGGGCAGCACAAATTCACAGTTGACCAAGAAGGTGCCATTGTATACGGTATTGGCGCCATTAAAGGCGTTGGCGAGGGTCCTGTGGAAGCCGTTATTGAAGCTCGCCAAGCGCAAGGTTTGTTTGCTGATTTGTTTGATTTTTGTGCAAAAGTCGATTTAAAGAAAATCAATAGGCGAGTGCTTGAAAAGCTCATTATGGCTGGCGCGCTGGATAAATTAGGTCCGCATCGCGCTGCTTTATCGGCAAGTTTGAAAGAGGCGATGAACGCTGCTTCGCAAAATGCTAAGGCGACGCTAGCGGGCCAAAGCGACATGTTTGGCATGCAAGAATTTACCCAAGAGCAAAGTGAAAATAGTTTTCAGCAAGTACCGCCGTGGCCAGAGCGAGTGTGGCTTGACGGTGAAAAAGAAACCTTGGGGCTATATTTAACGGGCCACCCGATGAGCCAATATATTAGTGAGTGTAAGCACTACACCGACTGCGTCATAAAAGATTTAGTGCCTGCGCGTCGTGATGTATTTACTACAACGGCTGGGCTAATTTATGCTACTCGGGTTCTCACCAATAAGCAGGGTAGGCGTTGGGCTTTGGTCACACTTGATGATAAGTCGGCGCGCATGGAAATGCGGGTAAGCCCTGACATTTTTGAGCGCTATGAAGAGGTCCTTAGCGTTGATAAGCTTATTTGGATAAAAGGGCAGGTTAGCTTTGACAGATATAACGAGGGCACTACAATGAATATAACCGAGCTTATGACATTGGTAGAAGCACGAAATCGATTTGCTAAGCGCCTCACGGTGAATTTATTAGCAAATGTGTGTTCAGTCTCGCTCGTGTCTAAATTACAAGATATACTTTATCGATATAGAGGCGGCACCTGCCCATTGCATTTTCAGGTGCAGCATCCGGATGTAGCGCTTGAGCTGCAAACTGGTGTAAACTGGTCGCTACGAGTAGAAGATGAGCTGATGAGCGAGTTAAAGCATATGTTGGGCGATGAAAACGTGCACCTTGCGTTTAGCTAACTATGTAAATTATGTAAACTATGTAAATTGCGCCAACGATAAAAACGGCGCAATTGGCGTAAACGGTGCTCATCTTGGCAACCTAACTAACAACAAGTATAGTGGCCACTAGTTGGCGGCTTAATAAAAAAATGGACTAAATAATATGGGCTTACATTATCTTGATTTCGAGCAACCAATTGCTGAGCTAGAAGCCAAAATAGAAGAGCTGCGCCTTATTAACCAAGGCGGCGACTTCGACGTGGGGATTGAAGAAGAAATTGCCAAAATGCGCGAAAAGAATGGTGATCGCACGCGCAAAATTTTTGATAACTTAGGCGCGTGGCAAATATCGCAGGTTGCTAGGCACCCAATGCGTCCCTACACGCAAGACTACATAGACAACATGCTGACCGATTTTGATGAGCTTTCAGGTGATCGTAACTTCGCCGACGACAAAGCCATTATTGGCGGCCTTGGGAAACTAGATGGCGTGCCAGTTATGCTCATTGGCCATCAAAAAGGCCGCGACACGCAAGAGAAAATCAAACGTAACTTTGGTATGCCAAAACCAGAAGGCTACCGAAAAGCGCTTCGTTTGATGCGCATGGCGCAAAGATTCAATTTGCCAATATTAACCTTTATTGACACACCCGGCGCATATCCTGGCGTGGGCGCTGAAGAGCGTGGGCAAAGTGAAGCCATTGCCACTAATCTTAAAGCCATGGCTGAGCTCACTGTGCCTATTATTTGTACCGTAATTGGCGAAGGTGGTTCGGGCGGTGCACTTGCCATTGGTGTTGGCGATAGAGTGAATATGCTGCAATATTCAACTTACTCGGTAATTTCTCCTGAAGGCTGTGCCTCTATACTGTGGAAAAGTGCTGAAAAGGCCCCTACAGCGGCTGAAGCAATGGGGGTTACCGCAAAGCAAGTAAAGGCACTTGGTTTGATAAATACCATTATAAAAGAGCCATTAGGCGGTGCGCACCGAGATTACGTAAGTACAGCGGCAAATGTAAAAGCCACTATTAAGCAGCAGTTAGCGCAATTACAAAGCTTAAGCGAAGAAACCTTAATGCAAGAGCGCTACGAAAGACTGATGTCTTTTGGCTATTGCTAAACTTGAAAACAAGTATTATTGATGTTTTTAAAAACGCTTGGCAGACACTG